>JANJWS010000099.1 GCA_024709425.1 Thiobacillus sp.
GTGACCCGCTTGACCGAGCTGACGATCTCGTCCATGGTCTTGCCGGCTTCGTCGACCAGCTTGCCGCCGGCATCGACCTTGTCCACGGAATCCTCGATCAGCGCCTTGATCTCCTTCGCCGCCGTGGCGCTGCGCTGCGCAAGATTGCGCACCTCGGACGCCACCACCGCGAAACCACGCCCCTGCTCGCCCGCACGCGCAGCCTCGACCGCAGCGTTCAGCGCCAGAATGTTGGTTTGGAACGCAATCCCGTCGATCACACCAATGATGTCGGAAATCTTGCGCGAGCTGTCCTTGATCGACGCCATGGTGTCGACCACCTCGCCGACCACACGCCCGCCCTTGAGAGCAACCTCGGCGGTGGCGCCGACCAGCTGGTTGGCCTGCCGGGCATTCTCGGCATTCTGCTTGACGGTGCTGGTCAGCTCTTCCATCGAACTGGCCGTCTCCTCCAGGCTGGACGCCTGTTCCTCGGTGCGGCTGGACAGGTCGGCGTTGCCCGAGGCGATCTCGCGCGAGGCCACGGCAATGGTCTCGGTCCCGGTCCGCACCTGTCCAACGATGTCGGCCAGGCTGGTGTTCATCGACTTGAGCGCCTGCATCAAGTGGCCGATTTCGTCGTTCGACCGGATTTCGATCTGATTGTCGAGATTGCCCGCCGCCACGGATTCGGCAAGCGTCACCGCCTGCAAGAGCGGCTGGGTAATGTTGCGGATGAAGACGCGTGCGAGCATGACCATTACCACCAGGCAGCCCGCCAGCGTCGCCAGCATCGCGTTGCGTGCCGCGGCGGCCGAGGATTCGCCGTGCGAGGCCGCGAGATCGGCGGCCGCCTCGATCAGTGCTCTGGTTTGCTCCATCTTGCCCTCCAGCACCGAGAAGGCCTTTTCGAACTCGGGGTAGCGCGCCTGCGCGGCAACCACATCGGTGAACGCCGAACCGACGATGGCCTCGGCCGTCCCCACATAGCTGCGCAGGGCTGCCTCATTCTCATCCAGCTGCCTGCGGGTCGCCTCGTCGAGCGACAGCTTGCCGATCTCCGCAAGGCTGTCGCGGAAGACGGCGGAATGTTCGGTGAGGTTGTCGCGGATCTTCTGCGTCTCGACCTGCTCGCCCGCCTGGGCCTCGTGTCCGGCAAGCAGCGCTGCCAGCACGTCGCCCTGCAGCGCCTCGTGCATCATGTCGGCCTGCATGAGGTTCTTCTGGGCGACACCGCTGTTGCGCACCTCATCCATCGCCGTGTGCATCCGCTCCTGGCCCCAGTAACCCACCGCCGCGACAACCAGGGTGAACGTCAGGCTCAGCAGCACGAGCGCCCAGAGCTTTTGCTTGATCAACATCGAAGAAAACATGGTCTTGCTCCCTTGAATTGCGTAACTGGAAAAACAACCCCCGTGGAATCATTTCTCCAGGGACATTTCAAACCGTATGCCGAGCACCGTTGCGTCCTCCACATCCGCGGTCGCACCTGGATGGATCACGTACTGGAGGTTGGGCTGGATGGTGAGCCAGTCGTTGACCGGCGCGCGCCAGGTCACTTCCCAGGCCGTCTCGTGGCGCTCACTGCCGGGTGTCACGGCGCGGTACTTCTTGCCGATCTGCCCGTAGGTCCACGACACGCCGATCTTGTCGCGCGGCCGCTGCCTGATCAAACCATCGAACACGATGCCGATTTCGCCATAGCCCACGAGTGGATTGATGTCACCGTTGCTGCGGCCATAACGTGCGAAGACATCGGTATGCCCGCCCTGGGCGCCATAATGCACGGTGCGTTCGGCCAGGACGTAGAAGCCGCGGTTGTCATCCCGCATCAGCGGATTCCCGGCACCGTCGACTTCCGCCAGATCCTCGAACTGCGAGGTGTAGGACCACACGCCAATCGCATACTTGTCCGTTGGCGAGAGGCCCCGCGCTTCGGCATCCTTCGCAAGCGCAGGGATATAGCCGGCCTCGACCACGCGCAGCGCACCGTCGCCATCATTGAACTGGATGTGGGTTCCACGCGGGTTGTCCGGATCGCCCGGTACGCCATCGAGCACCACCGCCTGCAGATAGGTTTCGTCGCTCGGACGGTAGCGCAGGCGCAACACCAAGGACGAGGTGGGGAAGACCGAGGGGCCATTGACGCCGGTTTGCGCCATTTCCGAACCGATGCCGGGGGCGGGATGCATGAACATTCCGCTGGTGTGGCTGACGTAGAACTCGGAGTTCAGGTCGTACAACCCGAAACGCGCCGAAAAGCGGTCGCCCTGCCACTGCTTCTCGATCCACGCCTGGAACAGCTTCGCCGTGTTGGTCTCGACCTCGATGTTGTCGACGCCCTGGTTGCTGCCCACCAGATAGGTGTTGGGCTTGCCACCGTGACTGGCAATGGCATGGAAGGATGCCGTCATTCCCGACCATCCGGCCAGGCGATCGAGATCGAGGTCGAGCGTGGCGTCGAGATTGCCCAGCGCCTTGGTGCCGCGCTTGAGCCCGCCGGAGACGTTGGACACGACATCCGCGCGGTACATGATGCCAAGCGTGTAGCCGTTGCCGGCATCCTCGTCGACCGCCGCGTCCCGTTCCGCTGCATGGACGCAGGTGGTCGCCGCAAGCAGCACGGCACCGAGCACCCGGCCTGGCACCGGGGTGTTTCCTGTTTTGTTTTTTCCGCAACTCATTTTTGTATGACCTATTGATTTTTGGCAGCTAATGCCGGCCCTCGGTCAGGGCGCGCGCTGCCGGGCGTGCCCTAGAAGGTTTCCCATTCTTCATCTCCAGATCCTGTCGAAATTTTCTTCGGCCGCGGCAGCGTGGCGGTCTGCCGCGCGGTCGCCTTGTCGCGTGCTGGCAGAGTCTTGACACGGGCCCGGGGAGGCAGCGCGGCTGGCGCGGCGTGCGTCACCGTAGTGTGGCTCAGCTTGAAGAAGCTCACCGCATCCGCCAGCTTGGCTGCCTGGGCCTGCAGGCTCTCCGATGCCGCGGCGGCTTCCTCGACCAGCGCCGCGTTCTGCTGGGTCATCTCGTCCATCTGGCCGACGGCCTGGTTCACCTGCTCGATGCCGGCACTCTGCTCGCTGCTCGCCGCCGCGATCTCGCCCATGATGTCGGTGACCCGCTTGACCGAGCTGACGATCTCGTCCATGGTCTTGCCGGCTTCGTCGACCAGCTTGCCGCCGGCATCGACCTTGTCCACGGAATCCTCGATCAGCGCCTTGATCTCCTTCGCCGCCGTGGCGCTGCGCTGCGCA
>JANJWS010000021.1 GCA_024709425.1 Thiobacillus sp.
TGCCGTGTGGGAATGGACCGCCAGCCGCTTCCTGCCGTATCCCGGCTTCATCCCGCATCCCTATCGCGATTACTCCGCGCCCTGGTTTGGCGACCGCTACGTCCTGCGCGGCGCGAGCCGAGCCACCGCCCCGCGCATGGCGCATCCGCGTTATCGCAACTATTTCACCCCCGAGCGCAACGACATCTTCAACGGTTTCCGCAGCTGCGCCGCGTGAGCCCGGCATGACGGAAGGCAGACGCAGCGGGCAGCCCATTCACGCCTCCGCCGCAAACACCGCGAACCACGCTTGCGCATCGCGCCAGAGCCGCGGCGCGCGAAAGCCCGCTTCGGAGAGCAGTGCGGCGAAATCGTCCGTCCGCCACTTGTAGGAATTCTCGGTATGGATGCGTTCACCGGCGGCAAAGCGGCGCTCGCCGCCGGGCCAGCGCACGGTCGCGTCGCGTAATGCTTCGAGGTGCATCTCGATGCGCGATTCGCCGGTGTTGAAAAACGCGACGTGGCGCCAGTCGGCAATGGCGAAGTCACTGCCGATCAACTGGTTCAGGTGCAGCAGCAGGTTGCGGTTGAACGCGGCCGTCACGCCCAGCGCGTCGTCGTAGGCCGGTTCCAGCACCGACGCGGACTTCACAAGATCGACCCCGATGAGCAGCGCGCCGCCCGCGCAGGCGGTGTGCACCTGGCGCAGGAAGGCGAGGGCCTCGTCCGGCGTGAAGTTGCCGATACTCGATCCCGGATAGAACAGCGTGCGCGGTCCCGGGCCGATCTCGGCGGGCAGCGCGAGGTGCTGCGAAAAATCCAGGCCCACGCCGAGCATCTCCATGTCCGGGTGCTCGTACTGCAAGCGGTCGAGCGATTCCTTGAGATAGCTGGCGGAAATGTCGATCGCGACATAGCGCCTCACCGCCAGCGCATCGAACAGCCGTGCGGCCTTCTCGCAGTTGCCCGCGCCCAGATCCACCAGGGTGCCGGTGGGGCCGACGGCAGTGGCGATTTCATCGAGGTGGGCGCGGAATATCGCCGCCTCGGTGCGTGTCGGATAGTACTCGGGCAGTGCGGTGATCGCCGCGAACAGGCGCGAGCCGAGCGCATCGTAGAGATACTTGGGGGAGAGCGCCGCGTGCGGCGCACCGAGTCCTGCAACGAGATCGGCGCGGGTGGCGTCCGCATCCGCCCGCGCAATCTGGATCAGACGCGGTGTGTTCACAGGCCGCCCTCCAGCGAGAAAGCCGGCGCCGGGCAGGCTGGTGCCGCGTGGTCCGTGTGCGTGCACGCGGGCGTCCAGCCGAGCATGCGGCTGGCCACGATGCAGCGTGCGCTGAGGTCGGAGGCGTCGCGGCCGCCCAGGTGCAGGATGCCGTAGCGGTAACTGCCCAGCCACTTGAAATCACGGGCGATCTGGCCGCGCGTCTTGGGAAAGGCGAACAGCAGCGCATCGGGGAAAACCTGCGCCAGCGCATGGCGGGCGCGGCCACCGGGCATCGGAGGGCGTGCCGCAGGATCAAAGCTGCGGTAGACGAAGCTCGCCGCCACGCCGGCCGTGGGTGCGCTGCGCGGCAGGCTGGCCGGGTCGCGCCCATGCGCGAGTTCCAGCGCGACGCGATGCAGGTCGATGCCGTCGACCTGCCGATAGAGATCGGAGAACTGCGCGGCCATGCGTGGGTTGAACTCGATCACCGTCAGCCGGTCGCTGGCAGCGTCATGGAAGAACTCCATGTTGAACAGTCCGTGGCGAAAACCCGCCGCGGTGAGGAAACGCCGCGCCACGTCGAGTGCGCGTGCCCGCGCGGAGTCGGGCAGCGCGCACGGATAGACGAAGCGCATGAAGGCCTGGGTAGCGGGATACATCACCGACTCGACCACGCCCAACGGTCGCACTTTGCCCTCGTATACATAGCCGTCGAGGTTGTACTGCCGCCCACCCGCCGGCTGTTCCATGAGCATGCGGTGCGCGCTGCCGGCGTCGCGCAGGCGGGCGCGCGCGACGCGTTCGAAGGGTTCGACCTGATGGCGGATCACCCACAGTTCCCATGGCCTGAAATCGGTGAGCGCTGCGAGTTCTTCGCGATCGCGCACGGTGCGAGCGAGCACCGAGAACGCCGCCTTCACCGGCTTGACGAAGACCGGGTAGGCAAGATCCTCGGGAATCGGCTCGCCGTAGCGCGCCGGCAGCAGGTCGAAGCCGGTGTTCGCCTCGGGTGCCACGGCCTGCAGCACGCGGCGGGCGTGCAACTTGTGCTGGCAGGCGAGCACCGCTTCGACCGGCGTGCCCGGCCAGCCCATGCGCTCGGCCAGCATCGCCGCGGCCAGCGCGCCAAACTGCTCGTGGTTCGACACCACCGCGCGCCAGCCGCGCCGGTGGGCGCGCTTCGCCAGCCGGTCGACGAAACGCTCGAGATCAAAACCCGCGAGACGCGCGTTGCTGGGAAAGCTGAACAGGTCGAAGCCGGCGGTGTCGAGGGGAAAACGGCTAGTCCATCGTCCGAAACCGGCACGGTCCCAATCGTAGTTGAACAGCACCAGGGTACGGGCAGTTGACATGGCCAGCGCGGGCGGCAAAAGCTTCATTCAAGCCTAAAATCCGGAATCGGGCTACCGCAGGCGAGATCCTCGGGGGTGTCGATGTCGCGCAGCGGCTCGCCGACCCACGTCCGCCAGCCCAGCGCCGCCAGGCGCTCGCGGGTCAGCGCGCCTACCGTGGCGGTGCTCCAGGGGATGTCATCGAACAGGCTCGCATCGAAACGACGCAGACCGAGGAGCGGGTAGCCACCGTCCTGCGCCGGGTACATTACCGCATCGTGGTGCGCCAGTTCCACGGCCGCGCGGCGCAGGCGTTCGGCGGTGAGTTCGGGACAGTCGGTGCCGATGAGCAGGACCGCTTCATTGCGCGCCAGCGCGCGCCGCGCGGCGCGTGCCATGCGTTCGCCAAGATCGCCCGTGCCTTGCTCGCTCGTTTCGACGTCGGGCGGCAGCGTGACCCCCGACCAGGCCGGCGTGCCCGGCGCCGGGCTCATGCACAGTTCCACGGCACCCACCGCGGTGCGGCGTGCTTCCTGCAGGGTTCGCTCCAGCATGCGCGCCGCCAGCCGCGCCGCGCTTTCCGCGCCCAGAGCCGGAATCAGTCGCGTCTTGACCTCGCCCGCCACTGGCGCCTTGGCGAAAACGAGGAGGCGCACCGGACTC
>JANJWS010000052.1 GCA_024709425.1 Thiobacillus sp.
CTCGATCAACCCCCGCAACGCCGCCGCTACCGCGCGCGAGCGAATTTCGTCGCGGTCGCCGTCGAGGCGGCAGGTGGACGACAGCACGGTGCCGTCTTCCAGCGCCCAGCCGTAGCACACCAGGCCGACGGGTTTTTGTGGGGCGCCGCCGCCGGGGCCCGCGATGCCGGAGATGGCGAGCGTGGCCTGGGCATGGCTGTGCTTGAGCGCGCCTTCCGCCATCGCGGCGGCGGTTTCCTCGGAGACGGCGCCGTGGGCAGCGAGGAGCGATTCCGGTACGCCGAGCATCTCGATCTTGGCGGCGTTGGCGTAGGTGATGAAGCCGCGCTCGTACCATTGCGAGCTGCCGGGCAGCGAGGTGAGCAGGTGCCCGACCCAGCCGCCGGTGCAGGATTCGGCGGTGGCGACCATCCAGCCGCGCGTGCGCAGCTTTTCGCTCAGTTCCACCGCGAGCTGGTGCAGTTCTTCGTCGCTTACACGAGCCATTGCAGTCCTTTCAGGGCGGCGATCGAATAGATCGCGGCCAGCAGATCGTCGAACATCACGCCGAATCCGTTCTTCAGCCGGGCGTCGGCGATGCGGATCGGCCAGGGTTTCAGGATATCGAACAGGCGGAACAGTGCAAAGGCCAGCGCGATCGACAACCACCCCGGCGGGGTGAAAACGAGTACCAGCGCGAAGGCGACGATCTCGTCCCACACGATGCCGCCGTGGTCCGCCACGCCCAGCGCGCGGCCGGCGCGTGCGCTCGCCCATACGCCGACGAGGAAAGCAGCGACAAGGAGGACGATCCGATTCGGCAGGTCGGATGCGGCGGCCTCGATCAGCCAGAAAAGCGGCAGGCCGAGCAGGGTGCCGACGGTGCCGGGGGCCTTCGGTGCGAGGCCGGTGCCGAAGCCGAAGGCGATGAGGTGGGCGGGGTGGGCGACGAGGAAGCGAAAGCTGGCCCTCTCCCCAGCCCCTCTCCCGCTTGCGGGGTCAGGCAGCGAAGTGGTCATAGCCGGTCTTGTCGATTTGCATGGGCTTGCCGTCGGAGTCGAGGACACCGAGGCCTGCTTCGGCGGTGATGCGGCCGATGCGGGTCGCCGCGACGCCCGACTGCTGTGCGGCGGCGAGCACCGCGTCGCGGCGTGCGGCAGGGGCGGTGAAGCAGAGTTCGTAGTCGTCGCCGCCGGCGAGCACGCACTCGCGCGCCACGTCCTCGTGCAGATATTTGTGCAGCACCGGCAGGACGGGCAGCGCCGCGAATTCGATCGTGGCGCCGACGCCGGAACGTTCGAGGATGTGGCCAAGATCGCCCAGCAGGCCATCGGAAATATCGATTGCGGCGGAGGCGAGGCCGCGCAGCGCGAGACCGAGTTCGACGCGCGGCGTCGGCAGGTACAGCGCCGGCAGCACGCGGGCGGCGTCGACCTGCTCCATGAACAGGCGTCCCTGGCGGTAGGCGAGTGCGGCGGCGGCCGAACCGATCACGCCCGATACCCAGACGTCGTCACCGGGACGCGCGCCGTCGCGGCGCAGCGCCTCACCCGGCGGCACTTCGCCGATGACGGTGACCGACAGCGTGAGCGGCCCGCGCGTGGTGTCGCCACCGACCAGCTCGATGCCGTACTGCTCGGCGACGCGAAAAAAACCGCGCGTGAACGCCGTGAGCCAGGCGTCATCCTCCGTCGGCAGCGCGATCGCCAGCGTCGCCCAGCGCGGCGTCGCCCCCATCGCCGCGAGGTCCGACAGGTTCACCGCGAGCGCCTTGTGCCCGAGCCCCGCAGGACTGTCCTGCGGCGCGAAATGCCGACCTTCGAGCAGCATGTCGGTCGACACCGCGAGCTGCATCCCCGGCGTCGGCGCCAGCAGCGCGCAGTCGTCGCCCACGCCCAGCACCGCGCCGGGCGCGGCGCGGGTGAAGTGGCGGGCGATGAGGGAGAATTCCATTTGATAGGGGTCAGGATTCAGGGGGCGGGGGGCAGGGGGGTTTGTGCGGCTTCGCCGCGCTTGATGAATTCACAAATAGTGCTTCTTTCCTGCCCCCTGACCCCTGACCCCTAGCCCCTATTTTTAGCCGCCTCGATCTCCACCGCCCGCACGTCCTGCGCCAGCTTGTCGAGCACGCCGTTGATGTACTTGTGGCCGTCGGTGCCACCGAATTTCTTCGCCAGTTCGACGCCTTCGTTGATGGCGACGCGCCAGGGTACGTCGGGACAGTTGAGGAGTTCGTAGGCGCCGAGTAGCAGGATGCCGCGCTCGATGGGGGAGAGCTCGGCGATGGGGCGGTCCAGCAGGGGGGCGATGCGCGAGCTCAGCAGATCCTCTTCCTTCAGCACACCGTACAGCAGGGTGCGGAAGTAGTCCTCGTCGGCGCGCTTGAACTGCTCGTCTTCCTTGAGGTTGGCGGCGATGAGGGTGGCGTCGGCGCCGCCGACCAGCCAGGCGTACAGGCCCTGCAGGGCGAATTCGCGTGCGTGCTTGCGGGAACCGGCCATCAATACCCGCCTCGCGAAGAGAGACCTTGGCTCCCTCTCCCTTGAGGGGAGAGGGTGGGGAGAGGGTGACGCGTGCGACTGGAGTTGGGCACTATGACCATTACAGGCGCTTCAGCAGGTTGGCCATTTCGATGGCTACGCGCGCCGCATCGCGGCCTTTCTCGCCCATGCGCTTGTGCCCCTGTTCTTCGGTGTCGACGGTGAGGATGGCGTTGGCAATGGGCACGCCGGTTTCCAGCTGCACGTCGAGGATGCCACGCGAGGATTCGTTCGACACCACTTCGAAATGGTAGGTGTCGCCCCGAACCACGGCGCCCAGGGCGATGAGCGCGTCGTATTTGCCGGACTGCGCCATCTTCTGCAGGGCGAGCGGATGCTCGAGTGCGCCGGGGACGTCGACCAGCAGGATGTCGTCCTTCGCCACGCCGAGACGGGTGAGTTCGATTTCGCAGGCCGACAGCAGGCCCTCGCAGATGTCGCGGTTGAAGCGGCTCATGACGATGCCGATTTTCAGGCCCTTGCCCTGGTAGACGGGGTCGAGTTCGTTGATGGCGTCGCTGGTGCCCATGGGCGTCCCTTTCTTTCAGACAATCAAGTTTTTTCGGAATGGCCGGTGACTTCGAGGCCGAAGCCGTCCATCGCCGGCATCTTGCGCGGACTGGCGAGCAGGCGCATCTTGCCGACACCGAGGTCGCGCAGGATCTGTGCGCCGATGCCGTAGTCGCGCAGGTCGTACTTGCGGCTGTCAACCGGCGCGGGGTTGATGCGATCGAGCAGGGCATCCGCCGTTTCCGGCCGGTGCAGCAGGACGATCACGCCCGACTGTGATTCGGCGATGCGTTCCATCGCGCCCAGGATGGGCCAGGAATGGCCGCCGCCGGTGACGTCGAGGAAGTCCATCACGCTCAAGGGCTCGTGCACGCGCACCAGCGTCTCGCGGTCGGCATGGATCTCGCCCTTGACCAGCGCGAGATGGGTTTCGCCGGCGCACTTCTCGCGATAGGCGATGAGGCGGAACGCGCCATACACCGTCTGGATCAGGCGGTCGGCGGCACGCTCGACCAGGCTCTCGGTCTGGTTGCGGTAGTGGATGAGGTCGGCGATGGCGCCGATCTTGAGACCGTGCTCCTGCGCGAACGGCACCAGATCGGGCAGCCGCGCCATGCTGCCGTCGTCCTTGAGGATTTCGCAGATCACCGACGCGGGCTCGAGGCCGGCGAGCCCGGCGAGGTCGCAGCCCGCCTCGGTGTGGCCGGCGCGCACCAGCACGCCGCCGGGCTGCGCGCGCAGCGGGAAGATGTGGCCGGGCTGGATGATGTCGGTCGGCTTGGCGTCCTTTTTCACCGCGGCCTGGATGGTGACCGCGCGGTCGGCGGCGGAGATGCCGGTGGTCACCCCCTCGGCGGCCTCGATCGAAACGGTGAACGCGGTGCCGTGCGGCGTCTGGTTGTCGGACACCATCTGCTTCAGGCCCAGCTGGCGGCAGCGCGCATCGGTGAGCGTGAGGCAGATGAGGCCGCGGCCATACTTCGCCATGAAGTTGATCGCATCCGGCGTGACGTGCTCGGCGGCCATCACCAGATCGCCCTCGTTCTCGCGGTCTTCCTCGTCGACCAGCACGACCATGCGGCCGGCTTTCAGCTCTTCGATGATTTCAAGGGTGGAGGCGAGGCTCATCAGTCTTTGTCCGTGGGTTGGGTGAATTGCAGCATGCGCTCGACGTAGCGCGCGATCATGTCGACTTCGAGATTGACGCGGCTGCTGGCCTGCAGGTGCTTCAGCGTGGTCATCTGCAGCGTGTGTGGAATGAGGTTCAGGGCGAAGCGCGTGCCCTCGACGCGGTTCACCGTCAGCGATACGCCGTTCACCGTGATCGAACCCTTGCGCAGGATGTAGCGCGCCAGCTCGCTCGGCGCGTCGATTTCCAGCAGGTGCGATTCGCCCGCCGGTACGAAGCGGTGCACCGTGCCGACGCCGTCGACGTGGCCCGACACCATGTGGCCGCCGAGACGGTCGGCCAGGCGCAGCGCCTTTTCCAGGTTGACCTCGGCGCCGGGCAAGAAGCCTTCGGTGCAGCGCAGGGTTTCCGCCGAGACGTCGACGGTGAAGCTGTCCGGCGTCAGCGCCACTGCGGTGAGGCACACGCCGTTGACCGCGATGCTGTCGCCGACCGCGACGTCCGCGAAATCCAGGCCTCCGCCGTGGATGGTCATGCGCGCGTCCGCGCCGCGCGCTTCGAACTCGTGGATGCGGCCGATGGCTTGAATGATTCCGGTGAACATGGCGGCGAATGGGGTTCCTGGGAGAGGCCGGGTTGCGGCGCGTGCGCGTCGCGGAAGGGCCGGCCGGCAAAGACCTCGCATTGTAGGCGTTTCGCCGGGGCGGGTGAACCCCGGCGGGCGCTGGCGGCGCAATCCACCATGGACAAAACCGTGGCGAAAAATTAAGATAAGTATGTCATTTGAAAGGATTCGCCGCCCGGCGGGTCCCGCCCCAGGAACGCCCCATGCTGGTCCCCCCGCTGCCGATGATTTCCCGCCGGGAATCCCGTTCGCCATTCTCAGGCGGCGCGGCTGCGCGCGCCCGGGCGGGAGGGCTCGCATGAACACGCGTGCCGACCTCATCCACAGCTTTGGCCGCGCGATGCAGGATCGCTACGGCGAACGCGTGCACAAGATTGCGCTCGACGCCGGCTTCACCTGCCCCAATCGCGACGGATCCAAAGGCATCGGCGGCTGCACCTTCTGCAACAACAAGTCATTCGCGCCTGGCGCGCGTGAGCCGGCCACGCTGGCGGCGCAGTTCGACCGTGCGCGCAGCCGTATCGGCAACCGCACCGGTGCGCGCCGCTTTCTCGCGTATTTCCAGGCCTACACCAACACCTACGCGCACGTCGACGAGCTGCGCGCGCTGTACGATCAGGCGCTGGCCGAACCGGGCGTCATCGGGCTGTCCATCGGTACCCGCCCGGACTGCGTGCCGCCGCCGGTGCTCGACCTGCTTGCCGAATACCGCGACCGCGGCCACGAGGTGTGGCTGGAACTCGGCCTGCAGTCGTCGTTCGACCACAGCCTGGCGCGCGTCAATCGTGGCCACGGCTTCGCCGAATACGTCGAGGCGACGCGCGCCGCGCGTGCGCGCGGCATCCCGGTGTGCTGCCATCTCATCGTCGGCCTGCCCGGCGAGGACGAGTCGCACGCCCACGCCAGCCTCGACCGCGTGCTCGAAGTCGGCGTCGATGGCCTGAAGCTGCATCCGCTGCACGTGGTCAAGCACACGATCCTCGCCATCGAATGGAAACGCGGCGAGTACGTGCCGCTGGAAGAAGCCGACTACCGGCGCATCGCGGCCGACCTCATCGAGCGCACGCCGTGGGACGTGGTGTATCACCGCGTCACCGGCACTGCGCCGGCTGACATCCTTCTTGCGCCCGCGTGGTGCGCAAAGAAGTGGGATATCTTGAACGGCATCGCCGACGAACTGGCGCAGCGCGGCAGTCGCCAAGGCGCGCGCGCGGGCCAACCCTGGAAGGAGCACATCCATGCCGCTTGAACTGGTCTGCCCGGCGGGCAGCCTGATGGCGCTCAAGGCCGCCATCGACCACGGCGCCGACGCCGTCTACATGGGCTTTCGCGACAACACCAACGCGCGCGCCTTCCCTGGCCTCAACTTCGACGAGGCGCAGGCAGCCGAAGGCCTGCGCTACGCCCACGACCGCGGCCGCAAGGTGCTGCTCGCACTCAACACCTATCCGCAGTCCGATACCTGGCAGCGCTGGACCGGCGCAGTCGACCGCGCGGCGAAGCTCGGCATGGACGCGGTCATCCTCGCCGACGCCGGTCTCATGCGCTACGCGGTGAAGAATCATCCGCAGCTCCGGCTCCACCTGTCGGTGCAGGGCTCGGCCACCAGCTACGAGGCGGTCAACTTCTACCGTGAGCACTTCGGCGTGCAGCGCGCCGTGCTGCCGCGCGTGCTGTCGTTGCCGCAGGTGGAGGCCGTGGTGAAGAACACCGCGGTCGAGATCGAACTGTTCGGCTTCGGCGGCCTGTGCGTCATGGTCGAGGGGCGCTGCCTTTTGTCGTCCTACTGCACCGGCGAATCGCCGAACTCGGCCGGCGTGTGCTCGCCCGCCAAATCGGTGCAGTGGAAGGAAACCCCCACCGGGCTGGAATCGCGCCTGAACGGTGTGCTGCTCGACCGCTACGGCAAGGACGAGAAGGCGGGTTACCCGACCCTGTGCAAGGGCCGCTTCGAGGTGTCCGGCGAGACCTATTACGCTCTGGAAGAGCCGACCAGCCTCAATACTCTCGACCTCCTGCCGGAAATGCTCAGGATGGGCATCGCAGCGATCAAGATCGAAGGCCGCCAGCGCAGTCCCGCCTACGTGACGCAAGTGACGAAGGTCTGGCGCGCCGCCATCGACGCGGTGAAGAAGAACGCCGAGAGCTTCGCCCCAGCGCCGGCCTGGATGGCCGAATTGAACAAGCTCTCGGAAGGCCAGAGCCACACGCTCGGCGCCTATCACCGGCCGTGGAAATGATTGTCGTGCGTGAGGTGTCGGGCGTGAGGCGTGAGGCGAAACACCTCGGCCCGTGCCTGTCTGCACCTGGCGCCTAACCCCTCACGCCTCACGCATTATGAATCTGTCGATCGGTCCCCTCCTGTACTACTGGTCACGCGAGGACACCTTCGCCTTCTACGAGGCGGCGGCAAGCTGGCCGGTGGCACGCATTTACCTTGGCGAGACCGTGTGCTCGCGGCGCCACCTGCTGCGCCTGCCGGACTGGCTCGATCTTGCGGAAAAGCTTGCCGCCGCGGGCAAGGAAGTGGTGCTCTCCACGCAGACGCTGATCGAGTCGGAATCCGATCTCAAGGTGCTGCGCAAGATCGTGCGCGACGGTCGCTTCCTGGTCGAGGCCAACGAGTGGGGCGCGGTGCGGCTGTTGTCGGAAGCGAAGCGGCCCTTCGTCGCCGGCCCGACGCTCAACATCTACAATCCGGAGACGCTCGACGTGCTCGCGAGTCTTGGCGCGCGCCGCTGGCTGCCGCCGGTGGAGGTATCGCGTGTGGCGCTGGCGGCGCTGATGGAACGCGCTCCAGCCGGCATGGAAACCGAAATCTTCGCCTACGGCCGCCTGCCGCTGGCCTATTCGGCACGCTGCTTCACCGCGCGTCATTACAACCTGCCCAAGGACGACTGCCAGTTCCGCTGCCTCGACCATGCCGACGGCTTGTCGCTATCGACGCGCGAGGGTGAACCCTTCCTCACCATCAACGGCATCCAGACGCAGTCGGCCGGGGTCTACAACCTCATCAACGAAATTCCGGTCCTGCGCGACATGGGTGTCACCTGCCTGCGCCTGTCGCCGCAGTCGCGCCATATGGAACGCGTGGTCAGGGCCTTCGATGCCGCGCTGGCAGGCGACACCGCGGCCGCCGCCGGGCTGGCGAAAGTGATGCCGGGGCCTTCGGTGGATGGCTACTGGCACGGCCGCGCCGGCCTCGAACAGGACGCCGCTCAATATGTCTGAGACGCGCATCACGCGCCGGCTGGAATTCGACGCCGGCCATCGCATTCCCCATCACGACAGCCAGTGCCGGCACCTGCACGGTCACCGCTATGCGCTCGAAATCACCCTGTCGGGCGAGATTATCCAGACACCCGAGGTCTCGCAGCAGGGCATGGTGATGGACTTTTCCGAGGTGAAGGCAATCGCCATGGCCGCGCTGGTGAGCCAGTGGGATCACGCTTTCCTGGTGTACGAGGGCGATCGGGTGGTGGCCGAATTCCTTGCCGTGCTGCCCGGCCACAAGACCGTCGTGCTGTCAGTGGTGCCGACTGCGGAGAACCTCGCCACGGAAGCCTTCCGCATTCTCGACGCCGCTTACCTCGACCGCTACGGCAACCGCCTGAAGCTCGAGCAGGTGCGCCTGTACGAAACCCCCAACAACTGGGCGGACGCGTTGCGTTAGCCCTTCCACCCGCCAAGGAGCCGTCATGCTGAACCTTGCCATTCCGACCCCCGTCTCCACGCTGGTATCGCGCCTGCCCGACGCGCCGCCGAGCCTCGCTTTCACGCTCGCCGCCAACCGTCTGCTATGGCCCGGCCTGCAGACGCTCGACTGGCAGCCGCTGGTGGGGCGGCGCTACGCCATCCGGGTGAAGGATATCGGACTCAGCGTGCGCTTCACCGTCACTTCGGGCGGCTTCACACCGACCCAGGGTGCACCGGAACTCACCATCAGCGCGACCGCGCGCGACTTCCTGCTGCTGCTCGGCCGCCGCGAGGATCCCGACACCCTGTTCTTCAGCCGCCGGCTGGTGAGCGAGGGCGACACCGAGCTCGGCCTCATCGTCAAGAATCTGCTCGACGCGCTCGACCCCGAGTGCGTGTTCAGCCAGCTGCCTGCGCCGTTGGCGAGCGTTGCGCGGCGCCTGCTTGCCAGCGCCTGAGCGCGTGGCGCGTCCGCCCACCTCTCCTCCCTTTCGAGGCGGGTGGCCGTCGATTCCGGCAACGGTGCTGTAGGAGGCCCGCCCTCGGGCCGATTGCCGTGACGTTTCCATCGCCCGACAATCGCGGCGAAGGCGCCGGTGCGTGGTTGTTGCCGCGTGAGCGGCTTTACAACCACGGCCTGCCCCCTGCGGGTGCTCCTACGGGGGGTCGGTGACGGTGTAGGAGGCCCGCCCTCGGGCCGATGGGGTGACGGTCGGTCGAATCCGATGCGGCAACCCTATGCCCGGCACACCACCAGTGCCGGGTCGTCGAAGTGGTCGATCAGCAGGCGCTTCACGCGCATCTGCCACAGGCGGCCGAACTCGGCGCGCTCCTGCGCGCGGGCGCTGCCGGACAGCACGGCGGGCATCAGCGCCTGCATTTCGGGCAGCGGCGGCACGATTTGCGGGTGATAGGTGGTGACGAGGCTCGCGCCGGTGTCGAGCCGGGTGAAGCGCAGGTCGCCGTCGAACGCGGCGCCGAATTGCAGCAGGTCGCGCCTCGCATACTGTCCCGCCAGGCCCTTGAAGCCGCCTTCGCCCGCCGCACCGGTGAGCAGTCCGGTGACGCTCGCGGTGACGCCTGCGGTACCGTCGCCCACCGCCGCGGCGAGCTCGACGCGCACGCCGCCGCGCTGCGGTCGGCCCTCCGGGTACAGCGCGGTGAGCGCCCGGTGGGTCATCAGGTAGGCGCCGGCAACGGTGGGGCAGGAATGCCCGGCGAGGCGCACGACATCGGCGTAGCCATATTCGATGAGGCCGTCCCCGGCGCCGAGCAACTCGGCGAGCGGATCGTAAACCACCAGCCGCGGCACGGCGGCGAAGAATTCCGGAAAGCTCATGCGGGTCTCCCTGAAAAATGCGACCGCGCGAGGGCGACGGCCGCTTGAACGCTGAACCAGACAAGGGCGAGGGCGGCGAGCGGCAGCCCCCATGCCTGACTGCTGCCGGCCGCGAGACCGGCGACGAGGAACAGTGCGGCGCGCATCCCACCGTAGCGGGTGAGGCGCGCGCGCAACGTGGCGTGCCAGGCATCCTGCGCGCCCGGGCGCAGCCAGGTCGGCAGCAGCTGGCTCGCCGCGCCCGATACCAGCGGCAGCAGGAAGCCGGCGACGAAGGCGGCCTCCGGATCGCTCGGAATGGCAAGCGCGGCCGCCGCGCCGAAAGCGAGGCTCGCGACGAAGCCCGCCAGCGCGACGGCGAGCGGCGGCGCGGCACCGTGCAGGGTGAAGATGGCGTGCCTCATGGAACGCCATGCGGCGGCCTGCCGCGCGAGCGGCACCAGCCACAGTGCGGCGCCGACGAAGGCGAGCGGCGCGAACACCGCGGCGCCGACAGCGATGGCGAGCGTGCCACCCGCCGCCCACGGCAGGTTGCGGCGCAGTCGCGGCGCAACCTGCGGGTCGGGGGTGGCGGCGGCGGTGGGAAGCAGCACTGCCAGCGTGCCGACCGCGGTCAGCCCGATGAATCCCAGCGTGTTGAGATGCAGATGCAGGCGGCGCAGCAGGGGCCGGTGTTCCGGCCACACCGCACCGGCGAGAATCGCCAGCAGCGCCAGGGCGAGGCAGGCGAGCGCCGCCTCGTACCAGTCCAGCCCGGGGTGGGCGCGGCCGAGCGTCATGCCGCGGCGCTTGCGGCTCCATACCAGCATCGCCAGGGCCGCGACGGCGCCGAGCGTGGCGCCGAGGTGGCGCGCGCCGAACCAGCCGGGCACGGCGAGCGAGACGAGCGCGAGTGCGCCGGCGGCGAGTACCGCCAGCGGCAGTGCAATCAGTAGAGGGGGTGCGGCGCGGGTGCGGGTGAGCACCGGAATGAAGTGGCTCATCGCGCCGAAGATCAGCGGCAGCGCGCCCACCGCGAACAGCAGGTGCAGGGTGGCGGCGCGGCCGGCGCCTTGGAATCCCGGCAGGGCCGCGGCGAACGCGACCAGTGCCAGCAAGACCAGGGCCGGCAGCATCGCCCTGGTTCAGACGCGGATGAAGTCGATGACGATGGCGCCCGGCTCGCGCTGCAGGTACTGGATGTCGACGGCGGCACCGTAGCGGTTGCGCAGCTGGTCGAGCAGCGGCAGCGGGTCGTGGTCGTTGACGAAGCGCATGCGCTCGCCGGGGGTGAGCGCATCCAGCGCGCCGAAGATGGCGGCATGGCGGAAGCGCTTGGCAATGCCGCGGGCGTCGAACGGGTAGATCTGGTCGGGACTGAGGTGGACGTGGGCATGCATGGCCGGCTCCTTTGTAAAGATGTAAGGGGGATGCAAATTATAAACACATCATGACATGATAGGGAATATAATATGCATTTCTTTTACAGCTAATGTGCTGCCATGCAACTGACTCGCTTCACCGATTTTTCGCTCAGGGTGCTGATCAGCCTTGGCGCGCAGTCCGAAGGGTTGATGACGGTTGCAGCGCTGGCGGAGGCGCATGACATTTCGCGCCATCATTTGACGCGCGTGGTGCACCAGCTCGGCATCAAGGGCTATCTTGAGACGATCCGTGGCAAGGGTGGAGGATTTCGTCTCGCGCGTGCCCCGGAGCAGATTCGCATCGGGGATGTGGTACGCGACATGGAAAGCGGCTTCGAGATCGCCGAGTGCTTCCAGCCGGGGCAGACGGCGTGCCGCCTGATGCCCGACTGCGCGCTGAAGGGTGTGCTCGGTGAGGCGACGCGGGCGTTTCTCGCGACGCTCGACCGCTACACGCTGGCCGACTTGTTGCCGGCTCGCGTGAAGGCGGTCAGGCCGGCAGCGCGATCTGTCCGCCGGTGCTGAACTGGTAGTCGCGGAACACGTGCTCCGCGCTGAGGAGTTGGTAGCTGCCATCCTCCGCGCGGCACGAGGTGTCCTTGAGGCGGTAGGTGTAGTGGCCGCAGGTCCAGATGTCGAAATTGCGCATGTGTGTGCACAGGCAGGTCTTGTCCTGCACCGAGATCTTCTTTGCGCCCGGGTGGCGCTCCACTTCGAGGTTGTAGGCGTCGATGTAGGCGCAGCGGCCGTTGGCATCGAGCAGATAGCCGTAGGCCTCGCAGTTGGGACGGATGCCTGAGCCAATGCCGGGGCTCGCCTTCAGCATGCGCATCGGGTAGCCTGTCGGCGATAGCGAGTTGACTTCGATGTCGGTTTCGCTCGCCTTGAAGTATTCCTGCTTGACCTTGTCCGGCAGGCCGCATTCCCGCGTGACGGTGAAGCGCGTCGCCACCTGCACGGCTGCGGCGCCGTGTTCGAGGAAGGCTGCGGCGTCACTGCCGGTGAAGATGCCGCCGGCAGCGATCACGGGAATATCCAGATGCTCCGCCTTCAGCATGGCCATCACATCGGCGACGATGGCGGCGAGATCGTATTTTGCCCAGTCGAGTCCGAAGCCAAGATGGCCGCCGGCGAGCGGGCCTTCCACTACCACGTAGTCGGGCGCGCGATCGAGGCGCGCGTTCTTGCGCAGGAACATGCCCAACGCGCGCGCCGACGACACGATGATCCCCAGCTTCGCATCGCGGAAGCGCGGATGGTCCTCGATCAGCGCGAACGAGCCCAGATGCAGGCCGGCCGCCAGCGTGATGCCGTCGATGCCGGCGTCGAGCGCCGCGGTCAGCCGCACGCGCAGCGTCTCGCGCGGCGCGTTCATGGTCAGCTTCTCCATGCAGTTGATGAAGATCATGCCCTCGCCGCGCTTCGCTTCCATGGCGCGGCTGACGTGCTGGCGCGTGGCTTCCTCGAGTTCCGCGAGGTTGAAATGGACGTCGCGTTTGTCGCTGCTGGCGACGTTGGCCTTGTATTTCTTCAACTTCTGGCTGACGTAGTTGGTGTCGTAACGGCGGTCCGACACCGTCGGCAGCATGGCGTCCGAGATATGGCCGATCCCGCCCAGACGCGCCGCTTCCAGCGCCAGGTCGGCGGTAGAGATGTCGACGCCCATCCCGCCAATGACGATCGGTACCAGTTCCTGCTTGCCAAAGCGCAGCCGGAAATCATCCACGCGTTTCATTGTGTTCCTTTTGTTTCAGGTTGGCGGCTCACCGGGCGCCGTGCGCGAAACGCGCCAGGCTTCGCGTCGGGCCGCGTTTCGCTGCTTGGGGTCTGCCATTGTAGCTGACGCGGTCGCTTCACCCGCATGCGCCGCGGATGGCGCGGTATGGCCGCTCGAAAAATTCTCCTTGCGGGCGTACGCGTGCCGCGATATATAATCCCACGATCACATGATCGGGTGATCATGTGATCGTCCACCCGCAACCCCAGTTCTGGAGAAAACATGAAGAAAGCCCTGCTCACCCCCTTGTTCCTGGCTGGCAGCCTGGCCTCGACCGCGCTTTTTGCCGCTGAGCCGGCGAAGCCAGCCGCCATGCCCGCCGAGATGCAGCAGATGATGAAGATGTACACGCCGGAGATGCGGCAGAAGGCCATGGCGCTGTCGCCCGAACTGAAGAAGACCATCCAGCAGTTGCATGCGCAGCACACCCGGCGCGCCAAGGAAACCACCCTGCGCCAGATCATGCACGAGATCCTCGCTGACTATCAAGCCATCGCTTCGGCGCTCGCCACCGACAACGCCGAAGCCGCGTCGGAGGCCGCGCGCCGTCTCGCCGGCCATCGCATCCCCAAGGGCGGTCTGCTGCCGTATTTCCCATTGAACCAGATCAACGATGCCGACCTCGGCGTGCTCCCGTCGATGAACACCATCGTCGAAGGCAGCGCACTCAAGCTCGCCGATGCCGCAGACGCCGGCAACCTGCCGCTGGCGGCGACCTACATGAGTGAAGTCATGAACGGCTGCATCGCCTGTCACGCCAAGTTCCGCGGTGTGCCCGGTGTGTCGGCCAACCTGATCAGCGCCCCTGCCAAGTAATTTCAACAAAGCTCAGAGGAGAATCACGATGCAAAAACAAATCGTCGCCACGGCCGTATCCACTGCCCTGTTTGCCCTGTCCACCGGCGCTCACGCCACCAACGGCGATCAGATGATCGCCATGTCGGCCGCGCAGGCCGCGATGGGGGGCGCCACCGTTGCGCAGGCACAGGACGCCGCCACCATCCTGGTCAACCCCGCCGGCATGGCCGACCTCGGCATGCAGGACGTGCGTATGGACCTGGGTTTCGGCCTGCTGAACCCGCCGCGCGAGGTCAACGGTCAGGAGAGCGATTCGAACTGGTACATGATGCCGGCCGGTGCCGCGGCGTTCAATGTCAACGACCGACTGTACCTCGGCATGGCGCTGGGGGGCATCGCAGGCATGGGCGTCAACGTGCCGGACATCTCCGTGGCGGCGGCAGGCGGCCAGCCCGTGGTCACGACCAAGCAGGTGTTCCGCTTCTCACCCGCCGCGGCGCTCAAGGTCAACGATGCCCTCACCCTGGGGGCGTCACTCAACGTCGTCAATCAGAGCCTTGCCATGTCCTTTGTTGGTGGCGCGGGGCAGATCGACCTGCCGCAGAACCAGCAGTTCGGGTTTGGCGCAACGCTGGGCGCGACATACAAGATCAATCCCAAGTTGCAGGCAGGTCTTGTCTACACGACCAAGACAGATGTCTCCAACATGGAATATCACACGCCCACCGGGATGACGAGCTTCGACATGGATATTCCGGCCGCGGTTGCGCTTGGCTTTGCTTTCAAGCCGATGCCGGGCTTGTTGGTGGAATTCGACATCAAGCGCATCTTCTTCAATGACGTGATCGATCGCATCGCCATCACCAATCCGCAGCCCGGGATGCCGGCGGTCCTGCCGTTCGGCTGGGATGACCAGACTGTCTACGCCATCGGCGTGAAGAAGGAGATGGGGCCCATGGCGATCAGTCTGGGCTTCAACTATGGCAAGTCGCCGATCGGCACCGAGGACGTCAACTTCAACCTAGGCTCGATGGCGATCGTCGAGAAACACCTGTCGTTCGGCATTACGCGCAAGTTCAGCGACAAGGTGAGTGGTAGCTTCGCCTATACCCATGCGTTCGAGAACGACCTGACCTCCAGTGTGGCGCCCGCCAATACCATCGAGATCAGCCAGAACCAGTACAACTTCAACGTCGCGTACAAGTTCTGATCTGCCCGAGGCGCGCCTGAGCGGTTCAGGCGCGCCGCAATCCCCTCAATACGGAGAGCCCCATGACGGTAGACCGCATCGTGCATCTCATGGCGGGCCTGATGGTGCTCCTGAGCATCGGCTTGGCCCATTTCACCGGCAACGTCGCCTGGCTCTGGCTCACCGCATTTGTCGGCGCCAATCTGGCGCAGAGCGGTGTGACCGGCTCTTGTCCGCTGGCGTTTGTTCTCAGGAAATCCGGCGTCAAGGAAGGCAGTTGCTGTTCCTGAACGGAAAAGCGGACCACGGACGGGGGGATCGCTCCCCCGGTTCCGCAGCCGTTTCTTTTCCAGGGTACACATTCCAATGGATGCAATGACGCACAAGAAACGCAAGTCCGCAGAAGTCCGTCGTCATGACATTGTCGAGGCGGCGATGGCGATCATCCGCGACGAAGGTGTGGCGAAGCTCACCACGCGCTCACTGTCGCGCGCGGTCGGCATCGCGCAGCCGACACTGTTCCTCCACTTCGGCACAAAAAGCCACGTTCTGGTCGCGCTGGTCGACACCATCCAGGAAAATCTGCAGAAGGAAATGGCCGCGCTCGGCCTCGATCACCTGGCCCCGATCGATCGCCTGAAGACGGTGATCCGCGCGCATCTCAACTTCATCCAGAAGCAGCCCGGTATTCCGCGATTGCTGTTTTCCGAGGCACTGCAGAGTGGCGATCCCTTGTTCCGCGACCGCATGAACGTGCTGGTCCTGAATTTCCTGCAATTCATCGCCGGCCTCATTGCCACCGGCCAGGCGCAAGGCCAGATACGTCCCGACATCGTGCCGCAGCAGTGCGCCTGCATCCTGATCGCTGCGGTTCAGGGGCTGGCGTTTCGCTGGATTCTTTCTGGCCACCGCTTCGAACTGGCGGAGCAGGCCGACGCTCTCATTGCCACTTTCATCGACGGCTGGGCTGTCCGCAACTGAGCGCCCGTGGGCGACACGCCCGCGTTCTGATCGGCTATACAGAAAAGCGAACCCTGTACGACAGGGAGAGTCGAAGCAACACCCGTCCTGACCACATGAGGAGCAGGCAATGCATTGCGTGGTGATGCGATGGATGGTATTGCTTCTCGCGTTCGCCGCGACGCCGGCGGCAAGCGGCGACGGGGCACAGGATGGGGCACAGGATGCGGCATGGCGCAGGCAGGTGCTGAAGGTCGAGGTGATCAGACTGGATGGTGGCATTGAGATCGGTTCGGCCATCGTGCTGGGCGGCGAGCGTGCGGTCACCAACTGTCATGTGCTGCGCGAGGCGGCCTCGATTCAGGTGCGACGCGGTACGGAGGACTGGCATGGCACGATGGAGGCCGGAGACGAGTACCGCGACCTGTGTTTTCTGCGCGTTACCGGGCTGGTCGCCGAGCCGCCGCCGATCGCCGAGCCCGATGCGGCGCGGGTGGGCCTTCCGGTTTCAGCGGTCGGGTATTCCAATGGGCGTTTCAGCATATCGAATGGCCGCGTGAAGGGGCTGTTCAACTGTGCATGCGATGGCGGGCGCGTCATCCAGACCTCCGCGCAGTTTGACCCCGGCGCAAGCGGGGGGGGGCTGTTCGATCGGGACGGCCGGCTGCTCGGCATCCTGACATTCAAGTCGGGCAGCGGGGGCAATTTTCATTTCGCCGTACCGGTGGGCTGGATGAAGCAACTGGGCCATGTTCCACCTGAGCGCATTTCCGGCCGCACCACATTCTGGGAGAGCGCGACGCGCGACAGCGGTTATTTTCTGGTGGCCTGCGATTACAGCGCGAAGAAGGATTGGCAGGGTCTGTTGGCCCTTTCCGACGACTGGATCCGGCAAGAACCCTACAACCCCCAGGCGTGGTTCGCCTGGGGACGGGCAAAACTGAATCTGGGCGACACCGATGCGGCGATCCGGGGATTTCGGCGCGTGCTGACACTCGACTCCACGCATGAAGAAGCGTGGTGGGAACTGCAGAAGCTGGAACTCGACCTGGGGCGGTCACTGACGGGGGTGGATGACGCACCCTGACCCCCCGGACCCCCCGTGCCGGGGGGCGCCATGCTTCAGCTCACCAGCATGATGAGCAGCAGGAAGATGTTGAGGCTGATCGACAGCGCGGCCAGCAGGGGCCAGACACCTGCCGGTGTACGCATCGACAACGGTGCGTGGCGGCGCAACAGCGGGCTGGTTTCTCCGCGTTCGAGTGCCATCCGCAGTGCATCGGAGGTGGCAAAACGATTCGATGGCGCGCGGGCGACGGCTTGCATCAGCGCACTGTCCAGCCAGGGCGGGCAATCCGGGCGGTAGCGTGTCGGCGGCACCGGTTCGCCGAAGCGGGGATGCTGGAAGGGTTCGATTTCACCGTAGGGGTACTTGCGCGTGAGCAGGTGATACAGGGTGACGCCGACTGCATAAAGGTCGGTTGCGGTACTGGCTTCCGTGCCGGTGAACAGCTCCGGCGCCATGAAACTTGGCGTACCCGGCTGGGCCAGATCTTCGCGCAGATCGAGGGTGGGGCAGCGCGCGGCGCCGAGATCGAGAATGCGCAGTTTGCCCGCGCGGTCCACGTGCAGGTTGCCAGGCTTGATGTCGCGGTGCACCACGTCGAGCCGGTGCAGGGCGGAAAGGCCCTTCAGCAGGCGGATGCCGAGTGTCGCCACTTCGGCGGGCGTGAAATGGTGACCTGCGTCGAGGCGCGCCTGGAGCGTGGCGCCCTCGTGGTGGCGTTGCGCGAAATACAGGAAATTCCGCCCCGGCAGGGGCAGTACTTCGGGGAAGTAATGCGAGTGTACGCGCTTGAGGAACCATTCCTCGGCGAGCAGGCGTGCCGCGGCCTCCGCATCGGCTGCCCGGGCGGGTGGCAGGGTCTTCAGTACCCAGTGCTGGCCAGTGTCGGCGTGGCGCGCCTGGTAAACGAGGCTTTCACGTCCGCCGTGCAATTCGCTTTCGATGATGAAATCGTCGAGCCGCGCGCCGGGCTGGAGCCGGCCCGGCAACGGCAGGTCGCGTGCCTCGGCAAGAGGTGTATCGGCCTCGCCCAGGGCCATGATGCGAACGACGAGAGCGGTGGCATTGTCTTGTCCACCACGCGCTTGCGCGGCCTCCGTCAGTGCGGCGGCGGCGCGCTCGGGCGCGTCGTGCAGTCTGAGGATTTGGTGCAAGCCAATGTGACCGAGTGGCTCCCATACCCCATCGCTGGCGATCAGGAAGACGTCATCGCGGGCCATGAGGCCGTCGCCGAAATCAGGCAGCACATGCGTGTCCAGCCCGAGCGCGCGTCTGAGTACGTGCGACATGTGCGGTGCGCCCCACACATGGTCGGTGGTCAGGAGCTCCAGGGTTTCGCCGCGCATGCGATACAGGCGGCTGTCGCCGATATGGGCAAAGTGGAAACGATGCCCGCGCAGCACCAGCGCAGTGAGCGTGGTCGCCATGCCGCCGGGCTCGGCTCGCGACGCGGTCTGGCCGTGGAGCCAGCGATTGATTGCGCTGAGTACCGTCCCCAGCGCGCGGGCGACTTCCCAGGTTTCCGGCGTCGCGTAGTAGTCCGCCAGCAGATTGCGTACCGCCGTCTCTGCCGCCTCGCGCCCGTGCAGGCCCCCCGAGACACCGTCCGCGACCACCGCGAGCCTGCCCTTGGTGGCGGCCAACTGCAAATCCGACGGTTCCACGAAACCGCCGTAGTCCTCGTTACGCTCGCGTGGGCCTGTCGCCGTGGCGTAGCCGAATTGCAGGGTGAGGGGCATGTCAGGGGTCAGGGGTCAGGGGTCAGGAAATTATAGGGGCGCGGCCTTGGCCGCTCCCCCTGACCCCCGAATCCCGACCCCTGCTCTTTCCACTACACCCGCGCTCCCGCAACCGCCGCGGCGCCCCAGGTGGTACGCCAGCGTGTCTTGACGGACGATAAGCCGATGAGGGCGATGATGCACAGGCCCGCGAAGATGAGCAGCCCGAGTTGGTAGCTGCCGGTGGCGCCGCGGATGTAGCCGAGGCTGGTCGCCAGATAAAAGCCGCCGATGCCGCCGGCCATGCCGACCAGGCCGGTCATCACGCCGATCTCCTTGCGGAAGCGTTGCGGCACCAGCTGGAACACCGCGCCATTGCCGACGCCGAGGCTGCCCATGCCGAGGATGAACCAGAAGAGGGCTACCCAGGGGCTGGCGGCGCCGAAGCTTACGATGGCGATGAAGATCGACGCCAGCACGTACATCGCCAGCAGGGTGCGGATGCCACCGATGCGGTCGGCCAGCGCACCGCCGATGGGTCGCACCAGCGAGCCGGCGAACACACAAGCCGCGGTGAAGTAGCCTGCTTGCACCGGCGTCATGCCGTACTGGTCGTTGAAATACAGGGTGAGGCTGGAGGCGAGCCCAACGAAGCCGCCGAAGGTGCAGAAGTAGAAGAACATGAACCACCAGGCGTCCTTGTCCTTCAGCACGTTGAGGTACTGGTGCAGCGATTTCGGCGGCGGGCAGTCCGGCGCGTCCTTGGCGAAGACGAGGTAGACGACGAAGGCTGCACCCACAGGGATCAATGCCAGGCCGAACACGTTGCCCCAGCCATAGGCGACAGCCAGGCCGGGTGCGAACAGTGCCGCCAGCACGGTCCCGGAATTGCCTGCCCCTGCGATGCCAAGCGCGGTGCCCTGGTGTTGCGGCGGATACCAGCGCGAAGCGAGCGGCAGCGCCACCGCGAACGCCGCGCCGGCAAAGCCGAGCAGCACGCCGAGCACCAGCACCTCGCGGAAGCTGTGGATACCGGCGAGCCACGCCCAACTCAAGGCGCCGATGACGATGAGCTGGCCGATCAGCCCGGCCTTCTTCGGCCGAAGATGGTCGACCAGCACGCCCATCACCACGCGCAGCAGCCCGCCGGCCAGCACCGGAGTCGCCACCATCAGGCCCTTCTGCGCCTGGGTCAGTTCGAGCGACGTGGCGATCTGCACCGCCAGCGGGCCCAGCACCACCCAGATCATGAAGGCGATGTCGAAGTAGAGAAACGCGGACAGCAGCGTGGGGGTGTGGCCTGATTGCCAGAATCCTTGGTTCATGTTGCGTGCTCCAGAAAAAATCGTGACGTTGGAACGCACGCCTTCGCACGTGCCCGTCAGGGGGCGCGGTGATGTTGCCTGCGGGGGCGTGAAGGGGCTTGGCTTATTCGGCCACGAGCGACAGGCTCACCATGCCGTCGACCACCCGCACCGGATAGCGCGCGGCGCAGCCTTCGTCGGGGGCGGCAGCAAGCCCGGTTTCCAGGTTGATCTTCCAGTCGTGCATGGGGCAGGCCACGCGCTTGCCGTGGACGATGCCCTGCGACAGCGGGCCGCCCTTGTGCGGGCACTTGTCGCGCAGCGCGAACACCTCGTCGTCCGCGGTGCGGAAGACGGCGATGTCGCCGGTGGAGGTGGTGACAACGCGGGCGCCCTGGCGCGGGATGTCTTCGATGCGGCCGATGCTGATCCAGGTGTCAGGTTTTTCCTTGGTTGCGGTTTGCATAGTGGTTCTCCAGTAAAAAGAATCTCTTGTCCGCGAAGGACGCGAAGAGACGCGAAGTCAAAACCCCGCAGATTTTTCTTCGCGTCCTTCGCGGATAGACGCTCTTAAACAATCGTGGCCAGCGGCTCGAATTCGTGCGCCTCGCCGCCTTCGGCGCGCGCCTTCCACGGGTCGATCTGGGCGGGTTTCTGCGAGGCGAGGAAGCGTTCCGCCAGCGCCTTGCGGTTGGTCGCGTTGTCGACCACCTTCGCCTGGATGTGGGCGAGGCCCACGCGCTCGACCCACGGCGCGGTGCGCTCGAGGTAGTGCGCCTCTTCCCGATACAGCTGGGTGAAGGCGGCGCAATATTCGAGCACCTGTTCCTCGGTCTCGACCTTGCACAGGAGGTCGGTGACGCGCACCTTGATGCCGCCGTTGCCGCCGACGTGCAGCTCGTAGCCGGAATCGACGCAGACCACGCCGAAGTCCTTGATCGTGGCTTCGGCGCAGTTTCTCGGGCAACCGGAGACCGCCAGCTTGTACTTGTGAGGCATCCACGAGCCCCAGGTCATCTGCTCCAGCTTGACGCCGAGCCCCGTCGAGTCCTGGGTGCCGAAGCGGCACCACTGGCTGCCGACGCAAGTCTTCACGGTGCGCAGCGCCTTGCCGTAGGCGTGACCCGAGACGAAGCCGGCCTCGCTGAGGTCCTTCCACATCGCAGGCAGGTCTTCCTTTTTTACCCCGAAGAGGTCGATGCGCTGGCCGCCGGTGACTTTCATTTCCGGCACCTTGAACTTGTCTGCCACGTCGGCGATGGCGCGCAGCTCGCGCGGGTTGGTAAGCCCGCCCCACATGCGCGGCACCACCGAGAAGCTGCCGTCCTTCTGGATGTTGCCGTGCGCGCGCTCGTTGATGAAGCGCGACTGCGCGTCGTCCCGGTATTCGTCCGGCCAGGCGCACAAGAGGTAGTAGTTGAGCGCCGGGCGGCATTTGGCGCAGCCGTCGGGTGTCTTCCATTCGAGGAAGCGCATCGTGTCCGGCATGGTCTTCAGGCCGTGTCCGACGATGGTGGCGCGTACCTCGTCGTGGCTGTGGTCGGTGCAGCCGCACAGCGGCTTCTTCGACGGCGCGGCGGAGTAGTCGCCGCCCACGGTATGCGCCAGCAGGGCTTCTACCAGGCCGGTGCACGAGCCGCACGACGCCGAGGCCTTGGTGTGCGCGCGCACTTCCTCCAGCGTGAACAGTTTCTTGTCGCGGATGGCGTTGACGATGTCGCCCTTGCACACGCCGTTGCAGCCGCAGATTTCCGCCGTATCCGGCAGCGCCGCCACCCGGTCGGCATTACCGTGGCCCGAGTCGCCCAGGTGGCTCTGGCCGAAGAGGATGGTCTTGCGTAGCTGCGAGACGTCGGTGCCCTCGCGCAGCAAGTCGAAGTACCAGGCGCCGTCCAGGGTGTCGCCGTAAATGCAGGCGCCGACCAGCCGGTTGTTCTTGAGGACGAGTTTCTTGTAGCTGCCGGCCGCGGCGTCGGAATAGACCAGCGATTCGGTGCCCTCGCCGCCCGCGAAATCGCCGGCGGAAAAGAGATCGATGCCGGTGACCTTGAGCTTGGTCGAGGTCATCGAACCGACGTAGCGCGCCACGCCGTGCTCGGCGAGGTGGTTGGCGCACACCTTGGCCTGTTCGAACAGCGGCGCCACCAGGCCGTAGGCGGTGCCGCGATGGTTCACGCACTCGCCCACCGCGTAGATGCGCGGGTCGTAGGTCTGCATGGTGTCGTTGACCGCGAGGCCACGGTTGCAGTGCAGGCCCGCGGACTCCGCGAGCTCGGTGTTCGGGCGGATGCCGACGGCCATCACCACGAGGTCGGCGGGGACGGTTTCGCCGTCCTTGAATTGCACTGCGCCGACGCGCCCCTGCGCAGAAGGCAGCAGCGCCGCCGTCTGCTTCTGCAACAGGAATTTCAGCCCCTTCGTTTCCAGATTTTGCTGCAAGAGGCGCGCCGCGGGTTCGTCGAGCTGGCGGTCGAGCAGCCAGGAACCCAGGTGCACCACCGTGACGTCCATGCCGCGCAGCTTGAGGCCGTTGGCTGCCTCCAGGCCGAGCAGGCCGCCGCCGATCACCACGGCGTGCCGATACTCGGAAGCTGCGCGGATCATGGCATCGACGTCGGCGATGTCGCGGAAACCGATCACACCGGGCAGGTCGGCGCCGGGGACGGGCAGCATGAAGGGCTTCGATCCGGTCGCGAGCAGCAGGCGGTCATAGGGCGCGCGGGTGCCGTCTTCCGTTTCCACGCAGCGGTTCCTGCGATCGATCTTGACCACCTTTTCGCCGGTATGCAGCGTAATGTCGTTCTGCGCATACCAGTCGCGTCCGTTGAGGACGATCTGCCCCACCGTTTGCTCGCCGGCCAGCACCGGCGACAGCATGATGCGGTTGTAGTTGGGATGCGGCTCATCGCCGAACACCGTGATGTCATACAGGCCGGGTGCCGCTTTAAGAAGTTCCTCCAGCGTACGGATCCCGGCCATGCCGTTTCCGACCAGCACCAGTTTCATTTTTTTGCCTGCCGGGGGTGTGCTCATGTCCATCGTGCGACTCCAGTTGCATTGATCGTTGCCCTGCCCGGACGCGGGTTCACAGGGCTTTGCGAGGAGTTCAGCAAGCGCTGTGCCAGGCTTGCAGTGCCTGTGCAAGGCATTGATTTATTGATGTTTGATGCGAGATTGCGGAATTGTGGTGAGGCGCCATGCACCAGCCTGGTGCCGGCTGCACTCCGGTGCAGCGTATGTGAGGGGGCGCAGTGAGCGGGGCGTGCCATGCGGGCGCCGACGCTTGGCACACGCCCGTTGTCCCTCCGGCCACTCTCCCGCGAGGGGCCGGAGGGTGCGTCGACCGAATGAATGGTCTGCGTTTATCGCGGGCGGGCCCGCGCCCCCTCAAGCAGCAAGCCCGAAGCCGTCGATGGCGGCGATGGCGCGGGCCTGGTTGAGGTCGTCGGCATAGCCGGCGGCGTAAAGGCAGACGGCAAGCTGGTTGCGGATCGGCAGCGGCAGCGGCAACTGCCGTTCGAGTACGTCACGGATCCAGGCACCGCTTGCGCGCGCGTCGGGCGAGGGCAGGCCGGGCGTCGCCGACACGCCTGTCTGTGCGGCATAGGCGTGTTCCGCCGCGCCATCGCGCAGCAGTCGCATGGCGGGGCGTTGCAGGGGGTCGGCGAAGGCCTCGCCTTCGCATCCTGTCAGCAGCAACGCGTGCCCGCCCTGTGCTGCAAGCACTGGCTCCATTGCGCACATTGAAACGGCATCGGCTGCGGGCACCACGCGGACCGCACCGCCCAGAGGATCGGCGAACAGCGCAAGCCGGGTGGCGAGCGTGTCCACCCCCAGTCGCGCGCGCAGCGCGAGGAGGCTCGCCAGACCCGGATGCAGCAGTGCCGCCGGTGCGAAAGCCAGGCCCGTGGCGGACAGTTGCGTTGCTACCTGTGCGGCGGATGCGCACGGCATCACGCCCAGCTCACGCAGCACGTAGGCGGCAGCCGTGCCGCCGCCCCCATCGAGCACGCCATGGATCAGTACTGGGATGTCAAAGTGACGCAGCAGCAACGCCAGCAGTGGCGTCAGGTGCGGCCGTGCGCGCACGCCGTGATAGGCAGGCAGCAGCACCGGGCGCAAAGGGCCCGGCGGCAGCGACCAGTGCGGCAGGCGAACTGCCAGCGCGGCGTGCAGGCCGAGCCAGCCCTCGATGCCGGGGTCGTGCTGGTGCAGCGCCATGACGAACGCGGCCGTTTCGAGCTCCGGTACGCCGTCGTCCAGCAGTGCCGCGCCGAGCCGGGATGCGTCGTCGAAGCCGAGGCCATTCCCGGCCTCGATCTGGCGGATCAGTGCAGCGTAACTCACTCTTGCTCCCCGGGAACAGGCATGGCGGACTCCTCGTGCAGTCCCGCAGCAGGGTCCGTGCCAGCACTGAAAACATCGCAAAGTCAGATGGTTGGCGAGTTGTCTCTGCGTGCAAGCCCGGCAGCGTGACCCGACGCAGTGCATCGGCAAGCAGGGTCGCCGCAAATTGGTGCGTCCCGAATGTGCGTGCGTGGTTTCCGGCTTGAAATGTCGCGAAGCGAACCTACATTGAGTGTGTCGTCGATGTTGCGACGAAATCCACAGTCTTCAGTGTCAGTGAAAGGAAATGATCATGGCCAACATTTCGCGTTACGACCCCTTCAGTCTTGCCCGTCTCGACCCCTTTGGTGATCTGGATGACCTGTTCAAGGGCTTTTTCGTGCGTCCGGTGGCTTTCGAAGGGCAGCCGCAGATACAGATCAAGATGGACGTGAAGGAGAACGAGGCAGCCTACACCGTTCACGCCGACATCCCCGGTGCAAAGAAAGAAGACATTCACGTCGACATCGAAGGCAATCGGGTGTCGATCAGCGCCGAGACCAAAACCGAGAAGGAAGAGAAGGAAGGTGACAAGGTGTTGCGCTCCGAACGCTATGTGGGCAAGGTCGCGCGCAGCTTCACGCTGGCGCAGGACATCGACGAAGCCAAGGCGCAGGCGAAGTACACGGATGGCGTGCTGGAACTGACGCTGCCGAAGAAGGCGTCCGGCACGGCACGCAAGCTCGCCGTGCAATAGGGTTTGACGTATTTGCGCCGGCGCGGTGCCGAGGGGGTGCCGCGCCATCTGGCCGGAGGCCAGGTGGCGTCGGCGTGAAAATGCCTTGCATGGGACTTGCAAGCTTCCCGCGCAGGCTGAGAAACTGAGCACTTCGCCTATTCAACGTCAAGCTGCCATGCCCCTGCGTTATCTGTCAGCCATACTTTTCGCCACCGTGTTCCTCGCCGTTTCAGCCTGTGGCGACGAACGCGGACCCGCACTCGACGCGCCGCAGGCGCTTGCGCTCGCGCAAGATGGCAAGCTCGTCCTCATCGACATCCGCCGTCCCGAGGAGTGGCGCCAGACCGGCGTGGCGAGCGGCGCGCTGCGCATCAACATGGCGCATCCGCGTGGCGCTGCGGGGTTCGTTTCTCAGGTCGAGGCCGAGCTTGGCGGTGATCGTGACAAGCCCATCGGGCTGATCTGCCGCACCGGCAATCGCACCACCCGCATGCAGCAGGCACTGCGCGAAGCGGGCTTCACCCAGGTCTACAACATTCGCGAAGGCATGGCCGGCAGCAGTGCCGGGCCGGGCTGGATCGCGCGCGGCCTGCCGGTCGAGCCGTGCCGCAACTGCTGATCAGATCCAGCCGCGCCGCTTGAGCCGCCGGTAGAGCACCATGACGGCGACTCCAGTAACGCCGAGCAGGAGCGGGTAGGCCCACGGCCATTTCAGCTCCGGCATGAATTCGAAGTTCATGCCGTACAGGCTGAACACCACCGTCGGCAGGGCCAGCAGCGCGCCCCAGCCGGCGAGTTTCTGCACCGACTCGTTCTGCTTCAGCGACAGCGAGGCGAGATGGAACTGCATCGCGTCCGATGTGGCGATGCGCAGGCGGTCGATGGCCGCCGACACGCGCACCGCATGGTCGTGGATGTCGCGGTAGTAGGCGCGCAGCTCGCGCGTGCACAGGCTGGGGTGCAGACGGATCAGGTCCTGGGTGATGTCCTGCATCGGTTCGGCGACGTCGCGCAAGAGCGTGAGGTCGCGCTTCATCGCATAGAGTTTTTCCAGCGTGTCGCGACCGGTCTTCGCGCCACCCGTCAGCTGGCTTTCCAGCGACTGGAAGCGATCCTGCATGCCGTCGATCACCGGGCGGAAGCGGTCGACGATGAGATCGAGCAAGAGATACAGCGCGTACGGCGTGCCTGCGGCGATGCCGGCGGGACGTCGCTGCAGGCGTTCGCTCACGCGCTGGAAGCCGCTGCCGCTGTCGTGGCGGATGGCGACGAGGTAATTGCCACCGACGAACAGGTGTGTCTCGCCCATTTCCATGCGCGATTGCCACAACTGGACGGTGCGTGCGGCGATGAACACGTGCTGGTCGTATTCCTCCAACTTGGGGCGCTGATGGGTCGAGATCGCGTCCTCCAGTGCCAGTGCGTGCAGGCCGAGCTCTTCCCCCAGCCGCTCGATGGTCGCGACATCCGGCGACTTCAACTCGACCCAGATGAAGCGGTCCGGCTGGTCGACGTGGTCGCTGATGGCGTCAAAAGCGATCGCCTCGGGCTGTGGGCGGTCATCCCGGAAAAGCAGGCAGTCGATGTGGGGCTCCCGAAACAGGGCGCGTCAGAACGGCAGTGGGAGATTGGGTGCGGCCTGATGGATGACGCGGCGGAAGTCGGCCTGGATGCGTTCCAGTGCCTCCGCGTTGTCTGCCTCGAAGCGCAGCACGATCACCGGCGTGGTGTTCGACGGGCGCGCCAGGCCGAAGCCGTCGGCGTATTCCACGCGCAGGCCGTCGAGGGTGATGACCTCCTGCGCGGTGGGGAAGCTCGCCGTCTTCTGCAGCCGGTCCATCAGCGCGTAGTGCTCGCCTTCGGCCATCTTGATGTTGAGCTCGGGGGTGTTCACCGTGTCCGGCAGGCCGTGCAGCGTGGCGTCGATGTCCGACTGCCTCGACAGGTATTCGAGCAGGCGCGCACCCGCATAGAGGCCGTCGTCGAAACCGTACCAGCGTTCCTTGAAGAACACGTGGCCGGACATCTCGCCGGCAAGTAACGCGCCGGTCTCCTTCATCTTCGCCTTGATGAAACTGTGACCCGTTTTCCACAAGAGCGGGCGGCCGCCGCGTTCGCGGATCCAGCCGAACAGCTTGCGCGTCGACTTCACGTCGAAAATGATCTCGGCGCCGGGGTTGCGCGAGAGCACGTCGTCGGCGAACAGCATCAGCTGGCGGTCGGGGAAGATGATGGTGCCGTCCTTGGTGACCACGCCGAGACGGTCGCCGTCGCCGTCGAAGGCCAGGCCGATCTCGGCATCGCTCGCCTTCACCCGCGCGATCAGGTCCTGCAGGTTCTTCGGTTGCGAGGGATCGGGATGATGGTTGGGGAAATTGCCGTCGACCTCGCAGAACAGCTCGTCGACCTGGCAGCCCATGTCGCGAAAGAGTTTCGGCGCGAAGGCTCCGGGCACCCCGTTGCCGCAATCGACTGCGATCTTCATCGGCCGTGCGAGCTTGACGTCGGAGACGATGCGCGCGAGATATTCGCCGGCGATGTCGTAGGTGCGGTAGCCGCCGGCGCCGTCGGCAAGATCGCCCTTGACCAGCCGCTCGCGCAGTTTCTGGATGGCGTCGCCCGACAATGTCTCGCCGCCGAGCACCATTTTCAGGCCGTTGTAGTCGGGCGGGTTGTGGCTGCCGGTGACCATGACCGCGCTGTTCGTGCCGAGCTGGTAGGCGGCGAAATAAGTCATCGGCGTGGCGACCATGCCAAGGTCGACCACGCCGACACCGGCCTTGCGGATGCCGCGCGCCAGCGCCGCGGCGAGATCGGGGCCCGACAGGCGCCCGTCGCGGCCGATGCAGATTTCCTTCTGCCCGCGTGCGACGGCTTCCGAGCCGATGGCGTGGCCGATCGCCTCGACGATGGCCGGTGTGAAGGTCTTGCCGACGATGCCGCGGATGTCGTAGGCCTTGAAGATTTCACTGGGGTATTCCACAACACGCTCCCGTTTTGTCGATGTGCAGATTCTACCCGTGCGGGCCGAGGGGGGCATTACAGTGTGGAGTCCACCGGAGCGGTCGCCCGTTCCGGCGGCAATCAATGGAACGCGATCAGGCTGGCGCCGAATGTGTTGCGGTTGTAGCCGCTGCCGGTGGCGAGGAAGGCGCCGCTGTCGCTGCCGCCTGCGTTCAGACGCAGCCGCAGCATGGGGGTGAGGTCGTGCGTTGCCGCCACTTCCCAGGCGTACAGCCCGCTGTCGTTACCCGGTGTTTCCCGCAGTTTGCCGAGCGCCAGACGCGCTTCCAGCAGCCAGCCTGCCATCTCGTATTCCGCACGCGCGAGGCCTTTCCATTCACGGTAGCGTGCCGGGTTGTAATAGCCGCGGTCGATTTCCGGTTCGGCGTCGTTGAAACCCATCGCTTCGGCACCGAGCACGAGGCGAGGCTGCGCGGGCCGTACGACGTGCTCGATGCGGCCGACCGCGCGGATGCGGCGGTTGTCATCATCGAAACGCAGCACCGCCAGGCCTGCCGTGGCACGCCAGCGCGGGGCGAACTGCCAGTCGGCACTAGCGGAGGCGGCGTCGAGCGTTACGTGTTCACCGAGTGCATCGACGTTCTCGATCACTTCGTTGCCAGCCTCGAAATCGACGCGCCAGAGGTCGGCCGGCAGCCATTTCGCCTGTAGTTTCCAGACCCCCGTCTGCCAGCCGTCATAGTCGCGCACGCCGACCGTGAGGGACGGCCACAGCAGGCCACGTGTGGGGCCGCCGAGGCGGCTGCCGGCGCGGATCAGCAGTTCGCGGCCAGACACGCGATCGCTGTATTGCTCAACCCGCGCAACGCGAGCGCTGACATCGACGCTGCGGCCCGCATCGAGGCGCCGCGTCCATCCCAGGCGCAGGGCCTGCACCTTGAGATCGTCGCTGTCGCGCGCGGCATCGTATTCGACGCGCAGCGGATGGGCGGTTTCCTGGGCGAGCCGGGCGCGCAGCGGTGCGGCATCCGTGTCCGCCGCATCACCGAGGGTTTGCGAGGCGAGGTCTTCCAGGCCGGCCCAGCGCAGCGCGGTCGCGCGTTCGAGCCGGGTTTGGCGGGCCAGCGCTGCATCGTCTGCCGTCGCCACGGCATAGGCCGTCACTGCATCGAGGTGGCGACCACTGTAGTTGAGCGATCGTGCGAGCCCGAGCCGTGCCTCGCTCGCATCGGGGTGCGCCGCCAGAATCGAGCGGTAGCGTGCTGCGGCCGCATCGTGGCGGTCCAGCCAGCGCAGCATGCGCGCGGCGCCGAGTTGCGCCTTGAGGTCGTTCGGGTCGGCGGCGAGGAGGTCGTAGGTGGCGAGCGCGTCGACCAGTTGCGCGTTGGCGGCCTGTGCCTCGGCGAGACCATGCAGTGCCTCGGCGCGCTGCGCCGGACGCACGGCGGCAGCTTCGCGGAACAGGGAAATGGCTTCGTCGCTGCGGCCGCCCCAGGCGAGCTGCCAGGCGAGCGCGAGCACGATGTCGGGGCGCCGAACCGGCGCCACGTCAATCGCGCTGCGGTACAGGCGCGCGGACTCGCCATGGCGGTCGGCCCAGGCGTTGACGCGCGCAGCCTCGATCAGCAGGTCGGCGTCGCCCGGGCGGCCGCTGAGCAGGCTGTCGTAGACGGCAATCGCTTCCGCGTAGCGCCCGCCATCGACTAGTCCGCGCGCGTCGTTCAGGCCCGCGCCGTGAGCAGCGCCCGCAGCCAGCGCGGCAAGCATGAGCGCGATGCGGATCACGCCGTCTCTCCGCTGAAATCCTTGCGCTGGGTACGCCAGCGGATCGCCTGTCCGGAGGGTGAGCGCAGCAGCCACGGCAGTGAGACGAAATTGGTCCACGCCAGGATCATCCAGTACACGATCGGGTAATACACTGCATAGGGAAAATACTTCAGCGTTTCCGGGTCGTAACGGCGATCGAGCAGGGTGCCGGCAAACAGTTGCGCCAGCGCGAGCGTGGCGATGACCATACCCCACAGGTTGGGGATGGGATGGGCCCCCACCGGCGGGTAGCCGGCGAGGTAGGACACCAGCCACAGGCTGGTGAGCACCACGAAACAGGCCGACCACAGGATCGACAGCGAGGACTCGATAAAGATCGGCCACATACGGCGGTAGCGCCAGTGCAAGATGACGTCGCGGTGCTTGTGCAACACCTGCATCAGACCACGCGACCAGCGACGGCGCTGGTGAATGAGCCCGGACAGCGTCGAGGGGACGGTCATCCAAACCAGCGCGCGCGGTTCGTAACGCACATCCCAGAAGCGCCGCTGCAACTTCCAGGTCAGCTCGATGTCCTCGGTGGGCATTTCCGGTGAGAAACCGCCGGCATCGATCAGCGCAGACTTGCGGAACGCGGCGACCACGCCGGAGACCGTCATGATGCGCCCCCAGATGCGTTGCGAGCGGCGCAGCAGGCTGACGATGGAACTGAACTCGATCAACTGCAGTCGGGCGAGGAAGGTGTCGACGTTCTTCACCCGCGGGTTGCCCGTCACTGCCGCCACCCGAGCGTGCTCAAAGTGAGGCAGCATGTGATGGAGGATGTCGGGCACCGGCTCCGCATCGGCGTCCATGATGAGGACGATCTCCCCGTTCAGGCAGGGGAGGGCGTCGTTGAGCGCCATCGCCTTGCCTTCGTTCTGCCGCTTCGCGATCAGCCGCACCTCGCCGCGCGCGACGAAGGGTTCCACCACCTGACGTGTCGCGTCGGTGGAGCCGTCGTCGACCACCACCACCTCATAGTCCGGATAGTCGATCGCGGTGGCCGCGGCCAGCGCCGCACCGATGACCCGTTCCTCGTTGTGCGCCGGGATCAGGACCGACACGCGCGGGCAATGGATGAGGGTGGGCGCGGGTTCGCATTTCTCCCAGCGGTTGCGGAAGAACAGCGACGTGGTGATCCACATCAGGCTGGTGACGATCGGGTAGGCGGCGAAGAACGCCAGCGCCATCCAGTATGGCCAGCTGTGCTGGATCGTGGCGAGTACGTCGACGATGTTCATGCAGCCTGCACGACGGGGTCCATGGGGCGGAAGCGCTTTGCCCCCGACGCACTGTCGATTTCAATGTGGGAAGCGTACCGCAAGCGATCGAACTCGGCCTGCACCGGCCGGCCGGCCCAGTCGCGGACATAGGCAGTTTCCGCCTGCTGGACACGGCGGCGCGGTCCCTTCCGTGCGTAGATGCCGCGATTGTGCAATACCCAGTAGAGCGTGCTTACCGGCAGCAGCACCAGCGTCCCGGCGAGCAGCCAGATGATGTTCGAGAGATCGTGCGGACCATCCGACAGCACTTGCCACCAGAACACGGCGAACGTCAGCCAGCCAATCAGCACCAGCAGCACGTGCGTCGCAAGGTGAAGTGGCCCGTTCAGGGCCGGGCGCGGGACAGGCATGTGCTCACCCCCGCGGGCGGGCGCGCAGGGCGAGCAGGCCCAGCCCCGCCAGCATCAATGCCGCCGCCGAGGGCTCCGGGATCGCGCTGGTGAACAGGTGCGACTGCGGTACGACCGACCAGTCGTTCGTGCCCGGCGTGTACCAGGCAAGCTGCACGGCACCCGCCTCCAGTCGCTCGTAGGCGTCGAGCCGGAAGCCATACAGGCCGGTGTCGAGCAGGAGGTCTTCGGTGAAGCCGAGGCGGTCGCGGGGATTGAGTCCATCGATGCCGATACTGAGTGACGCGCTGTCCGCGCCGAACAGGCTGAATCGAAAGCCGTCGTCGTATAGCACGCCGAAGTTGTAGTAACCTGGTGCGGTGATCGCAATGTAGCCCCAGAAGCGGCTCGCCCAGTTGTCCTGCGACGCGGTGGGGTCGCCGTTGAACGGTGGCGCAAGCGTTGGGTTGCTCCAGGCGGCGCCCCAGTCGTCGATGAAACGCTGGTCGGCGAAATTGATGTGTGCGACGTGCGTGCTCAGCGTGCGAACCACCGCCGGATCACCCGCGGTCAGGTTCATGACCGCGTCCTGGTCGGCCAGCCCCCAGATACCCGTGCCCCAGGTTTCGTGGCCCTGCAGGGTGCCGCGCCAGCCGTCATCGACCTGGACCCAGCTGCTGTGGGCACCGTCGCCCCCGAGGAACATGCCCTCGATCTGTGGTGCGAGGGGAATGGCGTGGGCCTGAAGGCTGCCGTACAGCAGCGCACCCAGCAACAGGGTGGAAGGTCGGGCTGACATGAGGATCTCCGAGGTGTTGTTATCGAACTTTGATGCACGGAGACCAAGCAATCACCGTGCCAGGGAGTTACTCGCGGCAACGGCACGCGTGGCGCGGCCTTGCGCGAGGTTGGGGGCGGGGATTGGGAATGGGGTGTTGTGTTGTCGACACCCTCGTCATCGCAGTGACGCGCGTGTCATGCCGCACCCCTGCGGCCCTGCATGGGGGCGTTGGCCCCGGGGCGTGAAGGCGCGTCGTGGCGCGCCTTCGCCTGCGTCAAAGGGCGCTGGCCGCAGCGCGGCCAGCCAGGACTACTCGATGATACCGGCCAGGAGTGCCTTTTCTTCTGCGGCGAGCTGCTTCAGCAATGGCTCGAAGGCGGGGGTGGCCATCTGCGCCATGAATTCGGTGTTCGGCTTGGCGATGTAGACCTTGCCATCGGTGCCTTCGAACACGCTGATGCGGCAGGGCGCGAACGGCATGACCTTTTGCGCGGCCTGCGCCTTGAGCAGGTTTTCGGCGAGATCGCGCTTGCACAGGCCCATCATCTTGAACGGGCGGGGATTCTTCTGGCCGGCTTTCAGCATGGCTTCCTGCATGTCCACCACTGGGCCGATCTCCCAGCCGCGCTTCCTGGCCACATCCTGCAGCGTATTGACGGTTTCGTTGAAGCCGAGCCGGCTCTTCCTTTCCGTCACCATGGCGACCATGAGCTTCGCCTGTGCTTCCTGCATCTTGCGGATTTCCGCCTGGGGGTCGAGTTGCTGGGCATGGGCCACGGCCATTGTGGACAGGGTCAGCAGCGAAACGAGGGTGGCAAGAGCTTTCATGCGGATCTCCTTGGAAAGCGTATTTCAGTGTGCACAGGCGCCCGGTTTGCCCTTGAGCCGGTACAACGTGCCGCAGTAGGGACACAGAGCCTCGCCGCGTTCGGCGATCGGCAGGTAGACGCGCGGGTGCGCGTTCCAGTCCACGTGCTGCGGCATCGGGCAATGCAGCGGCAATTCGTCATCACGCACTTCGATGACGCGCTGGGTGTTTTCCTGTTTCGAAGCATTCGCGTTGTGCGGGGTCATGCCAGGATTCCGTTCAGTTGACCGGGGTGAGCCATTCGGTGTGTTTCGGCGCGCGGCCGTGCACGCAGTCGAAATACATCGCCTGCAGCTTTGCCGTGACCGGGCCGCGCGTGCCTTCGCCGATGGCGCGATTGTCGAGTTCACGAATCGGCGTCACTTCGGCAGCGGTGCCGGTGAAAAACGCCTCGTCCGCAGTATAGACTTCATCGCGGGTGATGCGTTTCTCGATCACTTGCAGGCCGATCTCGCCCGCCAGCTGCACGATGGTGTCGCGCGTGATGCCTTCCAGCGCGCTGGTGAGGTCTGGCGTGTAGAGCTTGCCGTTCCTGATGATGAAGATGTTCTCGCCCGAGCCCTCGGCGACGAAGCCGTCGACGTCGAGCAGCAGCGCTTCCTGGTAGCCGTCCATCTCGGCTTCCTTGTGCGCGAGGATCGAGTTCATGTAGTTGCCGTTCGCCTTCGCCTTGCACATGGTGATGTTGACATGGTGGCGCGAGAACGAACTGGTCTTCACGCGGATGCCCTGGGACAGCGCTTCCTCGCCCATGTAGGCCCCCCATGGCCAGGCGGCGACGATCACGTGCACCGACAGATTCTTCGCCGAGATGCCCATCGCTTCGGCGCCGAAGAAGGCCATCGGGCGGAGATACCCGGATTCGAGCTTGTTCTCGCGCACGACCATGCGCTGCGCTTCGGAAATCGTCGCCTTGTCGAACGGCATCTTCATGCCGAGGATGTGGGCGGAACGGAACAGCCGGTCGGTGTGTTCCTGCAGGCGGAAGATCGCCGTGCCCTGTTCGGCCTTGTAGGCGCGCACGCCCTCGAAGACGCCCATGCCGTAATGCAGGGTGTGGGTGAGAACGTGGGTGGTGGCGTCGCGCCAGGGGACGAGCTTGCCGTCGTACCAGATGACGCCGTCGCGGTCGGCCATGGACATGGTGGGGATTCTCTTAAACGAATGAACAAAGCCAAATTTTACCGGAATCTTCATCCGGCGAAGTGGCTGTGGCACGATTCGACCTTCCCGGGGAGATTGCGATGAGAGGGGCGACACTCGCCGTCGCGTTGCTGCTGGCGCCGCTCGTGGGCTGCGCCGAGCCGGCACGCTTCGACCACTACGTGCTGGCGCTTGCCGTGGCGCCTGCCTTTTGCGAGGACGATCCCGAGCGCAAGCGCGGCTTTGCGCAATGCCGTGCGCTGTCCGGATCGGCCTTCCAGGCGACGCCGCTGACACTCCACGGCCTGTGGCCCAACCGTCTCGACCGTCGCCATCCGGCCTGGTGCGGGGGCGAGGCCGGCGGCGCATTCTGCCGCCTGCCGCCAGTCGAACTGCCGCCGCAGACGCGTGCGCGTCTGGAGCGGGCGATGCCTGCCGTAGCGGATTGCCTCGACCGCTACCAGTGGGCCAAGCACGGCAGTTGCGCCGGCCTGCATCAAGCCGATTATTTTGCCGCCGCAGCCGCACTCACCGAGCGCGTCAACCGTGCGCTGGGGGACGAAATCGCGCGTCACACGGGGCGTGAAATCGGCCTGGCCGCACTGCTTGAGCGCGTCGCCGCACGCGACCCCGAGCTCGCCAGAGCGGTCAGCTTCGATTGCCGCACGCCGCACACCCGGGAGCCGTCGAAGCGGCGCCCCATGCTGCGTGAGGTACGCGTGGCGTTCGAGCGCACCCCGATCACCGGCGCGCCCGGTAAGCCGCTGCCGCGCGCTGCCGCCGGCATCCGGCATTACAACTCGGGCTGTCCGCAGGGCCGTGCCTATGTCGATACGCCGCTCGATTGAACTTGCGTGGCTCGTTGCCAGCGCCTGCGCCTACGGCGGGGTCACGGCGTGTTGATGCGCACGAATTCCGGAAAGAATTCCGCCCGCACGAAGTAGGTGCCATCGCAATTGTAGGAGGCGCGCACGATGCGCTCCGACAGCGAGATGGCCGCATTGCGCAGGTAATAACCTTCGATGCCGCGCAGCACGTTGAAGCCTTGCACGATCTCGTCGATGGCCTGCACCGCGAGGGGTTGCCAGGCGTCGCGTTCCGTGTCCATCAGCTTCATCCAGTGGGCGGGCAGATAGGCGCGCAGGGGGCCGGTCTGCGTCATCGCACGCACCCAGGCGATCGTGCGCATCTTCTCCTCGTAAGGCACGGCGACGAAATGGCGTGCGGTATAGCCCGGCTTGACCAGGTCCTCGGCATCGTGCACCTCGTAGGCGAAGGGATTGAAGATCGACTCGGTGCGTACTTCGGAACTGTTGAAGCCCACGTAGATCGCGTACACGCCGGTGTCGCGCAGCAGCGTGGCGCAGGTTTCCAGGACCGCGCCGGCGATCTGGTCGAGGCGTGAGGGCTGGCGCGGGCGCAGCGGCACCGTCTCGCGCAGGCTCGGGTCGCCCTTGATGCTGACGAAGGGCCGGTCCGCCGGCAGCCCGCTCGCGCCGACGATGGGTTCATGCAGCAGGCAGACGTTGGCAGGAGAAATGGTCGTCATGGCGCCATTGTCGCACTCCCGGATGACGGTGACGAGACGGTCGGCCCGGCTGGAAGCCACGCGCGGAAGCACGTTCCCTGCGACGCCTCGTCCATGCCGCCGCCAGGCCATGGCACCATGCGGCGTTTCAGCATGTTCGGGAGGTTTTCCTCGTCGCCGCCGGGGCGACAGCGGGTGCATGTTCGAGGTTTTCCAGGGGCGCCGTGGCGTCATGGCGCTCGAATGCCTGTTGCAGCGCGTCGATGAGCACGGCATCGTCCCATGGTTTGGTGAGGAACTTGTAAATCGATCCGCGATTGATCGCAGTGGAGATGCTGTCCGGGTCCGTGTGGGCGGAGAGCACGATGCGTATCGAATGCGGGTAGAGTTCCTTGATGCGGCGGAGAAGTTCGGTGCCGCCCATCCTTGGGAGGTGCTGGTCGGACATTACCACCTGGATGGTGTGGCGGGCGAGGAGTGCGAAGGCTTCTTCCGGGTCGGACGTCGTGAACACCCGCCAGCCGCACGAGCGCAGGGTGTGCCGCAATGCGTGCAGGGTGTCCTGGTCGTCATCCAGCACCAGGAGGGTGCGCTGTGCCTCCTCGCCGAACAGTGCGGCGACCTTCTCCACGCGCACTCCCCGCAGCAGGCCGCTGGCCAGCGTGTCGGCGGGCAGGGGCTTCGCCACGAAATAGCCCTGCACCTCGTCGCAGCCCTGGCGACCCAGGTAGGACACGGTCTCGGCCAGTTCTGTGCCCTCGGCAATGGTGTGCATGCCCATCATGCGGGCCATCGCGATTACCGTGCGCACGATGGCGGTGTCGTCGGGATCGCGGATTGCGTCGGTGACGAAGGAGCGGTCGATCTTCAGGCGGTCGAAGGCGAAGCGCTTGAGGTAGCCGAGCGATGAGTAGCCGGTGCCGAAGTCGTCCAGTGCGAGCTGCACCCCGAGTTTCCGGATGGCATCCAGCCGCACGGCGCTCAGTTCCGGGTCGGCCATCAGGGCGGTTTCCGTGAGTTCCAGTTCCAGGCGCTGGGGTGCGAGACCGGTGCTGTTCAGTACGGCCTGCACCAGCTTGTCGAGTTGCGGATTCGCGAACTGGCGCGCTGACACGTTCACGCTCATGCGAATTGGTGCGACCCCTGCATGATCCCATTCCACGGCCTGGCGGCAGGCCTCGAACAGCACCCATTCGCCGATCGGCTCGATCAGGCCGCTATCCTCCGCCAGCGGGATGAAGTGCGCTGGTGGCACCAGCCCCAGTTTCGGATGCTGCCAGCGCACCAGCGCCTCGACGCCGCTGATATGCCCGTCCGGCAGCGACACCTGAGGCTGATAATGCAGGCGCAACTCGCCGCGTTCGATGGCGCCGCGCAGTTGACCAAGGAGTTCCAGACGCTCCCCCACGCGCGCGTTGAGCGCGGCGGACCAGTACTGGAACTGGTTGCGTCCGAGCGATTTGGCGCGATACATCGCGGCATCGGCATTGCTGAGGAGTGCCTCGCCGTCGCTGCCGTCGCGGGGAAAAAGCGCGGCACCGATGCTGGCGGTGACGAACAGCTCGCGTTCACCCACCTGCACCGGCTGCGCAATCATGTCGAGAACGCGCTGCGCCACCTCGGCGGCTTCGTCATCCTGCGCCGGCTCGGCCAGCACAATGACGAACTCGTCGCCACCGAGCCGAGCGACCGTGTCGGTTTCACGCACGGTATCGCGCAGGCGGAGGGCGATTTCCTTCAGCAGGACGTCGCCCTGACTGTGGCCGAGGCCGTCGTTGATCAGCTTGAACTGGTCCAGGTCGATGAACAGGACCGCGGCGATGCCCTCGCGCCTGCGCGCCTGCGCGAGGATCTGGTCGAGGTGCGCGTTCAGCAGAACGCGGTTCGCCAGGCCCGTGAGCGCGTCGTGGTGCGCGTGCCGCTCCAGTTCTTCCTGGTAGGCGACGCGCTCGCTGATGTCATTCATGATGCCGACATAATGGCTGATGCAGCCCGCGTCGTCGCGTACGGGTGCGACGTGGAGTTCGTTCCAGAATCGGGTGCCATCCTTGCGGTAGTTGCGCAGGATGACCACGCCGGATTCACCTCGGCTCAGGAGCTCGCGAAGTTGGGCGAGCCCCGGCTGGTCGCGGTCGTCGCGTTGCAGGAAGGCGAGATTGCCGCCGAGCCCCTCTTCCACGGGGTAGCCGGTGATCGCGGTGAATCCGGGATTGGCGTAGATCATCGGATAGCCTGGGTGGCTGGCGTCGTGGATCATGATGCCTTCACGGGCGGCTTCCAGCGCACGGGTTCGCAGGCGCAACTGCGCAGTCCGCGCGCGCCGCGTGCTGATGTCGCGGAAACTGACCACCGCGCCGGCGGGCGCGCCCTGCGCGTCGAGGAGGGCGGCGGCATTGAGCTCGACCGGGAAGAGGCTGCCATCCGCGCGGCGGAAGGTCTGGTCGCTCGAACTGAAGCGACCGCCCGTCTGCAGCAGGCGGGCGATTCCGCAGTCCTCGGCCGGGTGCGGCCTGCCGTCCGCGTGGACGTGAACCAGTTCATGCAGGTTGGCACCGTGCAGGCCTTCCGGAGGATAGCCGAGCAGCGCGGAGGCGGACTGGTTGGAAAAACTCACCCGGCCTCGGCCGTCCAGACCCACGATGCCCTCTGCCGTGGCGTCCAGGATGAGGCGATGTTCCTGGTTGCGGCGGGCCGCCTCGTCTGCAAGGGCGTGCAGGTTGCGCACGCGTTCGCGGTCGAAGGCCGTAAGCACCTGCCAGATCGCGAGGCCGGCGACGACCGCGCACAGCGCCCGGAACAGCTGCACCGGCAGCCCCGTCTGTTCCGTGAACCAGCCGCTGTTGAGGTGCCGCGCCAGCGGCACGTCGAGCGGCGGCACCACCAGCCCGGCCAGCACGGCATAGAGGATGAATGCCGTGCCGGTGGTCGCTAGCATGATGCGTACCCGTCGGGTGTCGACCCAGGGCTCGGCGGTGCGGGCGTATTGCAGCAGCCCGGCGCCGGTGAGCAGGCCACCGGGCAGGGCCAGCGCGTAGCGGCTTGCCAGCAGGGTGTGTTCGACCGACAGGTTGCTGGCAATCGCCGTCGCACCCACCACGCCCAGTGGCAGGGCCAGCATCCAGGGCGCCGTCCAACGACTCAGGCGGGGCTGCATCAGGCGCCGGCCGAATTCCAGAAGCGGCAGGAAAGAGACCGGCAGCACGACCGTGCGCACGGCATCCAGCAGGGGGTCGCCACCACGGATTACGCGCAGGAAGTCGAGCCATTCGTTGACGCCGTGCAGCAGGCCGAACAGTCCCAGCAGCGGGATGATGCCGGCGAGCCGGCAATCGTGGGCGAGTCTGGGCTGGCGCAGGATGCTGACGCCCAGAAAAAGGAAGGCGGCGCCATACACGAAGTAGATCAGCGCCATGTCGGTCGCCCAAGCGGCCATGCAGTAACATCCTCAAGTCAGACGAAAGATCGTCCGGAGCTGGCGCAAGGCGTCACTGCAAGGTCGTGGCGTGTGCGGGACGGCGGCAGCCGCGGCCTGCCGCATGCGTCGCACCGGTTTGGCAATCCCGCTGTGGTAGCGTCAGGCGCCCGTCGTCCGGCAGCCTTGCGCCCCGCCTTGCGAAAGGGTTTGCCCTTCGCAGATGCCGGGCACGCGGCAACCGGGAGGCCGGAACTCCCCCTCGATGTCATTTCGGTGCGTGCAGCGAAATCTTTAGCGAATTGCGGTGCGGTGCGCGGTTTGTACCAGTGTCGTGCGATGGCATCCGGGCCTGCGGCCCGCGCAGGAACGGTACGGCCCCGAACGCCGTGATCGTCAGTAGAGGTAGGCGCGGGCTTCTTCGCCGGGATTGGGCAGGCCGGCAACGCGCCAGGCCTCCCGCGGACCGGGGAAAAGATGTTGCATGCAGTCCGCGCTCTGTCCGGTAAGGTGGCAGACGTGGCTCAACGCGATGACACAACCATGGCGCAGGTATTCGCGTCTCAAGGCGTGCAGCAGCCCCAACTGCAGGTCGCTGAGCGCGCCCAGACCGTCGTTCTCGGCGATGCGTTCGGCCAGACTCTCGCTCCACATGGCAGGGTCGAGCAGAAAGCCGTCCGGGTCGAATACCGCGGTGCCGGGCGTGGCGAAGAGTGTGTTCATGGCGGTCCCCGAGCAAATGACTGATTGAGAAAGCGTCTCCTTCACTACATATAGCATCCCCTTGCCAATCGGCTAGGGGGCGCGGATCAGCAATGGCCGAGGCGCGCGAGCAGAGTGCGTACGGGGGTCGGCAGTGCGGCGTCGACCGCGTCTTCCAGTGCGAGCCAGTGCTGTCCGGGAGGCGTGTCGTGCCGCTGGGCAACGCGAATTTCCAGTGGTTCGATGTGCAGAAGGAAATGGGTGAAGCTGTGGCGCAGCGGCGGCAGCGAGCGTGGCGTCCGGATGTCGAACCCGTACCGCATATGGCAGTGTGCGGCCGGATCGTTCCCGGGAGCGAGTTCGGGCAGGCTCCACAACCCCCCCCAGATGCCACGGGGGGGGCGTTTCTCCAGCATCACTTCATCGCGATCGCGCAGCATCAGCATCGTCACGGTTCTTTCGGGCAGCGCCCGGCGCGGGCGCGGTGCCGGTAGTTCCGCAATGCGATCGGTTTGCCGCGCAACGCAGTCGGCGTGCACCGGGCAGTCGTCGCAAGCCGGGCGTGTGCGGGTACATATCAGGGCCCCCAGGTCCATCAGCCCCTGCGTGTAGGGCTCGACGTCCCGCTGCGGCATACGCGCCTCAGCAAGCGTCCACAGCGTCGCTTCGACCGTACGTTCTCCCGGCCAGCCGGCGACGCCGCCGTGGCGCGCCAGTACGCGTTTCACGTTGCCGTCGAGGATGGCGCAGGGTCGCCCAAAGGCCAGCGCGGAAATCGCCGCGGCGGTCGAGCGGCCGATACCCGGCAGTGTGGCCAGTGCGTCGGCCATGGCGGGAAAGCATCCGTCGTGTTGCGCAATCACCATGCGCGCTGCCGCGTGCAGGTTGCGCGCGCGGCTGTAATAGCCAAGCCCGCTCCAGAGTGCCAGCACTTCGTCTTCACTTGCTGCGGCAAGTGCGGCGACGTCGGGGAAGCGCGCAACGAAACGGGCGAAATACGGGATGACCGTGGCGACCTGCGTCTGCTGCAACATGATTTCCGACAGCCAGACCCGATAGGGGTCACGCTCGATTTGCCAGGGCAGGCCATGGCGACCGTGACGGCATTGCCAGCGCACGACGCGCGCGGCGAACGAATCCGCAGAAGCCGTATCGGGAGCGGTCATCGCCTCGGCTTGCCGTTCAAGCCAGATCGTGACGCTTGAGCTTGCGGTAGAGGGTGCGTTCGGTGACACCCAGCGCCGCCGCAACGCGTGCACGATGACCCTGGTGGTGGTCGAGCAGGGACCGGATGTGCGCGCGCTCCACGTCATGCAGGGAACGCGGCGTGCTCGACGGGGCGGGGCTGGCCGCCGATGCCGAAGGGGCGGGCAGCTTGAGATCCTGTGCGCGGATCACCCCGTCGCGGCAGTTGAGAGCCGCCTGCTGCAGGACGTTGCGCAACTCGCGTACGTTGCCGGGAAAGTCATAGCCGCCCAGCGTGGCGAGCGCGCCTGCATCGAGCTGATAGGCGGTTTCACCATTGCTCAGACGCCGCAGCAGGAATGCCGCCAGCTCGGGCAGGTCCGCCAGGCGTTCGCGCAGCGGCGGCAGGGTGACGACGATGCCTGCCAGGCGGTAGTACAGGTCGAGGCGAAAACGCCTGGCGTCGACCTCGTCGAGCAGCTTGCGGTTGGTGGCGGATACCAGTCGCACGTCCGCTTTCAGCGTCTGCGTGCCGCCGACGCGGCGGAATTCGCCCGTTTCGAGCACACGCAGGAGTTTGGCCTGCAGGCTGACCGGAATCTCGCCCACCTCGTCGAGGAACAGGGTGCCGCCGTCGGCCAGTTCGAACAGCCCCTTCTTCTGTCCGCTGCTGCCCGAAAAGGCGCCGCGCTCGTGGCCGAACAGTTCGCTTTCGAACAGGCTCTCCGGCACCGCGGCACAGTTGATGACGATGAAGGATGACCCGGAGCGGCTCGATCGTGCGTGGATGAAACGCGCCGCGAGTTCCTTGCCGACGCCGCTCTCGCCATACAGCAGCACGGGCGCCTCACTTTCCGCTACGCGCGCCAGATGGTCGACGCAGGCGAGAAAGGCGGGCGAGCGTCCCACCATCTGCATGGCATCGCAGTCGCCACATGCGTCCGCTTCCAGCGGGAACATCTGCTCGCCCAGGTACAGCGCCCCCGATTTCCCGTGCAGACGATGGCCGTGAATGCGCGTCCGCTCCGGCTTGTCGTCGTGGTAGTGGGTGTGCACCACCTCGACTGCCTCGCCGCGGCCGAACAGCGCGAGGTGAGGGCATTCCTCGCCGTTTTCGTGGCAGGGCCGGTCCGAATGGTGTGACACCGCGTGGCAGGTCCGGCCGACGATGTCCGTCGGGCTCACCCCGTGGGCTGCGCAATAACGGCGATTGGCTGCGACGATGCGGTAATCCCGGTCGATCACCACGAAGGGCTGGCGGTGCGTGTCGATCAGGCTTTGCAGTTCAATATCCATGGCAGCGCCGAGTGTCATGACATGCGCCAAAATGACATGACAGGGTGGTCATGTCAAATGCGCCATCGTTGCCGGAAGCCCCTGGCTGCGTGGGAAGCGCCTCTGGCATGTATGTTGCTTTTCATTTGCTTCATTTTCCAACGGAGGGGAGACAATGGCACATATCGTGGTTTTGGGGGCGGGCGTGGGTGGCATGACCATGGCCTATGAAATGCGCGAATCAGCACGCGCGGAGGACAAGGTCACCGTCGTTTCCAACGCGTCCTATTTCCAGTTCACCCCGTCCAACCCCTGGGTGGCGGTCAACTGGCGCACCCGTGATGACATCACGCTGTCGGTGGCGCCCTACCTTGGCAAGAAAAACATCGATTTCATCCCGGTGGGCGCCGCGCGCGTGCACCCGGAAAAAAACCAGCTTGAACTCACTGACGGCCGCACCGTCGATTACGACTATCTCATCATCGCCACCGGCCCCAAGCTCGCGTTCGACGAAATCCCCGGCCTCGGACCGGCGGGCCATACCCAATCGATCTGCCATGTCGATCACGCCGAAACGTCGGGCAAGGTGTGGGACAGTTTCGTGAAGCAGCCCGGCCCCATCGTCGTGGGCGCCGTGCAGGGCGCGTCGTGCTTCGGCCCCGCCTACGAATTCGCCATGATCATGGACACCGACCTGCGCCGCCGCAAGATCCGCAGCCAGGTGCCGATGACCTTCGTCACCTCCGAGCCCTACATCGGCCATCTCGGCCTCGGCGGAGTCGGCGACTCCAAGGGCATGCTCGAATCGGCCATGCGGCAGCGCCACATCAAGTGGATCTGCAACGCCAAAGTGACCAAGGTCGAGGAAGGCAAGATGTTTGTCGCCGAGCACAACGACAAGGGCGAGGTCATCAAGGAACACGAGCTGCCGTTCGCCTACTCGATGATGCTGCCGGCCTTCAAGGGCATCGATGCCGTGTTCGGTGTCGAGGGGCTGACCAACCCGCGCGGCTTCATCAGCATCGACGCGCACCAGCGCAACCCCAAGTATCCCAACATCTTCGCCGTGGGCGTGTGCGTCGCCATCCCGCCCGTCGAAGCGACGCCGGTGCCCACTGGCACGCCCAAGACCGGCTACATGATCGAGTCCATGGTCACCGCCACCGCGCACAACATCCGCGCCCTGCTCGATGGCCGCGACCCCGACGAAAAAGCCACCTGGAACGCCATCTGCCTCGCCGACTTCGGCGACTCCGGCGCCGCCTTCGTCGCCCTGCCGCAAATCCCCCCGCGCAACGTCAACTGGTTCAGCGAGGGCAAGTGGGTGCACCTCGCCAAGGTCGCGTTCGAGAAGTATTTCATGCGCAAGATGAAGAAAGGCTCCACCGAGCCCCTCTATGAAAAATACGTGCTCAAACTGATGGGCATCGGCAAGCTCAAGTAACCCCTCAAACCTCTCCTCGAGGCTCCTGCCTTAAAGCGCCTTCGGGCGCTTCTTTTTTTTCAGGGCGGCTATAATCGCACGCTTCCGGCAGCGCGCCCGAAGCCATCAGGGCGTGGTCGTGCCGAGGGGTTTGCCATGCTTTTGATGATCGACAATTACGACAGCTTCACCTACAACATCGTCCAGTATTTCGGCGAACTCGGGCAGGATGTCCGGGTGTTCCGTAACGATGCCATCACGCTGGCCGAAATCGCCCGGCTCAAACCCGACTATCTGGTGATTTCCCCCGGCCCCTGCGCACCGGCCCAGGCCGGCGTTTCACTGGCCGCGATCAAGGAATTCGCCGGCAAGATTCCGCTGCTCGGTGTCTGTCTCGGCCACCAGTCCATCGGCGAAGCCTTCGGTGGCAAGATCGTGCACGCCAAGCAGCTGATGCACGGCAAGGTGTCGCCCGTGCATCACAAGGATATCGGCGTCTTCAAGGGCTTGCCCAACCCGTTGACTTGCACGCGCTACCACTCGCTGGCTATCGAGCGCGAATCGCTGCCCGATTGCCTGGAGATCACCGCCTGGACGGACGATGGCGAGATCATGGGCGTTCGCCACAAGACGCTGGCGGTCGAGGGCGTCCAGTTTCACCCCGAATCCATCCTGACCGAGCGCGGTCACGACCTGTTGAAGAACTTCCTCGAGGAACACCAGAAATGACCCCGCAAGCCGCCCTGCAGCGTGTCATCGAGCACCGCGAAATCTTCCATGATGAAATGATCTCCCTGATGCGCCAGATCATGGGCGGCGAGGTGTCGCCGGTCATGATCGCCGCCATCATCACCGGGCTGCGCGTCAAGAAGGAAACCATCGGCGAAATTGCCGCCGCCGCCAGCGTCATGCGGGAGTTGGCGACGCCGGTCAAGGTGTCCTACGACAAGCATTTCGTCGACATCGTCGGTACCGGCGGCGATGCGGCCCATACCTTCAACATCTCCTCGACCTCGGCCTTTGTTGTTGCCGCGGCCGGCGGCAAGGTGGCCAAGCATGGCGGACGCAGCGTCTCCTCCAGTTCCGGTGCGGCTGATGTGCTGGAGGCACTCGGCGCCAACATCATGCTGTCGCCGGAACAGGTTGCCGCCTGTATCGCGGAAACCGGCTTCGGCTTCATGTTTGCGCCCAATCATCACAGTGCTATGAAGCATGTGGCGCCGGTGCGCCGCGAGATGGGGGTGCGCACCCTGTTCAACATCCTCGGCCCGCTGACCAATCCGGCCGGCGCGCCCAACACGCTGATGGGTGTTTTCCACCCCGATCTGGTCGGCATCCTGGTGCGCGTCATGCAGCGCCTCGGTGCCGAGCGCGTGCTGGTCGTGCATGGCAAGGATTGTCTCGACGAAATTTCCCTCGGCGCCGCCACCCTGGTCGGCGAGTTGAAGGATGGCGAAGTCCGCGAATACGAAATCCATCCGGAAGATTACGGTCTGCAGATGCAGTCCTTGCGCCAGTTGCGCGTCGGCAGCGCCGGGGAGTCCCGGGAAGTGCTGCTCGGCGTTCTTGCCAACCAGCCCGGCGCGGCACGCGAAATCGTCTGCCTCAACGCCGGCGCCGCGCTCTATGTCGCCAACGTGGTGGATAGCATCGGCGATGGCATCGCCAAGGCCCGCGAAGCCATCGCCAGCGGTGCGGCACGTGCCAAGCTCGACCAGTTCGTGCAATGCACGCAACGCCTGGCGGCATAATCATCCACATTCAAAACTCAGGAGGCGATCATGGCGCTGCCGCAGCAAAAACAGGTTTTTGATGCCACGGCCTATCTCGCCTGGGAGGCAGAGCAGCCCGACCGCAACGAGTTCATGGCGGGTGAGGTCTTTGCCATGGTTGGCGTGCGCCAGGCGCACAACGTCGCGACACTGAATCTGGCCAGCCAGTTGCGCACTGAGCTAAAAGGTTCGCCCTGTCGTGTATTCATCGAATCGGTCAAGACCCGCATCGAAGCTGCCGATTGCTTCTTCTATCCGGATGTGGTGGTCACCTGCGATGCACGTGACCGGGCCACGCCGGAATACCTCAGCCATCCGCTGCTCGTTGTCGAAGTGCTCTCCGACTCCACGGCTGCCTTCGACCGCGGCAACAAGTTCGCCGCCTACCGCAAGCTGGAAAGCCTGCAGGAATACGTGCTCGTCGACCTGGCCGCCCGGCGCATCGAACTGTTCCGGCGCAATGCGGAGGGCCATTGGGTGCTGTATGAATACAACGCAGGCGACACCATCGAGTTCGCCTCGCTCTCCCTGAGGGTGCCGGTTGCCCTCATTCTTGAAGACACCGAAGAAGAAACGGAAAAACCGGGGTCAGACCCCGTTTAAGCAAAGCCATGTCCGACATCCTCAATAGAATCATTACCACCAAGCACGAAGAAATCGCCGCCGCACGGGCCGTCAAACCGCTTGCCGCAGTCGAAGCTGAAGCGGTAGCCCAGGCGGCACCGCGCGATTTCGTTGGCGCCATCCGCAGCAAGATTGCCGCCGGCCAGCCTGCCGTGATTGCTGAAATCAAGAAGGCCAGCCCCTCCAAGGGCGTCATTCGCCCGGATTTCAAACCGGCCGACATCGCCCGCAGCTACGCGCAGCACGGCGCGGCCTGCCTGTCGGTGCTGACCGACCGCCAGTATTTCCAGGGTTGCCCGGAATATCTGCAGCAAGCCCGCGCCGCCTGCGCCTTGCCGGTGCTGCGCAA
>JANJWS010000031.1 GCA_024709425.1 Thiobacillus sp.
CTGCTGGTCTGCTCGACGTGCGCGCGCTTTTGCATGCCCGCGCAGCCGGAAGGTGCCGAACGTCGCTGGCCGTCCCTGCAGGTGCGTGGCATGGCCGCCATGCTCGAATCGCAAGGTGGCGGGAGCAGCCTGAGTTTCTAGGCTGCGCGGTTCATTTGTCCATCAACCGCTTGATCACGCCGGCTGCCCACTCGCGGCCACCGAGGCCGAAGGCCAGCGCAAACGCCAGCCCGATTGCGCCAAATCCGATCTGGAACGCGGCGGTGAGCAGCTGGGTGCCGATTGCGAGCTGTTCCAGCGCGACGAACACCACGAACACGATCACCGCGTATTCGGAAATGGTGCTGATCGTGAGTGCACCCTGCACGCCGATGTTGTTCAGATAAGCGAACACCAGACGGTTGATGAAACGCGCCACCAGAACGCCGAACACCAGCACCAGGATGGCGACGATGATGTTGGGGATATAGAGCACGACCTTGTTGAAGAGGTCGGCAACCATGTGCAGGCCAAGGCTGTTGGCGACGGTGACGATGACCACGAAGATCACGATCCAGTAGGCCAGGCGGGCGAGGATGCGTGAAAGGGTGATATCCAGATTACCCTGCTTGAGAAAGGCCTCGATGCCGGTCTTTTCGGCTAGCGCATCGAAACGCAGCACGTCGAGCAGCTTGGTCACGCCGGTGCGCACCAGGTTGGCGAACAGCCAGCCGACGAACAGCAGCACCAAGGCTGCCAGCAGTTGCGGCACGAATCCTGCGAGCTGGGTCCAGAAAGACGTCAGGGACGCGACGAACACATCGAGTTGCTGCTGCATGGCGCACTCCTCCTTCGCTGCGGGAAGCTCCCATTATAACCACGCATGCTGGTCGGCTTTCCCGGACGGGGCTGCTGTCACTTGTCACATTTTGGGCATACACTGAATAGAGTTGAGTGAGCAGCCGAGCCCATGTTTTCCGAAACTGAGCACGCCGTATTTCTTCCGCATGACCGTCTGGGCGCGCTCCTTGCCGCGATCCGCGATGGCGGCTGGCAATGCATGGCGCCGCGTGCGGAACAGGGCGCAATCGTGATGCGTCCGCTCGGCGAAGGCGAAGCCTTGCCGCGCGGGTTGCAGGCCGAGCAGGGGCCGGGGCAGTACCGGCTTGTCACCGACCCGCGACAGCGTTATTTCGCCTGGGCCAACGGCCCGCAGGCGATCAAGCCGCTGGCTTTTGCGCCGCAGGAAACCCTGTGGCGTGTGGCGCGCGATGACCAGGGCGCGCTGGCTTTCCAGGCAGTCGTGCCCGATGCGCCGAAGCGCGCCCTCATCGGCGTGCGCGCCTGCGACCTTGCCGCCCTCGCGCTGCAGGACGCCCACTTCCTGCGCAAGGGGCGGGTCGACGCGCATTACGCGGCGCGCCGCGCGCAGCTCTTTCTGGTCGCGGTGCAATGCGCCGTGCCCGCCACCACCTGTTTTTGCGCTTCGACCGGGGACGGACCCACGCCGACGGCGGGTTACGATCTCGCGTTGGCCGAACTGGACGACGGCTTCATTGCAGTGGCGGGAAGCGCGGCGGGGCGGACCGTGCTGGAGGTCCTGCATCTCGCGCCGGCCTCGCGCGCGCAGATCGCCGCGGTGCGAGGGCAGGGCGAGGCGGCCGCCACGGCGCAAACGCGCCGCCTGCCCGGACGCGACCTGCGCGACGCGCTGATGGCGCGCCTGGAACATCCGCAATGGGACGCCGTGGCGGCGCGTTGCCTGGCGTGTGGCAACTGCACCGCGGTGTGCCCCACCTGTTTCTGCCACGCGGAGCGCGAGGTGCCGGCCCTCGACGGTGCTTCCAGCGAACACGAGCGGGCGTGGGACTCGTGCTTCGGCGAGGCGCACGGCTATCTGCACGGTTTCAACGTGCGTGCCGACATCCGCACCCGCTATCGCCAGTGGCTCACCCACAAGCTCGCCAGCTGGCACGACCAGTTCGGCCGCAGCGGCTGCGTCGGCTGCGGCCGCTGTATCGCCTGGTGCCCCGCCGGTATCGATCTCACCGAGGAAGTCGCGGCGCTGACCGCAGGAGCGGCGTCATGAGCGCACACCACGCGGCGGATGCCGGCCCTCCGCACGCTGCGACCGTGGTGTCGCGGGTGCAGGAGTCGCCCACCATCTTCACCCTGCGCCTGCGTCTCGACGATCCGGCCGCGCAGGCCGCGTTCCGCTTCGCGCCGGGGCAGTTCAACATGCTGTATCTGTATGGCGTCGGCGAGGTGCCGGTGTCGATCATGTCCGACCCGGAAGAGCGCGACATCATCGGCCACACCATCCGTGCGCTCGGCCGCGTCACGCGTGGCCTGTCCGCGTTGGAGCCGGGCGACCGCGTCGGCGTGCGCGGGCCGTTCGGGCGCGGCTGGCCGCTGCAGGACCTGGGCGGCAACGACGTCGTGCTGGTGACGGGCGGGCTCGGCTGCGCGCCGGCGGTGTCGGTGATCCACTACGTGCTGCGGCGCCGGGCGCGGTTCGGCAAGCTCGTCATCATCCAGGGGGTGAAGCACGCAGACGATCTCATCTGGCGCCAGCAATATGAGCAATGGGCGAATCTGCCGGACACGCAGGTGCTGGTGGCGGCGAGCCAGGGCGCCGCGTTCTGGCCCTGGCACGTCGGCCGCGTGACGGAACTCTTTGGGTTGGCGCGCTTCAATCCGGAACGGGCGGTGGCAATGATGTGCGGCCCCGAGGGCATGATGCGCGCGGCGGCGGAAAGCCTGCTCGGTCGCGGCCTGCCCGAGGCGCACCTCTACCTCAGCATGGAGCGCAACATGCAGTGCGGGGTGGGACGTTGCGGACACTGCCAGTTCGGCGGCGCCTTCGTCTGTCACAACGGTCCCGTGTTCAACTGGGGCGAGGTCAAGGACCTGCTCGCGCATCGGGGATTCTGATGAACCTGCCCACGCCTGTCCGTCCGCGCGTTGCCGTGCACAAGTTCAGTTCCTGCGACGGCTGCCAGCTCGCCTTCCTCAATCTGGGCGAAGACCTGCTGACGCTCGCCTCGCGCGTCGACCTCGTCTACTTCGCCGAGGCCGGCCCGCTCGACATCGACGCCGAGGTTGAGGTCGCGTTCGTCGAAGGCAGCGTGTCGACGCCGGAGGATCTCGAACGCATCCAGCGCATCCGCGCGCACAGCCGCGTGCTCGTTGCCATCGGCGCCTGCGCCGTGTCCGGGGGCATCCAGGGCCTGCGCAACACGGCCGACAGCGCCACGTGGGCGGCGCAGATCTACAGCCATCCCGAAGCGATCGCCAGCCTCGCGCATTCCACACCGGTCTCGGCGCACGTCAAGGTTGACTTCGAGTTGTGGGGTTGCCCGGTGAACAGCGCGCAGGTGCTCGCGGTGGTCAAGGCGCTGCTGCTCGGCGTGGCGCCGCGCGACAATGCCGACAAGGTGTGCGTCGAATGCAAGCGACTCGGTTATCCATGCGTGCTGGTGGCGCGCGGCATTCCGTGCATGGGGCCGGTGACGCGCGCGGGTTGCGGCGCGCTGTGTCCGAGTCTCGGGCGCGACTGCTACGGCTGTTTCGGGCCCGCCGAAAACGCCAACACCGACGCGCTGTCCGCGCAGTTCACGCGCCTGGGGCTCGACCCGCAGGCGGTCGTGCGGCGCTTCCAGTCGATCAACAGCCAGGCGCCTGCGTTCCGCGAGGCTGCGGCCAAGGCAAGGACGGCAAGCGATGAGTGAAGCCCGCAACGTCTCGATCAAGGTGCCGGTGCTCGCGCGGGTGGAGGGCGAGGGCGCGCTCGACCTCGTCATCGAACAGGGTGACATCAAGCAGCTGCGGCTGCGCATCTTCGAGCCGCCGCGCTTCTTCGAGAAGTTTCTCGAAGGCCGCCACTACGCCGAGGTTCCGGATTTCGTCGCGCGCATCTGCGGCATCTGTCCGGTGGCCTATCAGGTCACCGCGGCGCAGGCGCTGGAGGAACTGTTCAACCTCGACATCGGCCCGTGGGCGCGCGCGATGCGGCGCGTGTTCTATTGCGGCGAATGGATCCAGAGCCACGCCCTGCACATTCACCTGCTGGCGGCGCCGGATTTCTTCGGCTGCGGCAACGCCATCGAACTGGCGAAGATCGCGCCGGAGGAAGTGCGACGCGGCCTGCGTTTGCAGGGGCTGGGCAACGAGCTGATGGATCTCTTCGGCGCGCGCTCGGTCCATCCGGTCGGCGTGCGCGTCGGCGGTTTCCATGCGGCGCCGCCGCTCGAGCACGTCCATGCGCTGCGCGACAAGCTCGCCGCGGCGCTGCCCGAAGCCGAGGCGCTGGTGCGCTGGGCCGCCACCATCACGCTGCCGGCGGATGTGCAGACGTTCGTCTCGGTGGGGATGCGTCACCCGGCGGACTACGCCATCGAGCGCGGCGGCATTGCTGCAAGCGACGGCCTGCTGATCGACGCGGCCGCGTATCCCGAGCACTTCGCCGAGCGTCACGAACCGCATTCCACGGCGCTGTTCAGCAGCTATCGCGGCGAGCCCTACCTGGTCGGGCCGCTGGCGCGCCTCAACCTCAACCGCGACCGGTTGCCGGAGGACATGCAGGCGCTGCTTGCCGGCATCGGATTCGCGCTGCCGAGCGGCAACGTATTTCAAAGCCTGCTGGCGCGCGCGGTGGAGATTCTTCTTGCGCTGCGCGAGGCATTGCGCCTGCTGGCCGACTACCACGTGCCGGCGTCGCCCTGGGTGCCTGCGACGCCGCGTGCCGGCATCGCGTTCGGCTGCACCGAGGCGCCGCGCGGCCTGCTGTGGCATCGCTACGAGGTCGACGCCGACGGCTGCGTCGTCAACGCCCGCATCGTCCCCCCAACCGCCCAGAACCAGGCACGCATCGAGGAGGACCTGCGCCTGTCGCTACTGAATTTCGGCCTCGACCATCCGGATGACGCGCTGCGTCTGCATTGCGAGAAGGTCATCCGCAACTACGATCCCTGCATCTCCTGCGCCACCCACTTCCTGCGCCTGAACGTGCAGCGATGAGGCTGTGCATCCTCGGCATCGGCTCGCCCTCCGGCGACGACCAGGCGGGCTGGCTGGTCATCGATGCCCTGGCGGCGTGGGTGGATCTCGCGCAGCGTCCGGACCTTCGCATCGAGAAGCTCGATCGCCCCGGCGCGGCGCTGGTCGAGCGCCTGCACGACGCCGACCACGCGATTCTCATCGACGCCATGCAGAGCGGCGCCACACCGGGAACGCTTCACCACCTGCGTGAAGGCGAGTGGGCGGGCTATCGCGGGGGGCTGTCGAGCCACGGCTTCGGCGTGTTCGATGCACTCGCGCTGGCGCAGGCGCTACAGGCGCTGCCGCCGCGATTGGACCTGTACGGCATCGAGATCGGCTACGCGGCACCGGGAGTTGCGCCCGGCGCCGCGGTGCGCGACGCCGCACAGCGTCTGGCCGACAGTCTAGGCGCGGCGTTGCCGGGCAGGGATTGAGCGCCGCGCCCGGCGCCCGCCCGGTACGAAGGAACCATTTGTCCCCGGCGCGGTGGTCCGGGTCCCGGCAGCGCGCGAGCGACCTCGCTTGCGAGCCCGTCGAGGCACCTGCAGCGGTCCGGTCACCCTGGCGAATTTACGATTTCCCGTATCAAGATTGCGCCATTTTGACCGATTCTTGTCCTTGTAAGTGAAAAGAAGGTTGGGATCCTGGTAAGTTGGGGATGCGGCTTCAAGAACAGGATAAGTCCATGAAAAAAAAGACATTCATGCATGAGGGGCGGCCCCGGGTAGCGCGCCGGTATACGCTCTGCGGCATCCTCGCTACCTTGCTCGCCTCGCTTCCGGCCCAGGCGGCGCTACCCGACATCACCGAACTCAGTCTCGAACAACTGCTCAACGTCACCGTCGTCGGCGCCTCCAAGTACGCGCAGAAGCAGGACGAGATCGCGGCGGCCGTTAGCGTGATCACCCGCAGCGAAATCAAGGCCTTCGGCTGGCGCACGCTGGACGATGCGCTGGCGAGCCTGCCGGGTATCCACACCAGCTACGACCGCCAGTACAGTTACCTCGGTACGCGCGGTTTCGCCCTGCCGGGCGACTTCAATACGCGCGTGCTGCTCACCCTTAACGGCAACCGCATCAACGATGTCGTCTATGATTCTGCGGTTTCGGGTCGGGCGTTTCCGGTCGACGTCGACCTCATCGAGCGCATCGAATTCGTTCCCGGCCCCGGCGGCGCGGTGTACGGACAGAATGCCCTGTTCGGCGTGGTCAACATCGTGACCCGCGGCGGCGCGGAGGTGGACGGCACCGAGCTGGCCGTCGCCTACCAGGATCTACACGCCGCACGCGAGGGGCGTGCCACCTGGGGAAAAGTCTTCGACAACGGTGTCGGTGTGGTGCTGTCTGCCAGCCTGATGAAGGCACGCGGAGAAGATCACTTTCTCGACTATCCGGGCGCCATGGCGGAATACCCGTGGTTGGCCGCCGAAAGCGGCACCGCCCGCGGGATGGACGGCGAGCGCGACAAGGAATTCCTGGCGCACCTGGCACGTGGCGCCTGGTTGTTCGACTTTTCCTACGGTGACCATCGCAAGGACGACCCCACCGCGCAGTATTATGGCGTTCCGCTGGTGCCTGGCCAATACCAGCGCGACCGCCATCTGCTCACCCAGTTGCAGTACCAGGACCGCTTCGCCGACGACACGCTGGAATTCACGGCGCGGCTGTTTCTTGGCCGTGAACGCTACACAGGCATTTTCTACGGTGCAAATGAGGATCTCAGCGCAAGCAAGCCGTATTTCGCCACCGGGTCGAGCGATTGGCAGGGCTTCGAGGTGCGGCTGCTGTCCACCGCGTGGTCAGGCCACAAGCTGATGCTCGGCCTGGAGGCGCAGGACAATTCCCGCCACGATCAGACCTACGAAGACCTGGAAGACCCTGTCAACGATCTCGTGATTCCCGGCTCGGGCTGGCGCCTGGGGGCGTACCTCCAGGATGAATGGGCATGGAGCGATGCCCTGGTGGCGACACTGGGCCTGCGTGTCGACCGCAACGACGTCACCGGCAACGCGGTCAGCCCGCGCGCCGCGCTGATCTGGAAGGCAACCCCGCAAACCACTGTGAAGGCGCTCTACGGCCGCGCGCACCGTGCACCGAACGCATTCGAGCGCGACTACGGCGATGGCTACTCCCAGGAGAGCAATCCCGCACTCGACGGCGAGATGATCGATACGTTGGAGCTGGTGGCAGATCAGCGCATCGGCACGGATGTTGGCGTGCGCGCGTCGATCTATCGCTGGAGCATGCAGAAGCTTGTTGTGCTCGGAACGACAATGGTTGTTGATCCCGACAGTGGCTCGCCGATTGAGGTTTCGCAGTATCAGTCCGGCGAAGATGTCGAAGCCACCGGTGTCGAGCTTTCCGCCGACAAGACCTGGGCGTGGGGCGGCCGCCTGCGTGGCAGCCTGTCGTACCAGGACGTCGCTTACGCGAGCGGCGCGTGGCTGGACAACTCGCCGCGCGTACTGGGGAAACTGAATTTTTCCGGCCCGTTGTGGGCAAGCGGGCTGCGCCTGGGGGCCGAAGCCCAGTACACGAGCGCGCGCCAGGCCATCGACGGCACGGAACTCGACGGGTACTGGCTCGCCAACCTGAACCTGAGCACCGACCGCCTGATGAAGGGGCTGGAGGCCTCGCTGCAGGTGTACAACCTGTTCGACGAGGGTTACGCACATCCCGGCTCGGACATCAACTGGCAAACCGCCCTCGAGCAGGACGGGCGCAGCGCGCGGCTGAAGCTGCTCTGGCGTTTCTGAACGGAGTCCGAGCGTCGTCATGCTTCGCCGTTGCCTAAGTCTGCTGTGCCTCGCCGCGCTGGTGGCAGGCACCGGCGCTTATGCGCAGGCGACGCCGGAATACCGGGCCAAGGCAGGATTTCTCTACAACTTCATCGCCTTTACCGAGTGGCCGGCGTCGGTCGGCAGCCCGTTGCCCGTCTGTGTCATCGGGACCAACCCGTTTGGCGACGAACTGGCCGCGCTGGAAGGCAAGCGCGTCGGTGGCCGCAGCCTCACCGTGCGCATGGTCGCCGCACCGGAGCAACTGAGCGGCTGTCGCGTCGTTTTCGTGACGCAGGACGCCATCGGCCGTTTCCCGCGCATTGCCGAGGTGTTGCGCGGTGAGCCGGTGCTGACGGTCGCAGACAGCCCGGGTGCGCTGGACGCGGGCGTGGGCGTCAACCTCCTGCTGCAACAGAGCCGGATTGCCTTCGAGATCAACCTGGCTGCGGCACGGCGCGCGCAGCTGAATCTCAGCGCCAAGCTGCTGCAGCTCGCGAAGGCGGTGCGCCAATGAGCACCGCATCCGACTACCGCCCGGTCGCGCTGGGTGACCGCCTGCGCCGGATCAGCCATGTCACGCTGGGGGCTGCGCTGGCAATCGTCGCACTGGCTCTGGTACTCGGCAGCTTCGCGATCGGCCTGTATGCGATGATCGAGTCGAGCCAGGTCAAGGCCAAGATCCTCGCGGACAACATCTCGGCCAGCTTGATGTTCGCCGATCGCGAAACGGCGGGTGAAATGCTGATGTCGCTGCGCCATTCCAGCGACAACCACGGCGCCGCGGTCTACGATAAAAATTTGAAGCGCTTTGCGGAATTCAACGCCGGCGTCCATGACCTGCCGGCGGTGCTGGCGGAGGGAAAAGCGATCGACTACGGATTCGAGCATCTTGCGCTGCGGCAGCCTGTGGTGCACGAGGGCCAGACGCTGGGCTGGGTGTACTTGATGGTGGGCATGCAGGGGCTGTATGTCCAGATCGCGCTCCACGCGCTGATGGCTGGCGTGGCGGCCGTGCTGGCTTTTGGGGCTGCGGCGGTGCTGCTGCGGCGGCTGAATGCTTCCGTGCTGCGGCCGATTGACGGGCTCGCCGCAGTGATGGCGCGCGTCACCGAAGGCAACGATTACACCGAGCGTGCCCATGCCGGCGACATCGTCGAAACCAATCGTCTGGCAGAGGGCTTCAATGCCATGCTCGAGCAGATCCAGCAGCGCGACCGCGAGCTGGCGGCCCATCGCGACCGCCTGGAGGATCTGGTGGAGCGCCGCACGCACGAACTCACGCTCGCCAAGGACGCCGCCGAGGCGGCCAGCCAGGCAAAGAGTGAATTCCTCGCCACCATGAGCCACGAAATCCGTACACCGCTCAACGGCGTGCTGGGGATGAACGAGCTCCTGCTCGGCAGTGCGCTGCAGCCGGCGCAGCGCAACTGGGCAGAGGCGGTGCAGACATCAGGGCAGCACTTGCTCGGCGTGATCAACGACATCCTCGATTTCTCCAAGATCGAAGCCGGCCACATGGAACTGGAGGCGGTCGATTTCGACCTTGTCGAAGTGGTCGAGGATACCTTGGCCATGTTCGCGCACCAGGCCGAAAGCAAGGGACTCGAACTGGCTTCCCAGTTCATTCCGGCGCGCCAGCATCTGTTCATGAGGGGTGATCCGTTCCGCATGCGCCAGATTCTGGCGAACCTGATCGGCAACGCGATCAAGTTCACCGAAACGGGCGAGGTGGTGGTACGCATCGCTTCGGCCGACAATGCGGCCGACGGTCGCGTCGCGTTCAGCCTCAGCGTCGAGGATACCGGCATCGGTATCGCGCCGGACGCCCAGGCGCGCATTTTCGAGCACTTCTCCCAGGCGGACGGTTCGACCACCCGACGCTTCGGCGGCACCGGGCTGGGGCTCGCCATCTGCAAGCGGCTTGCCGAACTGATGGGCGGAAGCATCCACGTCGAAAGCCGGCCAGGCGAGGGCGCACGCTTCATCGTCGAATTCGATCTGCCCCCTGCACACGCGCCGCAGCATGTCGTCCACCATCCCGCCGAACTTGCGGGCAAGCGCATCCTGGTGGTTGACGACAACCGCACCAACCGGGAGATCCTCCAGCAGCAACTCGATGGCTGGGGCGTGGCGGTCGGCTGCGCTGAAAGCGGCGAAACCGCACTCGCATCCCTGGAGCAGGCGGTGCAAGCCAATAGGCCCTACGACCTCGCCATCCTCGACATGCACATGCCGAACATGGACGGCCTGCAACTGGCGCGTGCGATTCGCGAACGCCCCCGGCTGGCGGCATGCCGCCTGATGATGCTGACCTCCACTTATGCGGGAGTCGACCCCGTCACCCGCGAAGCGCTCGGCATCCAGCGCCATGTGACCAAGCCGATCCGCCGGGCCGATCTGCTCCAGGTGGTCAGTGGAATACTCGGCACCGACATCGATGCGCCGATTGCTCCGACGACGCGCGTACCGGCCGTCGCGCCGGCGACTGTGCAAGGGCACGTGCTGGTGGTCGAGGACAATCCGGTCAATCAGCAGGTGGCGCAGGCGATGCTGGCGCGCATCGGGCTGCAGGTGACGCTCGCCGGCAACGGCGCGGAAGGTGTTGAGGCCGCCGCGCACCGCGATTTCGACCTCATCCTGATGGACTGCCAGATGCCGGTCATGGACGGCTATGCCGCCACGGCGGCCATTCGCAAGCGGGGACAACCGGCGGGCGTGCGACAGGTGCCGATCGTCGCGCTCACCGCCAACGCCATGCCGGGCGATCGCCAGAAGTGCCTCGAAGCCGGCATGGACGATTTCCTTGCCAAACCCTACGGCATGGAACAGCTGCAGGCCGTCCTGCGACGCTGGCTGCCCGGCGCATGGACCGCCACGGCTGCACGCCCTGCGGAGGACACACCGGCAAAGGACACCGCGGAGCAGGTGCTTAACCCGAAGACGCTTGATGCATTGCGCGCGCTCGATCCGGAAGGCGGCATGGGGCTTGCACAGCAGCTTCTCAGAACTTACTTGGATTCGGTCGGCGAGCGTCTGGAAGCGATCGAGCGCGCGGTCGCCGCCAACGACGGCAGCAGCCTGGCCCAGGCGGCGCATGCGCTGAAGTCAAGTTCGGCCAACGTCGGGGCAGACAGCCTGGCGACCCTCTTCAAACAGCTTGAAGGTTTGGGCCGGGCGGGACAGACAGCCGCAGCACAGCCTCTGCTTGAAGGCGTGCGCCACGAGTATGGCCGTGCGATGACGGCGATGCAGGATCTGATCATGGAAAGCGCATGACGAGACACCACCCGCGCATCCTGGTGGCAGACGACGAACCGACCGCGCGCATGCTCATGCGTGCCGCACTGCAGAAGGCCGGCTATGTCGTCGAGCTCGCCGCGGACGGCGCCGAGGCGCTGGAGCGCTTCCGCGCGCAGCCGTGCGACATGGTCATGCTCGACGTGGAAATGCCCGGTCTGGACGGCTACGCGGTGTGTGCCGCGCTGCGGCGCGAGGTGGGGGATGCGCTGCCGGTGGTGATCGTGACCGGCATGGACGATACCGCCTCCGTCGAACGCGCCTACGAATGCGGGGCGACCGACTTCATCGCCAAGCCCATCAACTGGGCTCTGCTCGGACACCGGGTGAAGTACCTGCTTCGTGCATCGGAGGCGCTGAATGCCCTGCATGCCGCCAATGTCCGTATCGCTGCGGTCCTCGACGCGCTGCCGGACATGCTGTTCGAGATGGATCTCGACGGACGCTATCTCGATTATCACTCACCGCGCGAAGACCTCCTCGCGGCGCCGGTCGAGGCCTTTCTCGGCAAGACCGTCGACGAGGTGCTGCCGCCCGAGGCGGCGGCGGTATGCAGGGAGGCCTTGCGCGAGGCCCACCACAAGGGGGTCTCGACCGGCCGGCGCATCCAGTTGGAGCTTGCCGACGGGACGTTCCATTTCGAATTGTCCGTGGCGCGCAAGCGTGGCGAAGAGGGCAACGCGCCGCAGTTCGTCGTGCTCTCGCGCGACATCACCGGGCGTATTCGCACCGAAGCGGCACTCCAGCAGAGCGAGGCGCTGCTGCACGAAGCGCAGGCGCTGGCGCATCTGGGCAGCTGGTACATCGAGCTGCCGGGCAACCGGCTCGTCTGGTCGCCGGAAACCTACCGCATTTTCGGCCGTGACCCGGGCACGCCCGTCACGTATGAGGATTTCATCGGCCTGGTCCATCCCGAAGACCGCGCGGCCGTCGACGCCGCCTGGCAGGCGGCGCTGGGTGGCGAGACGTACCACATCGAGCACCGTATTCTGGCGAGGGGAAACGTGCGCTGGGTCGTGGAGCAGGCCGACCTGAAAATCGACGCCCACGGCGCGTTGATAGGCGGTGCAGGCACGGTTCAGGACATCACCGAGCGCAAGGAAGCCGAACGGCAGACCTATCGACTGGCCTATTTCGACAGCCTGACCGGACTGGCCAACCGCCAGTCCTTCCAGGACCGGCTCGGGCGTGACATCGAACGGGCGATGCGCAAATCCGGCAAGCTGGCGGTGCTGTTCATGGATCTGGATGGCTTCAAGGCCATCAACGACACCATGGGCCACAACACCGGCGATCTCATCCTGCAATGGGTGGCCGACCGCCTGCGCACCTGCGTGCGCCCCTCCGACACCCTGATGCGCATCGAACCCGAAGATTCGGAAGTTGAGTTCGCGCGGCTCGGCGGCGACGAGTTCACGGCCATCCTTCCCGACATCGCCCATCCCGACGACGCGCTGCGGGTGGCGCACCGCATCCGCGAGCAGATGCGTCGTCCCTTCCTGCTGGACGGGCGCGAAGTGGTGCTGACAGCGAGCATCGGTATCGCCGTCTATCCGGACGATGGCGAGGATGCGTCGAGCCTGTTGAAGCATGCCGACACCGCGATGTATCACGCCAAGGATCGCGGCCGCGACAACTGCCAGTATTACAGCGCCTCGCTCACCGAGCGTGCGCAGCATCGCCTGACCCTGGAGAGCAATCTGCGCCGCGCGCTCGAACGCAGGGAGTTCCATCTCCTGTATCAACCGCAGTTCGACCTGACAAGCGGGCGCATTCATTCGGTCGAGGCCCTGATCCGCTGGAAGCATCCCGCGGAGGGTGTCATTTCACCGGCCGATTTCATCCCCCTTGCCGAAGAGAATGGCCTCATCGTGCCCATTGGCGAATGGGTCCTGCGCACGGCGTGCAACGATGCCATGCGCTGGCGCGCGGCCGGCATGCCTTTGTGCGTCGCGGTGAACCTCTCCCCGATGCAGTTCCGCGATCCCAGGCTGGTCGCCACGGTGCTGGAGATCCTTGCCGAAACCGGGTTGCCGCCGGGCCTGCTCGAACTGGAGGTCACCGAGGGCGCCGTGATGGAAGACAGCGAAACGACGATGCAGACGCTGGAGACCTTGAGTCTCGAGGGCGTGCAGATCGCGCTGGACGACTTCGGGACCGGTTATTCGTCGATGAGTTACCTCAAGCGCATGCCGCTCAACAACCTCAAGGTCGACCAGAGCTTCGTGCGGGGGCTGCCGCACGACCAGGACAACGAGGCCATCGTCCGCGCCATCCTGTCGCTGGCGAAGAACCTCGGCTTCAGCGTGACGGCCGAAGGCGTCGAAACGCTGGAGCAGGCGCAAAGCCTGAAGGGGATGGCCTGCGATACCTTGCAGGGGTATTACTTCAGCCGGCCGGTCCCCGCTTCGGACATCCCGTCGCTGCTCGCGCGCGATTGGTCGATGGGGACGGCGGGCTGATATCGTCCGTGTCGCCGCCTCAGTCTGGCAGTTCCTCACGCCGCAGCATGAACACGAACTGGTCGCCACCGGCGGTGCCGAGCCAGGTAAAGGGCAGGGCGGGGTAGGCCGCCTCCAGCGCGTCACGGTTGTGGCCGATCTCCACCACCAGCACGCCACCGGGATTGAGATGCGTTTTCGCGTGCGCGAGGATCTGCCGCGTTGCGTCCAGCCCGTCCTCGCCGGAACCCAGTGCCAGTGTTGGTTCCGCCTGGTATTCCGGCGGCAGCGTGGCGACCGATTCGGCGTTCACGTAGGGCGGGTTGCTGAGAATGAGATCGTAGGTGCGTCCGCCGAGCGCGGCGAACAGGTCCGATTCGACCAGTTCGATGCGCTCGTCCAGCCCGTAGTCGGCGACGTTCTTCGCCGCCACCTCCAGCGCATCCTTCGACAAGTCCACGGCATCGATCCCGGCGTTGGGGAACGCCAGCGCCGCGAGAATGGCGAGGCAGCCCGAACCGGTGCACAGGTCGAGCGCGTGCGTGACAGTGTCGGGATCATCGATCCAGGGCGCGAACTGCTCGTGCAGCAGTTCGGCGATGAACGAGCGCGGCACGATCACCCGCTCGTCGACATGAAAGCGATGTCCGCCCAGCCAGGCCTCGTGCGTCAGGTAGGCGGCGGGTACGCGTTCGCGCACGCGGCGTTCCAGGATCGCCTGCACCGCCTCGGACTCGCCGTGCGTGAGGCTGGCGTCGAGAAAGGGCTCCAGGCGATCGAGCGGCAGATGCAGCGTATGCAGGATCAGGTACGCTGCCTCGTCGAAGGCGTTGTCCGAGCCGTGGCCAAAGAACAGCTCCGCCTCATTGAAGCGCGACACCGCGAAGCGCAGCCAGTCGCGCACGGTGATGAGGGATTCGGTATCGTCGAAGTGTTTCATTTCTATGTGTGACCTTTATCCGCGAAGTACGCCGTAGGAGGGCCGCCTCGGCCCGATGCCGTGATATTTCCGCCGCCCCGAAATCGCGGCGAGGCGCCGCTCCTACAAAGTCCTTCGCGGATGCAAAAAGTGTTAGCGTGAAACATCGCGAAGCGATTCCGTGTCCCTCTCGCCCGCTTGCGGGATGGGGAGAGGGAAGCGGGCGTGGCGGGTTTCATGGTCAGAAGTGGCAACGCGCCATGCCCGTTAGCCCAGCAGTTTTTCCAGCGTCTTTTCGTAGATCGCCGACAGGCGCTCGATATCCTCCACGGCGATACACTCATTCAGCTTGTGGATGGTCGCATTGAGCGGACCAAACTCGACCACTTCGCGGCAGATGTCGGCGATGAAGCGCCCGTCGGAAGTGCCGCCGGAGGTCGACAGTCCAGGCGTCACACCGGTGACCTCGCGGATCGCGTCGGAGAGCCGGTCGCACAGCGCACCACGCGGGGTGACGAAGGGCTTGGCCGACAGATTCCAGTCGATCTCGTAGTCGAGGCCGTGGTCGTCGAGGATCTCGTGCATCGCGTCCATCAGGCCATCGGCCGTGCTGGCGGTCGCATAGCGGAAGTTGAACTGGATTTCGACTTCGCCGGGGATGACATTGGTCGCGCCGGTGCCGCCGTGGATGTTGGAGATCTGCCAGGTGGTTGGCGGAAACCAGGCGTTGCCTTCGTCCCACATGGTGTCGGCGAGTTCGGTGATCGCCGGTGCGACGAGATGGATCGGGTTGCGGGCGAGATGCGGATAGGCGATGTGGCCCTGCACGCCCTTCACGCGCAGCGTGCCGGACAGCGAGCCGCGCCGGCCGTTCTTGATGGTGTCACCGAACTCGGCGGCGCTGGTGGGTTCGCCCACGATGCAGTACTCGAGCATCTCGCCGCGCGCCTTCAGGGCCTCCACCACCCGGACCGTGCCGTCGACCGCCGGCCCTTCCTCGTCGGAGGTGAGCAGGAATGCGATCGAACCCTTGTGGTCGGGATGCGCGGCGAGGAAGCGTTCGGTGGCGGTCACGAAGGCCGCGTCCGAGGTCTTCATGTCGGCGGCGCCGCGCGCAAAGAGCAGGCCGTCACGTACCGCCGGCTGGAAGGGCGGGGTTTCCCACTGATCGAGCGGGCCGGTCGGCACGACATCGGTATGACCGGCAAAACAGACGACGGGGGATGCCGTGCCCCGGCGCGCCCACAGGTTGTCGACGCCGTTGTGGGGATGGCGCTCGATATGGAAGCCGAGTTTTTCCAGGCGCGCCGCGATGACATCCTGGCAGCCCGCATCGCGGGGGGACACGGATTCCCGCCGCAGCAGGTCGAGCGCGAGGTCGAGGGTGTCCTGGGCCATGGCTGCTTCAGTCTCCGAAAAGGGCATCGTACGCGTCGTCCACGAAACCCACATGATACGTGCCGTCGCGTTCCAGTATCGGCCGCTTGATCGCGCTGGGATGCGCGAGCATGAGGGCGAGCGCGCCGGCTTCGTCGCCCGCGGCCGATCTGTCGGCGTCGGTGAGCTTGCGCCAGGTGGTGCCGCGGGTATTGAGCAGCGTCTGCCAGCCCACCTGCGTCGCGACCTGTTTCAGCCAGCCGGCGTCGACCCCCTGCTTCTTGAAGTCATGGAAGGGCACGTCGTGGCCGTGGCTGGCGAGCCAGGCGCGCGCCTTCTTCACGGTGGTGCAGTTGGGAATGCCGTAGAGCTTCATTTATTGTTGGGCGACCAAATCGGCATTGGCGACGCGCAGACGTAAAATCGGGTCAGACAAAGACGCTATTCTATCCGACCTGATGCATCCTACCGTTCATTCCCGCACCGCGCCGCCACCTCCGGGCCAGGCCAGCCTGCGTTCCCTCGGCCGCCTGTTTCCCTACCTGTGGGAATTCCGTGCCCGCGTGCTGCTGGCACTGGCGCTCCTGGTCGGCGCCAAGCTGGCGTCGGTGGCGGTGCCATTGGTGCTGAAGGAGATCATCGACGCGCTCGACCGGCCGCGTCCCGAACTGGTGATCCCGCTGGCGCTGATCCTCGCCTATGGCGTGCTGCGCTTCGCCAGCACCACCTTCGCCGACCTGCGCGATGTGATTTTCGCCAAGGTCACCCAGCGCGCGATGCGCCGCATCAGCATCGCGGTGTTCAGGCACCTGCATGCGCTGTCGCTGCGCTTTCACCTGGAGCGCCAGACCGGCGGCATCACCCGCGACATTGAGCGCGGCTCCAAGGCGCTGTCGAGCCTGGTGGGCTACCTGCTGTTCCGCATCACCCCGACGGTGCTGGAAATCCTCATGGTCGCCGGCATCCTGTTCGTCAAGCTCGACTGGGTGTTCGGCGTGCTGACGCTGGTGACGCTCGCCGCCTACATCGGCTTCACCGTCACCATCACCGAATGGCGCACCCAGTTCGTACGGCGCGCCAACACCCTCGATTCCGAGGCGTATGGCCGGGCGATCGACAGCCTGCTGAACTACGAGACGGTGAAGTATTTCGGCAACGAGAAATACGAGGCCGATCGCTACGACCGCAGCCTGATCGAGTGGGAAGACATGGCGCTGAAGTCGCAGCGCTCGCTCGGCTACCTCAACGCCGCGCAGGCCGGCGTCATCGCCATTGGCGTGACGCTCATGGTGTTGCGCGCCGCTGCCGGCGTGGTCGAGGGCACGCTCACGCTCGGCGATCTGGTGATGGTCAACGCCTTCCTGCTGCAAATGTTCCAACCCTTGAGCTTCCTCGGTGTGATGTACCGCCAGATCAAGGAGTCCATCACCGACGTCGAGCGCATGTTCGCGCTGATGCAGCGGCCGCGCGAGGTGGAAGACAAGCCCGACGCGCGCGAGCTCGATGTCATGGCGGGCGAAGTGAGGTTCGAGCACGTGAGCTTCGCCTACAATCCCGATCGTCCCATCCTGCACGACGTCAGTTTCACGATTCCCGCCGGCAAGACGGTGGCGGCGGTGGGCTCCAGCGGCGCAGGCAAGTCGACGCTCGCCAGATTGCTGTTCCGCTTCTACGACGTCGGCGCCGGCAGCATCACCATCGACGGCCAGGACATCCGCCACGTCAGCCAGGACAGCCTGCGCGCCGCCATCGGCGTGGTGCCGCAGGACACCGTCCTGTTCAACGACAGCATCTACTACAACATCGCCTACGGCCGCCCGGACGCGAGCCGCGAACAGGTGATTGAAGCCGCGCGCGCCGCGCACATCCTCGAATTCATCGAACGCCTGCCGCAGGGCTGGGACACCGTGGTCGGCGAGCGTGGCCTCAAGCTTTCCGGTGGGGAAAAGCAGCGCGTGGCCATCGCCCGCACGCTCCTGAAGAACCCCGCCATTCTCATTCTCGACGAGGCGACCTCGGCGCTCGACACCAAGACCGAGAAGGCGATCCAGGCCGAACTGCTGGAAATCGCCAGGAGCCGCACCAGCCTCATCATCGCGCACCGCCTGTCGACCGTGGTCGAGGCCGACGAAATCCTGGTCATGGAGGCGGGGCGCATCGTCGAGCGCGGGCGCCACGCCGACCTGCTCGCGGACGACGGTGTGTATGCCCACATGTGGGCGTTGCAGCAGCAACAGCACGAGGACGAGCCGGCGTGACTTCCCCGCTGTTGCAACCCGGCGTGCGGCGCCGCGAGGTGTGGGTGTGGGCGATGTACGACTTCGCCAACTCCGGCTATACGACCGTGGTGATCACTGCCGTGTTCGGCGCCTATTTCGTCGCGGCGGTCGCCGGCAATGCGCCGTGGGCGACGTTCGCGTGGACGCTTGCGCTGTCGGTATCGTATGCGCTCGTCATGTTCACGGCGCCGCTGATCGGTGCGTGGGCCGACGCGCATGCCGGCAAGAAGCGGCTGCTGTGGTTCACCACGCTGGGCTGCGTCGGCTTCACCGCGCTGCTGTTTTTCGCCGGACCGGGGGCCCTGGTGCTGGCGATCGGCGCGCTGGTGCTGTCGAATTATTTCTTCGGCACGGGGGAGAACCTCATCGCCGCCTTTCTTCCCGAGCTTGCGCGGCCGCGCGCACTGGGTCGGGTGTCCGGTTGGGGCTGGTCGCTCGGCTACGTCGGCGGGCTCGTGTCGCTCGGTGCGAGCCTCGTCTGGATCGGCTGGGCGCAGGGGCGGGGGCTGGGCGCCGACGAATTCGTGCCGGTGTCGATGTTGATCACCGCCGCGCTGTTCGCGCTGGCGAGCCTGCCGACGCTCCTGCTGCTGCGCGAGCGCGCGGTGCCGCGGCCGCAAGCGCGTGCGCGCGACGCCTGGTCCGAGGTGCGCCACACCCTCGGCCATCTGCAACAACTGCCCGACCTCAGGCGCTTCCTCGTCTGCACCGTGCTGTACCAGGCCGGCATCCAGGCGGTCATCACCCTGGCCGCGATCTACGCGAGCCAGGTGTTCCACTTCGATACGGCGCAGACCATCCAGCTGGTGCTGCTGGTCAACGTCACCGCGGCGCTGGGCGCCTTCATCTTCGGCCACGTGCAGGACCGCATCGGCCACGTGCGCGCCATCGCGGTGACGCTCGTCGGCTGGCTTGGCATGGTGCTGCTGGCGTGGGCAGCACCGGACGAACGCATGTTCTGGGTCGCGGCGAACCTCGCCGGCCTGTGCATGGGGGCCTCGCAATCGGCGGGGCGGGCGATGGTCGGGCTGCTGGCACCACCGGCACGGCAGGCGGAATTCTTCGGGCTGTGGGGGCTGGCGGTGAAACTGGCCTCGATACTTGGGCCGCTGACCTATGGCGCGGCGAGCTGGCTCACCGCGGGTGACCACCGGCAATCACTGCTCGTCACCGGTAGCTTCTTCGTCGCGGGGATGGTGGCCCTGCGGGGGATCGAAGCGGGGCGGGGCTGGCGCGCGGCGCACCGCTTCGCGCGGCGCAACGGCGAGACCTGAGACGGCAAGCTTGACAGGGAGGCACGATTTGCGGAGACTAGAACGAACGTTCGTTCTAGTGAAGCCTGGATGATGCCTGCCGCGCCCGTGCCCGCACGCGTCGACACCCGCAGCCTGGTGCTCGACGCCGCGCTCGATCTCTTTTCCGGCCAGGGGTATTTCAATACCTCGGTGCACGACATCGTCCGCGCCAGTGGCGTCAGCATCGGCTCGATCTACCACCATTTCGGCGACAAGGAAGGCATCGCCCGCGCGCTGCAGGCGCACCTCGGCACGCGCATGGCGCAGATGGTCGCCGACGTCGCGGCGCAGGCGGACACCTGCCGCGACCAGTCGCGCGCGCTCATCGCGCGCCTGTTCGACATGACCGAGGCGGAGCCGCGCACGATGGCCTTCCTGTTCTACGCGCGCCACCGCGAATTCCTGCCCGACGAGCCGCCGGTGTGCTCCTCGCGCCCCTTCGTTATGCTGCGCGAACTGGTCGAGCGCGGCATGGCGCGCGGCGAGGTGCGCCGCATGGATGTGCTGGTCGCCTCGTCGAGCCTGTTTGGCGGCGCTTTCCGCATGATCACTTCGCGCCTCGACGGCATCGTGCCCGAGCCGCTGCCGGCTTATCTCGACGCCGTATGGAGCTGCGGCTGGCGCGCCGTCGCCGTCGAGGCCGAGCCTTCCACATCCCGCCGCAAGAGGAGTCCCCGATGAACGACCTGCCCGAAGACGTCTGTGCCGGCTGCGTCTACTACCCGCCCAACCTGCCGCGCCAGGCTTACGCCGATGACGACTGGGCCATGCTGCAGGCGCGCGCGTGTTCGTTCGAGCACGTGCCCGGCAGCGCCGATTGCCTGGCGAGCCGCAAGACGAGCTGCAGCCTGGTCGACTTGCGCGCGATGGGCGCGCGCGTCTGATTTGCCCCTGACACGGAGAACCCCATGAAGCGCTTTTTTGTCACCCTCGCCACACTCGTGTTGCTGGCCTTCCACGGCCTCGCCCCTGCGGCCGCGCCCATTGACGATCGCGCGGCGTTGCGCGGCGTCAAATCGGGCAAGGGCGTGTTTCTCATCGACTTCACCGAGCCGCGCAAGACTGCGTTCTATCTCGACATCATCCGCGGCACCCACGCCGGTTTCCAGCGCCAGGGGGTGAAGCCCGATCTCGTCATCGTCTACATCGGCCCCACCGTGCGCTTCCTGACGCGCACGCCGGACGAGGAACTGGTGATCGACCATGATCCGAGCCTGCAGGCAATCGCGGAGCACGTGCAGGCGCTGCACGCGCTGGGCGTCCGGCAGGAGGTGTGCAGCATCGCCACGCGCGTGTTCAAGGTCGACAACGCGAACCTGCTGCCGGGGCTTTCCCTGGTCGGCGACGGCTTCATTTCGCTAATTGGCTGGCAGACGCAGGGCTACAAGCTCGTGCCATTGTTCTGAGCCGCGGTGCGGGCTCGGGCATAATCGCCCCATGCCCGCGCCCGCGCTGCCACCTGCCGTTTTCCTGATGGGGCCCACTGCCAGCGGCAAGACCGCGCTGGCAGTGGCCCTCGCCGAACGTTTTCCGCTCGAGATCATCAGCGTCGATTCCGCGCTGGTGTACCGCGGCCTCGACATCGGCAGCGCCAAGCCGGATGCCGCGACACTGGCGTGTGCGCCGCATCACCTCATCGACATCCGCGATCCCGCCGACGCCTATTCCGCCGCCGCGTTCCGTGACGACGCGCTGCGGCTGATGGCGGACATCACCGCGCGCGACCGCGTGCCGTTTCTGGTGGGCGGCACCATGCTGTATTTCCGTGCGCTGCTGAAGGGACTGGACGACCTGCCGCGCGCCGATGCCGCCGTGCGCCGGCAGATCGAAGCGGATGCCGCCGCGCGTGGCTGGCCCGCGCTGCACGCCGAACTCGCGCAGGTCGATGCCGCAACAGCGGCGCGGCTTGCGCCCAACGACGCGCAACGCATCGGCCGCGCGCTGGAAATTTTTCGTCTCACCGGCACGCCGATGTCGGCGCAGCTGGCGCGTGCCGAGGCCGGGTTGCCTTACCGCGTGTTGCAGCTTGCGCTCATCCCCTCCGACCGCGCCGTGCTGCACCAGCGCATCGCCACGCGCTTCGACGCCATGCTCGCCGAGGGCCTCCTCGACGAGGTGCGGCGCCTGCGTGCCGACGGACGCCTCACTGCGGATCTGCCGTCGATGCGCGCGGTCGGCTACCGCCAGGCCTGGGCGTATCTTGACGGCGCGATCACGTTGGAAGCCCTGCGCGAGCAAGGCATCGCCGCCACGCGCCAGCTCGCCAAGCGCCAGCTCACCTGGCTGCGCTCGTGGCCCGACGCGGTGATGCTGGATTGCCTGGCGGACAATCTGGAAGCGCAGGCCGCGGCGCACTTGCGCGCGCACCTGCAGGAAGCGGAAACGTTCAACCCGGCTTGACCGATTCCACCCGCGTGCGTGCCGTACCCTTGCTGAAGCGGAGGTCGAGCGCGTCGCCTGCGGCGAGCGTCGCGGCGTCCTGCACCACGCTACCGTCGGCACGCAACGCGATGCTGTAGCCGCGCGCGAGCACGTTGTCCGGATTGAGGTGGGCGAGGCTGCTGGCGAAGCGGGCGAGGCTTAGCTGACGCTGCGCGAGGAGACTGGCCATGGCGCGACCGTGGCGCGCCGCCAGCGCATTCAGCAAGAACTGATGCCGTTCGATGGCGTGCGCCGGGCTCACCAGGCGCCGTCCGAGGGCTTCGATGCGTGCGCTTTCGCGTGCCAGGCGCAGGCGGTGTGCGGCGTCAAGCCGGCGCGCGCGTGCGGCCAGCCCTTCCTGCTGGCGCCGCACCTGCTCGGCGGGATGCACCAGTCGCCGTGCCAGGTAATCCAGTTGCTGCATGCCCGCGTGCAGACGGCGCGCCATGTGCTGGCGCAGCAGTTGCCCGTGACGTTCGAGCGCGTGCAGCAGTTCCGCGCGCACGGGGCTGGCGAGCTCGGCGGCGGCGGTGGGGGTGGGCGCGCGCAGGTCGGCGGCAAAATCCGCGAGCGTGAAATCGGTCTCGTGGCCGACGCCGCTCACAACCGGGATCGGGCTGGCGGCGATCGCGCGCGCCACCGCTTCGTCGTTGAACGCCCACAGGTCTTCCAGCGAACCGCCGCCGCGGCACACCAGCAGCACGTCGCATTCGGCCCGCTCGCCCGCGGTACGGATGGCGGCAGCGATCTGCGCGCCGGCGCCGGCGCCCTGCACCGGTGTGGGATAGACGATCACCGGCAGCCCCGGCATGCGCCGCGCCAGCGCAGTCAGTACATCATGCAGCGCGGCGGCCTGCGGTGAGGTGACGACACCGAGCCGGCGCGGGAAGCGGGGCAGGGGGCGCTTCTTTGCCGGGTCGAACAGGCCTTCCGCCTCCAGCTTCGCCTTCAGCTTGAGAAAGGCCTCGTACAGGCGCCCGGCACCCGCGCGGCGGATCTGCTCGACGCCGAGCTGGAATTCGCCGCGCGCTTCGTACAGCGAGGGCAGGGCGCGTACCTCGACGTGGTCGCCATTGGCCGGGGTGAAGTCGACGAACTGGTTGCGGCCACGGAACATCACGCAGCGCACCTGCGCGGCGGCGTCCTTGATGGCGAAATACCAGTGGCCGGAGGCGGCGCGAGTGAAATTGGACACTTCGCCCTCCACCCACAGCAGCGGCAACTGCGACTCCAGCGCGCGGCGCGCCATGCGGTTGAGTTCGCTCACCGTGAGCACCGGAAGGGTGGATTCGCGCTCCGGAACGTCGTCGAAAAGGTCCATGGGCCGAGGATAACGGAGTTGCGCGCCGGCCGTTTCATGCACAGTCATGCAGATATCATAAAAAAACCGGCAATCCCCTATTGACGTCCCCTATATTTGCGTATCTATATGATAAATATAGATAAAACGTATTGTCTAGTTTTTGGGCCAAAGTGGAAAACCCTTGCGGGGCGGGCGCTTAGGGATTGACCCAGGCAGTTTCTCACAGACTTATCCACATGAATTGTGGAGAACTCTCGAAAGTATTGGTGGCCCGCCGCTTTCGCTGCGACGCTTGCCCAAACCCGAGCGTGAGCGCTACATTTCACACCTTGTGTTCATCGGGAGTGGAATCCAGTGCTTGCCATCATCGAGGCGGCCGGTTGGCCGATCTGGCCGTTGATCCTGGCGTCGATCATTGCCGTGGCCATCATCATCGAGCGTGTCTACAGCCTGCGCAGTGGGGAGGTCGCACCGGCTGGCCTGCTCGCCGAGACCGTCAAGTCCTATCAGGAGCGCGGCGTCACCACCGAACTGCTTGCCCGGCTGACCGAGAGTTCGTCGCTGGGACGCATCTTCGCCACGGCGCTGAAGAATGCGCACAACTCGCGCGAGGTAATGAAAGAATCCATCGAGGAATCCGGCCGCGCCGTCACGCACGACCTCGACCGTTTCCTGACCTCACTCGGTACCATCGCCAGCATGGCACCGCTGCTCGGCCTGCTCGGCACCGTGATCGGCATGATCGAGATCTTCGGCGCGCAGACGGCGACCGGCACCAACCCCGGCCAGCTCGCCCACGGCATTTCGATCGCCCTTTACAACACCGCTTTCGGTCTCATCGTTGCCATTCCGGCGATGATCTTCTACCGCTACTTCCGCGCCAAGGTGGAGCGCCTGGTGGTCGACATGGAACAGCAGGCGGTCAAGCTTGTCGAGATCGTCCACGGTGAGCGGAAATAAGCATGAATTTCAGAAAGGGACGCCGCGAGGATTACCCGGAAATCAACCTGATTCCGTTCATCGACATCCTGCTGGTCATCGTCATCTTTCTCGCGGTCACGACCACCTATGCGCGCTTTGCGGAACTGAAGATCAACCTACCCACCAGCACGGCCGAGCAGACCCCGACCCAGCCGAAGCGGATCGACGTGGCCGTGGCCGAGGACGGCCGCTATCAGGTCGATAACCAGCCGCTCGGCGATGCCAATGTCGACGCGCTGGCCAGTGCGCTGCAGACCGCTGCCGCCAACCAGAAAGACCCGGTGATCGTCATCAACGCCGACGCGCGGGCCACCCACCAGGCGGTCGTGAACGTGATGGAAGCGGCGCGCCGTGTCGGGCTGGCACGCATCACCTTTGCCACCCAGACGGCTCAGTAAGCTTCTGTCCATGTTGTCTCCCCAGCGGCTATGGGCGCGCACCGGTGCGCCCAACCTGCTGTTGCTTCCGTTTTCCGCCGTATTCGTGCTCGTCTCGGCGTTGCGTCGCCTGGCCTATCGGCGTGGCTGGTGGCGCGCGTTCGCCGTCGGCGTGCCGGTCGTGGTGGTGGGTAACATCACGGCCGGCGGCAGCGGCAAGACGCCACTGGTGATCTGGCTGGTGAACCATCTGCGCGCGGGTGGTCGCCGGCCTGGCGTCATCAGCCGGGGCTACGGTGGGGCCGTGCACGGCCGCTGCGCCGAGGTGGCGCCCGATAGCCCGCCGGCCGAGGTCGGCGACGAGCCATTGCTGATCCGGCTCAAGACCGGTGCGCCGGTGGTGGTCGGACGCGACCGCGTGGCCGCGGCGCGTACCTTGCTCGCACGTCATCCGGGTGTCGACGTGATCGTCACGGACGATGGACTGCAGCATTACCGCCTGCGGCGCGACGTCGAGATCGCGGTGGTGGATGCGGCCAGCGGCTTCGGCAACGGCTGGCCGCTGCCGGCGGGCCCCTTGCGAGAGCCGCGTGCGCGACTGCGTCAGGTCGATGCGGTGGTGCAGGTGGTGCGGCCGGGTGCGCAGGCGCGCGAATTGCCCGCCTGGCGCGCCGACTTCGCTGCCGGCCGTGCGTGGCGACTGTGCCAGCCGGGCGAACGCCGAGCCCTCGAGGATCTGCCTCCCGGCGAGTGGCTGGCCGTCACCGGGATCGGCCGTCCGCAGGGTTTCTTCGACCTGCTCACCGCACAGCGGCTGCGGTTCGTCCCGCGTGCCTTCCCCGATCATCACGCCTTTACACCGGCGGATCTGCCCGTCGACGGGCGGGTGCTGATGACGGAGAAAGACGCGGTAAAATGCCGGAGTTTTGCGGGTGCGGATTGGTGGGCGGTGGAACTCGAAGTCGCCCCCGAGCCCGGATTCGTCGATTGGCTGGATGCGCGAATTCCACGATAAGCATTAGGGCGCGTCGGGATGAGGGGGAACGCAATGCAGGCTTCTGACTGGACGGATCGCCGTCATCCCTGCCGCTGGATGGCGGAGGGCGACGAGGCGGGTTTCTGGATGCCTGACCGCGCGGAAATCGTCACCCAGTTCTTTACGCGTTACCTCTTCTTCTCGCTGGCGGTCATCTATTTCTCCACGCTCGATGCCGTGCCGTCGGCCTTCCTGAGCGTCGAGCAACTCCTGTTGGCGCTCGCGCTCTATTTCATGGTCAATTCCTGGTTCTTCTACCAGGCCTTGCGCGGGATCAATCTGCTGAAGATCCGCAGTGCGATGATGGCTGACCTCGTCATCGTCACCGTGTGCGTCATCCACGACCCCAACCCGATCCCGCCTTCGGCGCTGGCCTTCCTCATGGTGCTGCTCGGCAACGGCATGCGCTACGGCATGCGGCTGTTCGCCGAGGTCCTCGGCGGCGCCTTTCTCGGCATGGCCGTCGCGTTTGCGTTCCGCTACCGCATCGGTGGCTTCGCGGTGGGGGCCGGCGACGTGTTCTTCGGCGTGTTCTGGGTCACGCTGGCTGTCTACGCGTACATCCTCATGGGACGCATCGAAGGGCAGCGGCGCCAGCTCGACTACCGCAGCCGCTTCGACAGCCTGACTGGCCTGCTCAACCGCCACGGCCTGTTGGCGGCGTCGGAGCAAATCCTCGATCCAGGCGATCGCAGCCTGCCGGCTACCGTGCTGTTCGCCGACCTCAACCAGTTCAAGGCAATCAACGACCGCTATGGCCATGGCGTCGGTGACCGCGTGCTGGCGGAGTTCGCCCGCATCTTCAGCGAATCGGCGGAGATGGGCGTGTGCGGGCGATGGGGCGGCGACGAGTTCGTCGCCTTGCTGCCGGAACGTGACACCGCCGCCATGCGGCAGGTCTTCGAGCGCATCGAGGCGCGCACCGAGGCGTGGAGCCAAAGCAACGGCCTGCCCATGAAGGTGAGCCTCGGCGTCGCCCATGCGCCCCGCGACGGCCATGACTTGGCGACACTGCTGTCCGTCGCCGATATTCGCCTTTATCAGAGCAAATCCGAGCAGCCCGAGCCGGCTGTCCCACCGTTCCAAAGGACCCTCGCGAATGAACCCGAAGCTACTTGAAATCCTTGTCTGCCCTGTGTGCAAGAGCCCGCTGGAATGGAAGAAATCCGCCCGTGAGCTAATCTGTCACGCCTGCCGGCTGGCCTATCCGATCCGTGACGACATCCCTGTGATGCTGCCGGAGGAGGCGCGTCCGCTGGAGCCCGGCGAGATTCACGCCCAGTAGGGTCGGGCACATGCAATTTCGTGTTGTCATTCCGGCGCGTTACGCGTCCAGCCGCCTGCCCGGCAAACCGCTGGCCGACATCGGTGGCCGTTCCATGGTGTTGCGGGTGCTCGACCGCGCGCTGGCTGCCGGTGCCGAGTCCGTCATCGTCGCGACTGACGATTCACGCGTGCAGCAGGCGGTCGAGGCCGCCGGGCACCAGGCGCTGATGACTTCGCCGGAACACCAGTCTGGCACCGAGCGCCTGGTGGAAGTGGTGGAGGCGCTCGGCTGGCCGGACGATGCGCTGGTGGTCAACGTACAGGGGGACGAGCCGCTGATCGATCCCGGACTGATTCGCGAGGCAGCACGTCGGCTGGTGCTGCACCCGGAAGCCGTGATGGCGACCCTGGCGCATCCGATCCATGACCCTGCCGATTTCGTCAATCCCAATGTGGTCAAGGTGGTCGCCGACGAAGCCGGGTATGCCCTGTATTTCAGCCGCGCGCCCATCCCGTGGCCGCGCGACGCATTTGCCGCGGGCCAGCCGATGCCCCACGAACTCGGCGCCCTGCGCCACATCGGACTCTACGCCTACCGCGCCGGGTTCCTGCGTACCTACGCCGGCCTCGCGTCCTCACCCTTGGAGCGCCACGAGATGCTGGAGCAACTGCGTGTGCTGTGGCACGGCCATCGCATCAGTCTGGGCCTGGCTGCAAGCGCCCCGGCGCCTGGCGTCGACACGCCCGAGGATCTCGAACGCGTCCGCTGCCTGCTTGCCGCAGGTGGGGAAGTTTGAGTTGCATGAATCGCCGAATAAAAAATTTTAAGTGTTGCGAAGACTGGGCATGGCTTAGTCTTATGCAGTTTTTTCAATCCAAATGTTCAGGGAGAGTTCCATGCGTATGATTCTGTTGGGTGGCCCCGGTGCGGGCAAAGGCACTCAGGCCAATTACATCAAGGAAAAATACGGCATTCCGCAGATTTCCACCGGCGACATGCTGCGCGCACAGATCAAGGCCGGCACCGAGCTCGGCATGAAGGCCAAGGCCATCATGGACGCGGGCGGCCTCGTCTCCGACGACATCATCATCGGCATGGTCAAGGCCCGCCTGCAGGAAGCCGACTGCAAGAACGGCTATCTGTTCGACGGCTTCCCCCGCACCATCCCGCAGGCCGAGGCGATGAAGGCCGCCGGTGTGCCGATCGACTACGTGGTCGAAATCGACGTCGCCGACGCGGAAATCATCAAGCGCATGTCCGGCCGCCGCGTGCACGTCGCTTCCGGCCGCACCTACCACGTCGTGTTCAACCCGCCCAAGGTGGCCGGCAAGGACGACGTCACCGGCGAGGATCTGATCCAGCGCGACGACGACAAGGAAGAAACCGTGAAGAAGCGTCTCGACGTTTACCACGCACAGACCGAGCCGCTGGTGAAGTACTACGGCGACTGGGCCGCGCGCGGCGAAGCGGGCGCACCCAAGTACGTCAAGATCGCCGGCATCGGCAAGGTCGAGGAAATCCGCGACGCCGTGTTCAAGGCGCTGGGCTGATCGGACGATGCCGCGGACGATCACTCCCATGACCGACACCGAACGCTGGGTCGTCCAGCAGGCGGTGAACGAGCGTTATGGCCGGGAGATCGACATGCAGGACGTGGAGACGGAGATCCGTCTCTACCCGGAGGACCGTGAACTGACGTTGTGCCCGGGGTTCTACTGGAAAGAGGACGGCTGCCATTTCGTGCTCTCCAAGACCGGGGACACCCGTTATCGCAGCATGTTCTTCTACCGCGTGCGCGATCGTTTCGCGACCGGCCGCGAGGAATACGACGATATCGGCGACTGCGTCACCACCCTGCTGAAAATGCAGGCGGACGAGGAAGCCAAGCGGCTCGCCGAGCAGGAAGCATCCGGCACGAGCTGAATTTTCGAGAGCCAGCGGCGTCGCTGGCTTTTTGTTTGACGATTTTTTGAGTTGTACCAGGAGATAAACCCATGGCGAAAAAAATGAACGCCTTTTATGCACAATCCGGCGGCGTGACCGCGGTCATCAACGCCTCGGCCTGCGGCGTGATCGAAACCGCGCGCAAGCACAAGGACAAAATCGGCAAGGTCTACGCCGGCCGTAACGGCATCATCGGCGCGCTGACCGAAGACCTGATCGACACCACCAAGGAATCCGCTACCGCCATCGCCGCGTTGCGCAGCACGCCGTCCGGCGCGTTCGGTTCCTGCCGCTTCAAGCTGAAATCGCTGGAAGCCAACAAACGCGAATACGAGCGCCTGATCGAGGTGTTCAAGGCGCACAACATCGGCTACTTCTTCTACAACGGCGGCGGCGATTCCGCCGACACCTGCTTCAAGGTCAGCCAGCTGTCCGAGCAGATGGGCTATCCGATCCAGGCCATCCACGTGCCGAAGACGGTCGACAACGACCTGCCGATCACCGACTGCTGCCCGGGTTTTGGTTCGGTCGCCAAGTACATCGCCGTGTCCACGCTGGAAGCCAGCTTCGACGTGCGCTCGATGGCCAAGACCTCGACCAAGGTGTTCGTACTCGAAGTGATGGGCCGCCACGCGGGCTGGATCGCTGCTGCCGGCGGCCTGGTCGAGGACCAGGGCATTCCGGTCGTGATCCTGTTTCCGGAAATCGAATTCGACCAGAAGAAATTCCTCGCCCGCGTCGACAAGCTGGTGAAGGAACATGGCTATTGCACGGTCGTCGTGTCCGAAGGCTGCCACTACCCGGACGGCCGCTTCCTCGCCGAGCAGGGCACGCGTGACGCCTTCGGCCATGCCCAGCTGGGCGGTGCCGCGCCGGTGGTCGCCAACATGATCAAGGATGCGCTCGGACACAAGTTCCACTGGGCCGTCGCCGACTACCTGCAGCGCGCCGGACGCCACATCGCCTCCAAGACCGACGTCAAGCAGGCGTATGAACTCGGCAAGAAGGCGGTCGAGCTCGCACTCAAGGGCCACAACTCGGTGATGCCCACGGTCGACCGTCTCTCCGACGCCCCCTACAAGTACAAGATCGGTATGGCCGACCTGAAGGATGTCGCCAACGTCGAGAAGTTCATGCCGCGTGACTTCATCACCAAGGATGGCTTCGGTATCACGCCCAAGTGCAAGCGTTATCTGACCCCACTGATCCAGGGCGAGGACTATCCGAAGTACAAGGATGGCCTGCCGGTGTACGTGACGCTGAAGAACGTGGCCGTGGCGAAGAAGTTGCCGACGTTCAAGCTCTGAGGAGGAGAGGGATCAGGGGTCAGAATTCGGGGATCAGGCGTGGTGCGGGCATGGCCCACGCCCTTAAATTAAATCGCGGCGCAGCCGCACATTCCCTGCCCCCCGGCCCCTGAATCCTGATCCCTAAAAATGACGCTCGACCGCGCGAAACAGATGCTCGAGGTACAAGCCAGCTTCGGCGGCTTCTACAACGGCAATTCAGCCAAGCTGATTCTGTCCGAGGTGCAACGCGAACACGGGCAGGACGCGGTCGATCGACTGATTCGGGAATTGCAGTTGGATCGCATATTCGGGTTTGAACCGGGCACGCGCTTTGAAGGCGGCCTGGCAATAGGTAAGCAGGTGTGAGGTCTACGGTGGCAAAAGCTACTGTGTTTTTTGGGTTATTGAGGAGATTAAGATCATGAACGAAGGTTTGCTGTTTGCCCTTGTGGCGGCGGTGTTCGCACTGCTCTACGGGATCGTGTCCATCAAGTGGATTCTGGGACTGCCCACCGGCAATACCCGTATGCGGGAAATCGCAGCCGCCGTGCAGGAGGGTGCTTCCGCTTACCTGAACCGGCAGTACACCACCATCGGCATCGTCGGTGTGATTCTGCTGATTGCGATTTTCGTCTCCCTCGGCTGGCAAACTGCCGTCGGCTTCGCGCTCGGCGCCTTCCTCTCCGGATTGACCGGCTACATCGGCATGAACGTTTCGGTGCGCGCCAACGTGCGTACGGCCGAAGCGGCCTCGCAGGGCCTCAACGCCGCCCTCAACGTCGCCTTCAAGGGTGGCGCCATCACCGGTCTGCTGGTGGTGGGCCTGGGCCTGCTGGGCGTGGCCGGCTACTATGCCGTGCTCACCCTCATGCTGGGCGAGAGCAGCGCGCAAGCGACGCACGCCCTCGTCGGTCTGGCCTTCGGCGGTTCGCTGATCTCCATCTTCGCCCGTCTCGGCGGCGGCATCTTCACCAAGGGTGCTGACGTCGGCGCCGACCTGGTGGGCAAGGTCGAAGCCGGCATCCCCGAAGACGACCCGCGCAACCCCGCGGTGATCGCCGACAACGTCGGTGACAACGTCGGCGACTGCGCCGGCATGGCGGCCGACCTGTTCGAAACCTACGCTGTGACCATCATCGCCACCATGCTGCTCGGCGGCCTGATGATCACCGGTTCGCCTGAAGCGGTCATCTATCCGCTGGTGCTGGGCGGCTTCGCCATCGTTGCCTCCATCGTCGGTACCTATTTCGTCAAGGCGCGCGAGGGCGGCAAGATCATGAACGCGCTGTATCGCGGCCTGATCGTGTCGGGTGTGCTGGCTGCCGTGGCGTTCTATCCCATCACCACCTGGATGATGGGCGAAGGCGTGTCGATCGGCGGCGAACTGGTGTCGTCGATGAACCTGTATCTCGCCACCCTGATCGGCCTCGGTCTGACCGCTGCCATGGTGTGGATTACCGAGTACTACACCGCGACGGAGTTCAACCCCGTCCGTCACATTGCGCAAGCCTCGACCACCGGTCACGGCACCAACGTGATCGCCGGCCTCGGCGTGTCGATGAAGTCCACCGCCGCGCCCGTGATCGCTGTCTGCGCCGCCATCTGGGGCGCCTATGAACTGGCTGGCCTGTACGGCATCGCTATCGCCGCCACCTCCATGCTGTCGATGGCCGGCATCATCGTGGCGCTCGACGCCTACGGTCCGATCACCGACAACGCCGGCGGCATTGCCGAAATGGCCGGTCTCGACGAAAAGATCCGCAACATCACCGATCCGCTCGACGCCGTGGGCAACACCACCAAGGCCGTCACCAAGGGCTACGCCATCGGCTCCGCCGGTCTGGCCGCCCTGGTGCTGTTTGCGGACTACACCCACGCCCTGACCGCGGGCGGTCAGACCCTGAGCTTCGACCTGTCCAACCACATGGTCATCATCGGCCTGTTCATCGGCGGCATGGTGCCCTACCTGTTCGGTGCGATGGGCATGGAAGCAGTCGGCCGCGCCGCCGGCTCCGTGGTGGTGGAAGTGCGCCGCCAGTTCAAGGAAATCCCCGGCATCATGGAAGGCAAGGCCAAGCCCGAATACGGCACCTGCGTCGACATGCTCACCAAGGCCGCGATCAAGGAAATGATCGTCCCGTCGCTGCTGCCGGTCGCCGTCCCCGTGATCGTCGGTCTCACCCTCGGCGCACAGGCCCTGGGCGGCGTGCTGGTCGGTACCATCATCACCGGCATCTTCGTGGCCATTTCGATGACCACCGGCGGCGGTGCATGGGACAACGCCAAGAAATACATCGAGGAAGGCAACTTCGGCGGCAAGGGTAGCGAAGCGCACAAGGCCGCCGTCACCGGCGACACCGTGGGCGACCCCTACAAGGACACCGCCGGCCCGGCCGTCAACCCGCTGATCAAGATCATCAACATCGTGGCGCTGCTCATTGTGCCGCTGATCGCCTGATCCGCATCCAGTGTGGTAAAACCGCCTCGCACGTCCGCGTGCGGGGCGGTTTTGTTTTGTACCCGTGGAGGGGCTGCATACGGGAGTCACCGAATGGGGTAAGCTTGGCTCGGGGCCATTCCCCGAACAGTGAACTGGAAAACACCTTCCAAAGAGAGGAGACACAATGCAAAAGAATATGGGTGGTATCGATCGCGCAATTCGTGCCGTCGTCGGGCTTGGCCTGATGGGGTACGCAATGTCCAACCTGCCGGGTGCCCAGGACATGATGGTGCCTGCCGGGATCGTGGGCTTCGTTTTTCTGCTCACCGCCATCATCGGCTGGTGCCCGGCCTATCTGCCTTTCGGTATCAAGACCTGCAAGACGAAATAAACTTTCGCGTCGTTTCGCGGTCTGCAGAGTGCGCCCACAGGGCGCACTTTTTTTGGGAGATTTCATGCGCCTTGTCATCCTGCTGTTCGCCCTGGGCGTTTCAGCCACCGTCCACGCCGGCGGCATCGACCGCCTGAAGGCGTTCATTGCGGGTGCCCGCGCGGTCGAAGCCGATTTCACGCAGCACGTGGTGGACAAGTCCGGGCGCGTGACGCAGAAAGCGAACGGCACGATGGCGTTCGCCCGGCCCGGCAAGTTCCGTTGGGATTACACGGCGCCCTACGAGCAGGTCATCGTCGGCGACGGCGCGAAGCTGTGGCTGTACGACGCCGACCTCGAACAGGTCACGGTCAAGCCACTCGCCGACGTCATCGCCGGCACCCCGGCGGCGTTGCTCGCCGGTGACAATGCCCTTGAGAAATACTTTACCCTCAAGGATGTCAGTGAAGCCAAGGGGCTGGAATGGCTGGAGGCCACGCCCAGGAACCGGGACACGAGCTTCGAGCGCATCCGCATGGGCTTCAAGGGCGATACGTTGATGCAGATGGAACTCTTCGACCACTTCGGCCAGCGCACCACGCTCGAATTCTCGCGCTTGGTGCGCAACCCCGTGATTCCGGCTGCACGCTTCAAATTCACGTTGCCGAAGGGCGCGGATGTGATCGGAGAGTGAGTGGAGCGCCGAGAGTCGAGAGTGGAGAGCTTCGAGTGGAGGGTGGAGAAGGGAGAGGGGTGCGCGGTTAAGCCCGCCCACCTCGAGGGGAAGGGGTTGGGGAGGGGGTGAGCGGCCCTTCGCAACCCAATCGACATTGCCTCCTCACTCCGCTCTCGACTCCAGGCGCTCCACTCGTTACGCTTGACGCATGCAAGACCTCTTCCAGACCGACACCCCCGAACCCGCGCCTGATCCGCGCGCGCCGCTCGCCGAGCGGCTGCGCCCGCACACGCTTGCGGACGTCGTGGGGCAGACGCATCTGCTCGGCCCAGGCAAGCCGCTCAGGCTCGCCTTTGATTCCGGCAAGCTGCATTCGATGGTCCTGTGGGGGCCGCCAGGGGTGGGCAAGACCACGCTGGCGCGGCTCACCGCGCAGGCGTTTGGCGCGGATTTCATCGCCATCTCCGCGGTGCTCTCCGGGGTGAAGGACATCCGCGATGCGGTCGAGCGCGCGCGCATGAATCAGCGCGCGGGCCGCGCCACCATCGTCTTCGTCGACGAAGCGCATCGCTTCAACAAGGCGCAGCAGGACGCCTTCCTGCCGCACGTCGAGGCAGGACTGTTCACCTTCATCGGCGCGACCACGGAGAACCCGTCGTTCGAGGTGGTCGGCGCACTGCTGTCACGTGCGCAGGTCTATGTGCTCAAATCGCTTACGCCGGACGAACTCGAACACCTGCTGCAACGCGCGCTCGCCGAATTGCCGGGGCTGAAACTCGCGGAAGGCGTCGGCAGGCTGCTGGCGGCCTACGCCGACGGCGACGCGCGCAAGCTTCTCAACCTGCTGGAACAACTCGACACCGCCGCGCGCACGGCCCAGGCGGCGGAAGTCGACACCGTATTCCTCGAAAACGCGCTGGCGCAATCGCTGCGCCGCTTCGACAAGGGCGGCGAAGCGTTCTACGATCAGATCTCCGCGCTGCACAAGAGCGTGCGCGGCTCCGCGCCCGATGCCGCGCTCTACTGGCTGGTGCGCATGCTCGACGGCGGTGCCGACCCGCGCTATCTTGCCCGCCGTCTGATCCGCATGGCGAGCGAGGACATCGGCCTTGCCGACCCGCGCGCGCTGCGCCTCGCGCTCGATGCCGCAGAAACCTACGAGCGCCTGGGGGCGCCCGAAGGCGAACTCGCGCTCGCCGAGGCCTGCCTCTATATGGCCTGCGCGCCGAAGAGCAACGCTGCCTACGTCGCCTACAACGCCGCGCGCGCGTTCGTGCAGGACAATCCGTCGAGCGAGGTACCGATCCACCTGCGCAATGCGCCCACGCGACTGATGAAGGAACTCGGCTACGGCCGTGCCTATCGCTACGCCCACGACGAACCCGAAGCCTACGCCGCAGGCGAGCGCTACTTCCCCGAGAGCCTTCCCGAGCAGCAGTTCTACCAGCCCACCCCGCGTGGGCTTGAGGGCAAGATCGCCGAGAAGTTGGCGCACCTGAAACGGCTGGACGAAGATGCCGGGAAGGGATGACCGCTGTTGCCGCGGCCAGACGTGGTTCACAGGAGGATAATCCAGCCTTCGATTCGAAGCCGATGCCCATGCGCCGACTCACCGCACTTTTTCTCGTTGCACTGCTTGCCGCCTGCGCGGCGCCGCCCCCAATGCCTACGCCCGCGCCGGTGCCGCCAGTGGTCGTGCCTGCGCCCAAGCCGCCGCCCAAGGTGGCGCTGGTACTCGGCGGCGGCGCGGCGCGCGGCTTCGCACACATTGGCGTGATCAAGGCGCTGGAGGCGCAGGGCGTCGTGCCCGATATCGTGGTCGGCACCAGTGCTGGTTCCGTGGTCGGCGTGCTGTATGCGGCGGGGTTCAACGGCTTCGAGCTGCAAAGACTCGCGCTGGGCATGGCGGAAGACATGGTGGCGGACTGGACGCTGCCCAACCGCGGGGTGCTGAAAGGCGAAGCGCTGCAAACGTTCATCAACCGCAACGTGAAGAACCAGCCATTGCAGAATCTGCGCCGGCCAGTGGGAGTCATTGCCACCGACCTGATGAGTGGCGAACAGGTGCTGTTCCGTCGCGGCGATTCCGGCATCGCGGTGCGTGCTTCCAGTGCCGTGCCGGGCGTGTTCCAGCCGGTGGAGATCAGCGGCCGCGAGTATGTCGACGGCGGCCTCACCTCACCGGTGCCGGTGCGGACCGCTCGTACCATGGGCGCAAATTTCGTCATCGCGGTGGATATTTCCAGCGTCGGCCGCCGCGAGACGCTTTCCGACACGCTGGATGTGTTGCTGCAAACGTTCGCAGTGATGGGTCACGCGATCAGCCGCCACGAGCTCGAACACGCCGACGTGGTGATCCGGCCGAAGACCGCGGCGGTCAGTAGCACCAGCTTCGAGGACCGCCACCTGGCCATCCTCGAAGGCGAGAAGGCCGCAGCAGCGGCGATGACGGAACTCAAAGCGAAACTGGCGAAGGCACAGGCGCGTTAGGAGCAGGGATGGATACTATGGAATTCAGGCTGCGCGGCGAACATGTCGCGCTGTGCGATCTGCTCAAGCTTGCCGGCATCGCCGACAGTGGCGGGCAGGGCAAGCTCATGATCGCCAACGGCGAGGTCAGCGTCGACGGTCAGCCCGAAAGCCGCAAGACGGCGAAGATCCGCGCCGGCCAGATCGTGGCGTGCCGCGGGCAGCGCGTGCGGGTGGTGGCGCCCTGACTCATAGAAAGCAGAAGAAAAACCGGCCGGCGTCGAACATGACCGCCAGGCGCGCGCCGCGATTCAGCGCGTAGTCCCACGATCCCTTGGTCGCGCAGCCTTCGTGGCATTCGCTCACGCCGGCCGGCGATTCGAGGTCGCGTTCGCGGTCGTACCAGCTCAACAGCATGGTGCTGTCGCCCAGGTGATGCTCGGCGATGGCGGTGGCGAGCTTGAGCGCGGCGTTGAAATCGAGGCCGAGTTCGGTGCTGTCGAGATGCAGGGTTTTCATGATCGTGTGTCCGTGAGGGCCTTCAGCGCGCCTGCCTTCATAAATGCACTTTCAGTGCATACAGCATCTCGAGCGCGGCCTTCGGCGTGAGGCTGTCGGGGTCGAGTTCGCGCAGCTGGTCGAGGGCGGGATGTTCCGGCGCCGCGCTCGCCTGTGCGGCGGCGAACAGGTCGCCCTGCGGGCCGGCGTGCAGTTGGGCGTCTTCCAGTTCGCGCAGATGGCGGCGCGCAGCGGCGATCACCGGGCTCGGCACGCCCGCGAGCCGTGCGACCTGGATACCGTAGCTCTGCGAGGCGGGCCCTTCCTCGACCGCATGCAGGAACACGAGGTCGGCGCCGTGCTCCTTGGCGTCGAGATGGACGTTGGCGAGCTGGCGGAATTCCTGTGCGAGCTGGGTAAGTTCGAAATAGTGGGTGGCGAAGAGCGTGAACGCGCGCGTCGCGCTGACCAGATGCCGTGCCACCGCCCACGCCAGCGCCAGGCCGTCGAAGGTGGATGTGCCGCGGCCGATCTCGTCGAGCAGCACCAGGCTTTTCGCGCTGGCGTTGTGCAGGATATGCGCGGTCTCGGTCATCTCCACCATGAAAGTCGAGCGTCCGCCGGCCAGATCATCCGACGCACCGATGCGGGTGAAGATCTGGTCGATGTCGCCAAGCTTCGCCGAAGTCGCCGGCACCCACAGGCCGCAGCAGGCCATCAGCGTGATGAGCGCGACCTGGCGCATGTAGGTCGACTTGCCGCCCATGTTGGGGCCGGTGATCAGCAACATCTGGCGGGAGCGGCTCAGCACTGTGTCGTTGGCGATGAAATGGTCCACTTGCGCCTCGACCACGGGGTGACGTCCGCCGCGGATGACGATGCCGGGTTCGCTGGCATATTCGGGCGGACACAGTCTGAGGGTGGCGGTGCGCTCGGCCTGGCTCGCCAGCACGTCGATCTCGGCGAGCGCCGCGGCGATCTCCAGCAGCGCCGGCACGTGCGGCGTCAGGGTGTCGAGCAGCGCCTCGAACAGGGCTTTCTCGCGTGCCAGCGCACGCTCCTGGGCCGATAGCGCCTTGTCCTCGAACGCCTTAAGCTCGGGGGTGATGTAGCGCTCGGCGTTCTTCAGTGTCTGGCGGCGGCGGTAGTCGTCCGGAACGTTGTCCGACTGCGCACGGCTGACCTCGATGTAGAAGCCGTGCACCTTGTTGTATTCGACCTTCAGGTTGGCGATGCCGCAACGCTCGCGCTCGCGCGTTTCCAGTTCCAGCAGGAAGGCGCCGGCATCGCGCGTCAGCGCGCGCAGTTCGTCGAGCTCGGCGTCGTATCCGTCGGCAATCACGCCGCCCTCGCGCAGTACGCTGGCGGGTTCCGGCAGGATGGCGCGAGCGAGCAGCGCGTGCCAGTCCGGGCGCGCGCCGAGCGCATCGCGCAGTGCGGCCAGACGCGCGCCGTCATCGGGCAGCAGCGCAGCGAGCTCCGGCAACAGCGCCAGCGTGTCGCGCAGCCCGGACAGGTCGCGCGGGCGCGCGTTTTTGAGCGCAATGCGTCCGCCGATGCGCTCCACGTCGGCGCAGCTTTTCAACAGGCGGGTGAGCGCGGCGGCGGTGTCGCGACGTTCCGCCAGCGTGCCGATGGCGTCGCGCCGCCGCGTGAGGCGTTCGCGGTCGCGCAGCGGGTGGTGCAGCCAGTGCCGCAACAGGCGCGTGCCCATGCCGGTCGCGGTGGTGTCCAGCACCGATAGCAGGGTCGGGGCCGGCTCGCCGCGCAGCGTTTCGGTGAGTTCGAGATTGCGTCGCGTGGCGGCGTCGAGCTGGACGAACTCGCCGTCGCGTTCGGCGTGGATCGCCAGCAGATGTGGCAGGGCGGTGCGCTGGGTGGCCTGGATGTAGTCGAGCAGCGCACCGGCGGCAGCGATGGCAAGGCGCAGGTCGGCGACGCCGAAGCCGGCGAGGTCGCGGCTGCCGAACTGCTGTGCGAGGCGCGCTTCCGCGCCGGCGGCATCGAACTGCCACGGCGCCAGCCGCCGCACCGCGCAGGGCGCGTCCAGCGCGAAATCGTCTGGTGCCAGGATTTCTGCCGGGCGCACGCGCGCGAGCAGGGCGTGCAGGCCCGCCGCAGAGGTTTCGCACACATGGAAGCGCCCGGCCGCAAGGTTGAGCCAGGCAACGCCGAGTGCGTCGGTGCCCGGCGCGATCGCCATGATCAGCGTGTCGCGCGTCTCGTCCAGCAGGCCCGAATCGGTCAGCGTCCCTGGCGTCACGATACGTGTCACCTGGCGTTCGACCGGGCCTTTCGAGGTCGCGGGGTCGCCCACCTGCTCGGCGATCACCACCGACTCGCCCAGCTTCAGCAGGCGCGCGAGATACTGCTCGGCGCTGTGGTAGGGCACACCGGCCATCCGGATCGGTGCGCCGGCCGACGCGCCGCGCGTGGTGAGCGTGATGTTGAGCAGCCGCGCCGCCTTCTCCGCGTCCTCGTGGAACAACTCGTAGAAGTCGCCCATGCGGTAGAACAGCAGCATGTCGGGATGCTGCGCCTTGATGCCCAGATACTGCTGCATCATGGGCGTCTGCTTGTCCGTTGCCTTGTCCAGCAAAGTGTCGTCCCGTGGGAGTTTTGTGCAAAAAAAGTGCCGTGATTACCCGGAAATGGCATCCAGATGGGAATGAAATCTCGCTAAGATAGCGTGGACGAGCATGTCGACGGAAGACATCGGATAAATGGCCTCAATGATACTCGACAAGCCGATTGCGGCGGCGCTCCGGCAGGGCGCTTGCCCTTGTTGCCTTGACTGACGCGCCGCTCCAGCCTCCAGCCTTTGCGCCTTGTCCCACCTGTGCCGCCTTCCGGCGGGTGACCGGGATGGCGCTCGCCATCGCCATGGGCGCCATTCTTGTCGGCATCGGCGTTGTGCCGGAGTGGATCCTGTTGCACGCACCGATGCTGGCGGGGATCGGATTCAACACGTCGTTCGCCTTGTCGCTTGCGGGTGTGGCGCTGCTTCGGCCGCGACATCGCCGCTGGCTGGGCGGGATCATCGCGGCGATCAGCGCAGGCGTCATCGTCCAATATGCGCTTGCGTGGGTGCCACCCGATGGCCTCTGGCGCATTGCGCTCAACGTCGATAGTCGAGGCTTGGTCTGGCAGGGACGCATGGCCCCCCTCACTGCTTCGTCGCTGCTGTGCGCGGGCCTGGCACTGGCCACCCTCGACCGGGCCAGAACGCCAGCGGTGCAGATCCTGTTGCAAGCCGCCCCTGGATTCATCTTGGCGGCTACCGTGGGGGGCCTCCTCAATCAGAGTCTCGATGGCATGCTGTTCGTGGTGACCAGTGATCGGCATGCAATCATGAGTCCCTCCACCATCGTGGCACTGTGTGTCTTGAATGTGGGCTATCTTGCGGCGATGGTGGAAACGCCATGGTTTCGCCCGTTCTATGCTGCGCGCGAGGAGCGTCAAGTTCTGGGGATCGGCCTGGTCGGATTCGTTGCGGCGCTGCTGCTCGGTGGCACGGCTTCCGTCGGCGTGCTCGCCAGGCAGATGCAGGCGAGCGTGGAGGATGAGCTGTCCAGATCCCTACAGACCCAGGCCACGATTTTTCGCCTGGTGTTGTCGTCGACATTGCAGAATCTGCATGCTCGCGCCGCAGGGCTCGGCACCGTTCTCGGTCGGGAAACCTCATTACGGGCACTCGCCGGTCCTGATGGCTCAGCGTGGTTGCAAGCCCCCGATCGTTCCGCCGGGCCTCGCCAATTCGAGCATATGGAGGATCCGCGCCTGCGTTTGCCGATCCGGAACACGAACCCGACCTGGCTGACATGGGATCGCGGATGGATGGTGGAAATTCACTTTCAAGCGACACCCGGGGAAGGCACTGTCGTGGTTCAGCAGCCGCTGCGCGAACTCGAGCATCTCGTCAGGGATGTGTGGGCGGATGCCGCAGGCGGTGTGGAAACCTATGTGTGCGGCGGCGTTGGCAACGATGAGTTGGCGTGCTCGCCTTCTGCATTCATGCGGCGCGCATTTCGGGTGCCCACCCGTTTCGACGGCAGTCATATCCCGATGTGGTTTGCCCTCCAAGGACTGCGGGGCATCACCATTGCGCCAGACTATCGGGGTGTTTTGGTGGTCGCCGCACATATGCCGGTGGACGAATTCGGCCTGGGCATGGTGCGCGAAATAGACGCCGACAGGATGTATCAGCCGATACGCACAGCCGTGTGGCAGGCGATTGCCATCATCGCCACCATCGGCATAATCGCCGCGCTGTTGATTTATCTACGCGTTCGCTCGGTCGTGCGTCTTGCCATGGAAACGGGGCGGCAGTTGCAGGGTGTGCTGCAGGCGCTTCCGGTCGGGGTGTGGCTGGCAGATGCGCGTGGACGTTTCATCCTGAACAATCCTGCGGGTAGGCGCATCTGGAAGGGTACACGCCGGAGCCCCAGCGGCCGCCCCGGCCAGTACAAGGGATGGTGGCACGATACCGGCAAGCGTGTCGAGGCGCACGACTGGGCGCTTGCCCGTGCCATCGAGCGAGGTGAGACCGCTCTCGATGAAATCATCGATATCGAGTGTTTCGATGGTAGCCGCAAGGTCATCAGCAATTCGGCCTTGCCGTTGCGCGATGAACGAGGCGACATTACTGGCGCCGTAGCCGTGAGTCAGGACATTACGGAACGGATGCGTGCCGATGCGGACATCCGGCGCCTGGAGCGCGAATTTCACTCCCTGGCCGAGAACCTGCCGGATATCGTCTGCCGCGTTGATCGCTCGTTGCGCCACGTGTACGCGAATCCGGAGATCGAGAAAGCCACGGGCATCACCCGGGAATCGGTGCTGGGCAAGACGCACGTGGAACTGGGGTTGCCGGACCGGGAGGCCGAAATCTGGACGAACGCGCTGCGCCAGGTGTTTTCCACGGGTGAGCCGGTGATGTTCGAGTTTGACTTGACCACGGTAGGCGGGGTCGTTAGGTACTATCACACCCGGGCCGTACCGGAGTGCGATGCATCGGGAAGCGTCGAATCCGTGCTGGCGATCGCGCGCGACATTTCCACGCTCAAGGGAGCGGAAGCGGTGCTGCGCGAAAGCGAGGAACGCCTTCACGGCATTACTACCAACGTGCCCGGTATGGTGTTCGAGTGTTACCGGCATGCGGGTGACGACACGTTACACTTCACCTACATCAGCAATGGCGCAAAATGGCTGCTCGGTCTGGATGCAGCCGCCATCCTGCGGAATGGAAATACGTTCATCGAATCGATTGCCGCGGCGGACAGGCCAGGTTTCCGTGACAGCATGGTGCAGTCGCAGGATGCGCTTGCATTCTGGAACTGGGAAGGCCGGATCGCTACGGACGATGGCGAATTGAAGTGGATCAACCTGCGCGCCACCCCCCGCGCCCACAGTGAGCAGGTCTGCATGTGGGATGGTGTCGTGATCAACATTACCAAGAGCAAGATCAGTGAAGAAAAGCTCGTCGATTCGCAAAACATGTTGCGTGCGCTTTCCGCACACCTTGAAGGCGTCCGTGAGGAAGAGCGCAAGCGCATCGCACGCGAGATTCACGATGAACTCGGACAGACGCTCACCGCGCTGCGGATGGATGTCTCGCTTGCGCGACTTGGTTTTGGCGAGTCCAATCCCGAGCTCATGACACGCCTGCAATCCATGACCCAACTTGTCGACCGCACCATCAAGACGGCACGCCATGTTACATCGAGCTTGCGTCCCGGCGCCCTGGACCTGGGCATCGTCGCTGCATTGGAATGGCTGGTGGAGGAGTTCATCGGCTATGCGGGCGTTCCCTGTGAGCTCGTGCTGGGCGACGGCGACATTACCCTGGATGAACTCACGGCGACCGCCATATTCCGCATCATCCAGGAGTCATTGACCAACATCGCACGCCATGCCGATGCAACCCAGGTCGAAATCATCGTGACCCGTAGCGGTGGCGAGCTCTGCTTCGAGGTGCGCGACAACGGAAAAGGATTTGATCAACATGTCGTGGCAAGCCGAAAGTCGTTCGGCCTGGTCGGCATTCGCGAGCGGGTGGCGATGATGCAGGGCACTTTCGTGCTTGACAGCGAACCGGGGCGAGGCACGCGTCTTCGTGTGTGCGTTCCGGTAGCATGAGCGGTGTGCCGTACGCGCAACCCGCCCAGAACGCGCATGGACGACCCGATACAACCGAGATTTCCAGGATGATCAGACTCATCATTGTCGACGACCATGCGATCGTTCGCCATGGGCTCAAGCAGATACTCGCGCTCGCCTCCGATATCAGTGTCGTCGGCGAAGCCGGCGCAGGCGAGGAACTCCAGTACGTACTCGAACGAACCGCCTGCGATCTCGTTCTGCTCGACGTGAACATACCGGGCCTGGCCGGCGTCGACCTCATCAAGTGGATCAACGGTGCACATCCCGGCCTGCCGGTCCTGATCCTGAGCATGCACGCCGAGGGGCAGATCGCGAGCCGCGCCCTGAAAGCGGGGGCGAGCGGCTATCTGACCAAGGATAGCGAGCCAGAAGTCCTGATAGGCGCCATTCGCAAGGTCGCCGGCGGAGGAAAGTTCATCGATGCGGCGCTGGTCGAAACGCTTGTGTTCGAACATGACGCTGAAGCCAGTGCGCCGCACGAGGGATTGTCGGAGCGGGAACGCCAGGTGTTTCTCATGCTTGCATCCGGAAAGACGATCAGCGAGATCGCGAACGAGCTGTACCTGAGCATCAAGACGGTCAGTACGCACAAGTTTCGACTCATGCGCAAGATGAATCTCCAGACGTCGACCGACCTTGTCCGTTATGCCATCCGGCATCGCCTGATCGACGGCTGACGGATGCCCTGATTCCTGTTCTGCAGTTCCCTTCTGCGCCTGCCGCAATCGCCACGGCGGACCGCCTGGACGCGGCCATCGCCGCACTCATCCGTTCCCAGTCGTGCCCGGCCCGGGCACGAATGAGCGTAGGAAGATTCCTACTCCGCTTTAAGCTATTCCTGCATCAAAAGCAGAGTTTGCCGACTTCATTTCATGCGGTGGGCTTGCGTTAATCCAACTCGAACGGAATGGCTGTGTCGGTACGCTGTGCCAGCCAGCTTGCCTGCCTAGCAAGAAGTGGAGCCCGAGCGCATGAAGTTGTTGCTGGTTGAGCCGTCGACTCTGTTGCGGGAACGCCTGGCCGCCATGCTCGCCAGTCTTCATGGCGTGGAGATCGTACAAGCCGCCGGAGTGGAGAACGCACTTCGGGCAATGCGGGGCATGCAACCGAAAGTCGTCGTGATGGATGCCCAGAAGCCGGATGAGACTGGCCTCGAGGCGCTCGCAAAGATGCGCACGGAGTGTCCGTCGGCCTGCCTGATCGTGGTGAGTTCCTACTCGCCGGAGGCATACAGAAAACGGTGGCTGGAAGCGGGGGCAGATCATTTCTACGATCTTTCCGCGCAGATCGACCTGTTGCTGAATACCGTGACGCGTTACAGCTAAAGGTTCCCTCTTCGACACCATGACGAGCATAACGAGAACTGGAAGGTGGTATGACATTCAATGCGAGTGAAGGAGCGGCGACAGGCATGCTGGTCGGCATGGGCGGCATCGAGCTCGCAATGGTCGGCATGCTGATCTTCGCCTGTGGGGCCGCTGGCGGCTGGTTTGCTCATCGCTTCCGCTCGACACGGCATGCGTCCAGCCTGAGGGTGGCGGAGCAGATGAACGGCGATCCGGTGGGCCACTGCAATCCCGATCTCGACACGGTTTGCGCCAGTGTCTTGCCCATATGGGCGATGCAGGTGGAGGCAGGGCGTGCACAGACCGAGGATGCCGTCACCGCGCTCGCGATTCGGTTTTCCGGCCTGACCGAAAAACTGGGGGCCGCCGTCGCGACCTCGCAATCGGTAGCAAGTGGAAACGACGGGGAACAGGGACAGGATGGCCTGCTGGATCTGCTCAACACCAGCCAGCACGATCTCGGCTCGATCATCGATTCTCTGCGGGAGTCGACCCTTGCCAAGCAAAGTCTGATGCGCGAAATCGACCAGCTGGCCCTGTTTACGGGTGAGTTGAAGCAAATGGCGGCCGAGGTCGGCAGCATCGCCATGCAGACCAACCTGCTTGCGCTCAACGCGGCGATCGAAGCGGCTCGGGCCGGCGAGGCCGGCCGGGGCTTTGCCGTGGTGGCGGACGAGGTACGCAAGCTCTCGACGCTGTCCGCCGAAACCGGCAAGCGAATCAGCCAGGGTGCGGAGCAGATCAATGCCGCAATCGTGGCCGCAGTTGCCGCGTCCGAACAGTCGGTGACACGAGACACCGAATCGGTGAGGCATTCCGAAGAAGTCATTGGCCAGGTGATCGATCGCTTCCATGGTGCGACGAGCCGGCTGACGGATTCCTCCCGAATCCTGAACGAGGCCAGCCTCGGCATCCGTGATGAAATTTCCGATGTTCTGGTGTCGCTGCAGTTTCAGGATCGCGTGAGCCAGATTCTCTCGCATATTCGCGACGACATCCGGAAATTCGAGGCGCATGTCCAGGAGTGCCTGAGCACGGGGCAGTGCGTGCCCATCGATACGCAGGCCTGGTTGGACGAGTTGTCGAAAACCTACACCACCACGGAGCAGCGAGAGATGCACAGCGGTACACAGGCGACGGCGTCGGCCAGTTCGGAAATCACCTTCTTCTAGGAGAACATCATGGCAAAAACCATCATGGTCGTAGACGACTCCGCTTCGCTGCGCCAAGTCGTGAGCATCGCACTCAAGGGTGCCGGGTTCGATGTCATCGAGGCATGCGACGGCAAGGACGGTCTGTCAAAGATCACCGGCCAGAAAATCCACCTCATCATCAGCGACGTCAACATGCCGAACATGGACGGCATCACCTTCGTGAAAGAGATCAAGAAAATGCCGAACTACAAGTTCACGCCGATCATCATGTTGACGACCGAATCGCAGGAAGCGAAGAAGCAGGAAGGACAGGCCGCCGGTGCCAAGGCCTGGGTGGTCAAGCCATTCCAGCCAGCCCAGATGCTGGCTGCCGTCTCCAAACTGATCATGCCCTGAAGTGGGCAACGGGGAGACCACCATGCATATCAATGCGCAGTGTGAAAACGGTGTTTGCAGGCTGCAAATGGAAGGTGAGTTCACCATCTATAACGCTCTGGAAATCCGGAGTGGATTGTTGGAGCACCTGGCCGCGAACGACGAGATCGAACTGGATTTGAGTGGCATCACCGAAATGGATACTGCCGGCTTCCAGCTGTTGCTGGCGACCAAACGCGAAGGCACCCGTCTGGGGAAGGCGGTGCGCTATGTGTCCCACAGCCAGGCCGCACTGGAGGTGATCGATCTTTTCGACATGGCGGCGCAATTCGGAGACCCGCTGCTGATTTCCGCTCGACGGTAAGCAGGGGCACAGTCCAGGGAGACCAGAATGAGCATGGATCAGGCATTACAGACCTATATCGAGGAAAGTCGCGGCCTGCTCGAGGAAATGGAAGGCATTCTGCTGCGGCTGGAAGATTCGCCGCAGGATGCGGAAATGGTCAACGCCATGTTTCGCGCCGCCCATACCATCAAGGGTTCTGCGGGCTTGTTCGGTCTCGATGCGATCGTGTCCTTCACGCATGTCGTGGAAAATGTTCTCGACGACGTACGCGCCGGCACGCTGGCGGTCAACAGCGAGCTCGTCGAACTGCTGCTCAAGTGTTCCGACCACATCGGCCTGCTGATCACGATGGTTGCAGAAGCCGGCGAGGCGCTCAGCGCGGACCAGATGGCCTCTGGTGATGGGCTGGTGGCTGGGCTGAAGGGATTTCTGGCGGGCTCGGCCGCAGCTGATGCGACGGTGCCGACCCTTCGCGAGGCCGCGGTGGCGGCCTCGGGTGGCGGACCGATCGAGGAGGGCGATTATTGGCACATTTCACTTGCGTTCGGGCGCGATGTGTTGCGGAACGGCATGGACCCCATCTCCTTCATCCGTTATCTCGCAACCATCGGCGACATCGTTTCGCTCAGCGTGGACGATGGCGAGCTTCCCGATCTGGAGGTGATGGATCCGGAGGCCTGCTACCTCAATTACTCGATCGAATTCAAGAGCGAAGCGGAAAAGAAAACCATCGAGGACGTTTTCGAGTTCGTGCGTGAGGACTGCAAGCTGCGCATTTTTCCCCCGCCGAGCCACCTCGCCGCCTACGTCGATCGGCTGGAGAACGCGAGCGGCAATACCGACATGCTCGGCCAGTTACTGATCGAGGCAGGCATTCTCACCGGGAATGAACTGGATGATGCGCTCGCCGCCCAGGACAGCATGATGGCAGTGACGGGCGGCACGAGGCCGCCGATCGGCGAGGTATTGGTCAAGGAAGGCGTGGTCCGCAAGGAAGTGGTGGACGTGGCGCTCGAAAAGCAGCGCCAGATTCGCGACCACAAGGCCCAGGAAGCGAAGTTCATCCGCGTGAGTGCGGAAAAACTCGATGAACTCATCAATCTAGTCGGCGAACTGGTCATCGCCGGTGCAGGCGCTTCCTTGTTGGCACAGCGATCCGGTGATGCAGCGATGCATGAGTCCACGTCTGTGGTGTCGGGACTGGTCGAGGAAATCCGCGACGGCGCGCTCAAGCTGCGCATGGTCGAAATCGGCGAGACCTTCAACCGGTTCCAGCGTGTTGTGCGCGACATGAGCAAGGAACTCGGCAAGGATATCGGTCTGGAGATCAGCGGCGCCGAGACGGAACTCGACAAGACGGTCGTCGAGAAGATCGGCGATCCGCTCATGCATCTTGTACGCAATGCCATGGATCACGGCATCGAGTCGGCCGAAACGCGTGTGGTGGCCGGCAAGCCTGCAAGGGGAACGTTGCGGCTGAATGCTTACCACGATTCCGGCAGCATCGTGATCGAGGTGGCCGACGACGGCGGTGGACTCAAGAAGGACCGGATTCTGCGGAAGGCGATCGAGCGCGGTATCGTCAGTCCGGGCCAGAATCTGTCGGACAACGAGATCTGCAATCTCATCTTCGAGGCGGGCTTTTCCACCGCCGAGCAGGTCACGAATCTCTCCGGACGTGGCGTCGGCATGGATGTGGTCAAGCGCAACATCCAGGCCCTGCGTGGCACCGTCGACATTGAGAGCGAGGAGGAACGCGGCACGATGGTCCGCATCCGGCTTCCGCTCACCCTGGCCATCATCGATGGCTTCCTGGTCGGTGTGGGAAAGTCGGCGTTCGTGGTGCCGCTCGACATGGTGCTGGAGTGCATCGAACTTCCCGAAGCCGACAGAAAGTCATCGGATACGCGCAACTACGTCAATCTGCGTGGCGAAGTGCTGCCGTTCGTCCGCCTGCGGGACGAATTCGAGATCAAGGCACCGGTCGGCAAACGCGAAAACATCGTGGTGGTGCAGTACGGCGGGCAGAAGGCGGGCCTGGTGGTGGACGAACTGCTGGGCGAATTTCAGACCGTCATCAAGCCCCTGGGTAACGTATTCCGGCATCTGAAAAGCATTTCGGGTTCCACGATTCTGGGCACGGGAGAGGTGGCGTTGATTCTGGATGTGCCGGCGCTCGTGCAGTTGGGGGTTGCGCGTGATGGACAAAAGATGGCCGCGCACGAACCGTGAGCGAGCCGGCTTGGGTGTTTTCGGGGATTTTTGAGTGATTTGACAGGAGCGTGGCAATGTTCAAGAACATGAAAATTGGGGTTCGTCTGGGGATCGGTTTTGGTCTGGTCGTGATCTTGATGGTGGCGATTGCCTTCATCGGCATCACGCGCATGGCGGCCCTCAACGAATCGCTGGAAAACGTCAACAATGACAAATGGCCGAAGGTCTTGCTGCTGCAGGAGGGGCTGGCCGGCGTCAACGCGATCGGCCTGGGCGCGCGTGACATTCTGATGGCCACCGAACCATCTGGTGTCCAGAGCGCGAAGGAGCGCATTCTCGAAGGGCGGGCGAATATCGGCAAGGCCTGGGAGCAGCTCAAGCCGACGCTTGTCCAGCCCAAGGGGATCGAAATGTTCCAGCTGATCCTTGATTCGCGTGAGAGGTATATCGCGGCACAAAACCAGATCATCAAGCTGGCCGAGGAAGGCAAGGTCGAAGAAGGCCGTTCATACATGGAATCCGAGTTCCGTCCGGCGGCGAACGAATATCGAAAGCGCGTCAACGAGCTCATCCAGTTCCAGGGTGAACTCATGAACGAACTGGGCAAGGTGGCCAGTGAACAATACAGTCAGGCGCGGATGCTCATGCTCGGCATGAGCGTGGCGGCCTTTCTGTTCGCGGTGGTGATCGCGTTCTGGGTCACTCGTTCAATTACCCGTCCCCTCGGCGAGGCGGTGGGCGTTGCCAACAGTCTTTCTGAAGGCGACTTCAGCGTGAAGATCGATGTGCAGTCGAGGGATGAGACCGGCATGCTGCTGGCCTCGATGAAGAACATGGTGGAGAAACTGACGCAGATCATCACCGAGGTGCGGAGCGCGGCAGACAATCTCTCCAGCGCGTCGGAGGAGGTTTCCGCGACGGCGCAATCCCTGAGCCAGGCCTCCAGCGAGCAGGCGGCGAGCGTGGAGGAGACCTCCGCCTCGATCGAACAGATGTCCGCCTCCATTGGCCAGAACACGGAAAATGCCAAGGTGACCGATGGCATGGCGTCGAAGGCCGCGAAGGAAGCCACCGAAGGCGGCGAGGCGGTCAAGGAAACGGTCACGGCCATGAAGAGCATCGCCGGCAAGATCGGCATCATCGACGACATCGCCTACCAGACCAACCTGCTCGCACTGAATGCGGCGATCGAGGCTGCACGAGCCGGCGAGCACGGCAAGGGTTTCGCGGTCGTGGCGGCGGAAGTGCGCAAGCTGGCCGAGCGCAGCCAGGTCGCGGCACAGGAGATCGGCGAGCTGGCGAGTGGTTCGGTGGGCATGGCCGAACGAGCCGGCAAGCTGTTGGATGAGATGGTGCCGTCGATCAACAAGACGTCCGACCTGGTCCAGGAAATCACCGCCGCTTCCGAGGAACAATCCTCCGGTGTCGGCCAGATCAACACGGCGATGTCCCAGCTGAATCAGATCACGCAGCAGAATGCGTCGAGCTCCGAGGAATTGGCGGCCACGGCGGAAGAGATGAGCAGCCAGGCGGAGCAACTTCAGCAATCCATGAGCTTCTTCAAACTGGAGAGCGGCACCGCCTCGACGGTATCCGTCATCAAGAAAGGGGCGACGCAGAAGCAAATCCAGGTGACACATCTGAAGGGGACGGGCAGCAAGGCGACGCCGAAAATGGTGGCGGGCCCCGGCGACGAACTCGAATTCGTCAAGTTCTGAGGAGGTGGCATGAGTGCGCTAGTCAAAGTGCAGGATGAGGCAGGACTCGCTGCGGGACTCGATCACCAGCAGTATCTGACCTTCATGCTGGGCGGCGAAATGTTCGCGATCGGCATTCTCGCCATCAAGGAAATCATCGAGTACGGCAACCTCACGGAGGTGCCGATGATGCCTGACTATATCCGCGGGGTGATCAACCTGCGCGGCAGCGTGGTGCCGGTCGTCGACCTTTCTGCACGTTTCGGTCGCAAGAGTACGGAACTCACCCGCCGTACCTGCATCGTGATCATCGAAGTGGTTTCGGCTGAGGACAAGCAGGTGGTTGGCGTCGTGGTGGATGCGGTGAACGAGGTGCTCGAAATCGCACAGGACCAGATCGAGCCGCCACCGGCCTTTGGCGCGAGGATTCGCACCGATTTCATCCGCGGAATGGGCAAGGTGGACAGCAAGTTCGTGATCATCCTGCACGTCGACAATGTACTGTCGCTCGACGATCTGGCATTGCTGGAACAGGCTCATGCACAGGGTACGTCTGCCAGTGAGGGGATACCGGGGTGATCAGCAATGCGTGACGGACAAGGGGGCCAGATGATCGCCTACGCCGGATGCCGGAGCGCTGCACCGTCGGCCATTCCGGCGTGCCCGCCGTGCCCTTGTCGGCGCGTGCCGCGCACTGCCACCTCGCATCCGCCGAAGCCCCATGCGCGTCGATGCGGTGAGTGAGGGTGCGGCGCATGCAGGCATCCACGCTGTCCGATCATGAGTTCGGGGAATTCCAGAGTCTGGTCTACCGGCTTGCGGGAATCAGCCTGTCCCCGGCCAAGAAGGCTCTGGTGTGCGGGCGCCTTGCGAAGCGGCTGAAGCATTATTCGCTCGACTCCTACCATGACTATTTGCGCCTGCTGACGAGCGGCAAGGCGCCGGAGGAATTGCAGACCGCGCTGGATCTGCTCACCACCAACGAGACCTATTTTTTTCGTGAACCCAAGCATTTCGAATTCCTGCAGCAGCACATTCTCGCCCAACGTTCGCCCGGAGCGCCGTTTCGTGTATGGAGTGCAGCCTGCTCAAGCGGCGAGGAGCCCTATAGCCTGGCGATGGCATTGTCTGCGAGGCTTGGAGAAACACCTTGGGAGATTCTTGCGTCCGACATCAGCACAAGGGTGCTGGAGCACGCGCGCGGCGGGCTGTATGCGATGGAGCGTGCACGCCATATTCCCCCGCGCTTTCTTCAGGAATACTGCCTCAAGGGCGTGGGATCTCAGGAAGGGCGATTTCTCATGGACAGGCGCCTGCGAGCGCGGGTGCACTTCCAGCAGATTAATCTCAATGAGACTCTGCCGAATATCGGCGAGTTCGACGTGGTCTTCCTGCGCAATGTGATGATCTACTTCAACAACGAGACCAAGGCCCGGGTGGTCGAACGCATTGCCGGCAAGCTCAGGCCCGGGGGTTACCTGATCATTGGGCACTCGGAAAGCCTCAATGGCGTCACCGACGTGCTCAGCGCCGTCAGACCATCGGTATACAGAAAGTAGCCCAGCACGTTGGCCCATGCGCAAGCCGCCTCACGTCATCGAAATCTTCCTGAACCCCGGTGAGTACTACTTCGGGGATCGGGACATCCGCATCCGGACGATCCTGGGATCCTGTGTCTCCATTACGCTCTGGCATCCGAAATTGCTGATTGGAGGCATGTGTCATTACATGCTGCCGAGCCGGAACGGGGGCGGCGCAGTCCAGGCAGACGGCAAGTATGCCGACGAAGCCCTCGGACTGCTCTTCGACGAGATTCGCCGCACTGGAACGGCGCTCGAGGACTACGAGGTCAAGATGTTCGGTGGGGGCAACATGTTCCAGCGTCAGGTCAAGGCCGGGCAGGGCCATATCGGCATCAAGAACGCCGAGGCCGGTCGTCATCTTGTGCAGCGCCACGGCCTGCGCCTGGCTTCGGCCGATCTGGGCGGTGCCGGTCACCGCACGGTGCTGTTCGACATCTGGTCCGGCCATGTATGGGTGCGCCAGTTCACCCCGCAGGTCGCGGATGACTGCAATGCGTGTTGAAGCAGGGGTGCCATGTCGAACAATGTAAAAGTCCTGATCGTGGATGACTCCGCCGTGGTGCGGCAAGTGCTGTCGGAAGTCCTCAATGCCGATCCCGGCATCGACGTGATCGCCGTCGCACCTGACCCCATTTTTGCGCAGGAGAAGATGAAGAAGCAGTGGCCGGACGTGATCGTACTGGATGTGGAAATGCCGCGCATGGATGGCATCACGTTCCTGAAGAAGATCATGGCCGAACGGCCGACACCCGTGGTGATCTGTTCATCGATTTCGCAGAAGGGCTCCGAAACGGCCATGCAGGCCCTCGCCGCAGGGGCGGTCGGAATCGTGCCGAAGCCCGGCATCGGCAACCGCCGCGCGGCATTGGAGGATGCCGCCTCGGATCTCATTCGTGCGGTGCGGACAGCGGCGCACGCGAATTTGGGGAACCTGCGGGTCGGCGACCGCGCCGGTACCGTCGGCGTGACGCAAAAGCTCAGCGCCGACGCGATCCTGCCCGCGACGAGCCACGCCATGGCCCAAACAACCGAACGCATCGTCGCAATCGGCACCTCCACCGGTGGCACCCAGGCGCTGGAGGCGGTGCTGACTGCGTTGCCGCGGGTGTGCCCCGGGATCGTCATCGTGCAGCACATGCCCGAGAAATTCACCGCCTCCTTCGCGGCGAGGCTCGATACGCTGTGCCAGATCGAGGTGCGCGAGGCGCAGAACGGTGATCGCGTCATGGCGGGACGCGCACTGATCGCTCCCGGTGGCCGGCACATGCTGCTCAAGCGCAACGGTTCCCAGTATCACGTGGAAGTGGTCGATGGCCCGGTCGTCAACCGCCATCGGCCCTCGGTGGACGTGCTGTTCCGTTCCGTGGCCAAGTTCGCCGGCAGGAACGCCCTCGGCGTCATCATGACCGGCATGGGCGACGACGGTGCGCGTGGCCTCAAGGAAATGCACGAGGCCGGGGCCGCCACCGTGGCGCAGGATGAGGCTACCTGCGTGGTTTACGGCATGCCCAAGGAAGCCGTCAAGCTGGGCGGCGTGGATCGCAGCGCTGCACTGCATGCGATTCCGGCAGAGATCATGAAATATGTGTAAGCGCTGCGCACGCGATGCGGAGGGGGACGACGCAAACCGAGAATTCGATCGTGCTTGCATGCTGCGAAACCGGGACATCGCAGCGGTCGATACGACCCTGCGTGAAGGGAGCCCCTTGCAGACGACTGTCTTTGTCCATATGGATCAAGGGCACCGTCGCGCGTTCCGTACGGGACTGCATGAAGGCCCTCGGGTATTCCCGGCATGACCCGACTGTTCAAGAGCCTCCGCAGCCGGCTGATCGCACTGATCCTGGCCGCCATGTTGCCCATGTTGTTAATCACCTGGATCATCGGCCAGTCAATGTATCACCATGCCGTAACCGATGTTTTTCAGGAGACGAAGGCCGTCGTGCAGGGCATTTCGCTGACGCAGGAACAACACATCAACGCGGCACGCGAACTGCTTTTTTCCCTGTCGGGCAGCCCGGCGATCGTCGCGCAAAAACCAGGATTCTGTTCGGTCTTCAGCGAAGTGCTGAGCAAGCATGAGATCTTCGCCAATGCGGGGATGACCGATCTCGATGGAAATGCCATTTGCGTCGGGGCGCCCAGGATACGCGTCGCAAGCTTCAGCGACAGGCTGTGGTTTAGACAGATTCGCCTGGGGCGTAATGAAGTCGTGGTCGGCGACTACCATCTCGGAGTTATGGTGAAGGAGCCCGTCGTCATTGTGGCCAAGCCCGTCAAGGACAACCATGGCAATCACCTGGCCTATCTGTTCATATCGGTGGCCCTTTCCTGGTTTGACCGTCATACCCTCGGGGATGCATTGCCGGAGGATGCCGAGCTCATTTTCTACGACAACCGGGGCATCGTGCTTCACAGCGATCCGGCACCGCAAGTCTGGCGGGGGCAGCCCATCGGTACCGCCATTCGGCGGATCGGACCGCCGGATGCTGCCACCGGCATCATCGAAGCTCATGGGCTCGATGGACGCTCGCGGCTGTTCTCCATCGCCCGTCTGGAGAGTAGTGCTGCCAGGGGCAACGCGTTCGTTGCCGTTGGCATTCCCACGGACACCGCGTTGGCAGGCGTGCGCAGTGCCGGAGGATGGGCAGCGCTGGCCATCGTGGGCGTATTCGGCGGCATGCTGCTGTTGGCCTGGGTGGGAACGGGGCGGCTGGTAATCGCTCCGGTGCGTCGCCTCATCGACCAGGCGAACGCGCATGCGGCGGGGGATCTTGCTCGGCGCAGCGGGGTCGCCGAGGGCACCGAACTGAGCGAACTCGCGCGCACGCTGGATGCGATGGCGGTGAAAATGGCCGAACGCGATCGTGTGCTGGCGCAGCACCTGCATGCGTTCAATGAGCACGCCATCGTGAGTGCTGCCGATACGGATGGAAGGATTATCTATGCGAACGACAAGTTTTGCGAAATCAGCCAATACAGCCGGGAAGAGGTGATCGGAAAGTCCCACAGGCTGATCAACTCCGGGTTCCACCCGCCCGAGTTCTTCACGGCAATGTGGGATACGATTTCCCGGGGGCGTGTCTGGCATGGCAACATCCGCAACCGGCGCAAGGATGGAAGCTACTATTGGGTGGCATCGACCGTGGTCCCGTTTTTCGATAACAAGGGCCGGCTGAAAAGTTATTTCTCGATTCGTACCGATATCACCCGCGCGCTGGCGATTGACGACGCGCTTCAGAAAAGCGAGGAACGATTCCGGCTTCTGGCCCAGAATGCGCTGGACGTCATTTCGCTGCACGATCCCCAGGGGCGCTACGTCTATATCAGCCCCTCCTGCGAACGTGTACTGGGCTACGTCCCGGACGACCTGACCGGCCGTGATGCCTACGAACTGGTGCACCCGGAGGATGTCGAGAAAGTGCGCGCGACCTTGCATCAACCCGCGCTGCTCGGCACGGCTGCGACGTGTGAGTATGTGCGGGTGCGGCACCGGAGCGGCGAATATATCTGGATGGACATCGCCGCCGTGCCCACCTGCAACGAGGCCGGAGACATTGTCACGATCCAGGTTTCCGCCCGCGAAGTGACGGCCCGCAAGCGGGTGGAGGACGAACTGCGCCTGCATGACCGGGCGATCGCCGCGAGTGGAAGCGGAATCGTCATCGTCCGGCGCGACGATTTCGCGATCGAGTACGCGAATGCGGCGTATTCGGGCATCGTCGACTTGCCGCAGGCGGGCATCGTGGGACAGCGCTGGCCCCTCCTCGAGGCGACCCCCGAGAGTACCCGAGCGTGGCAGCTCTTCCACGACGCCGTGACCGTGGGCGACGAAATGCATGCGGTAGTTGAGGCCGTGTCGCGTCGTGGACGCACGCTGTGGGCGGATATTTTTGTCTCTCCGGTGCGCAACGAGGCGGGCGAGGTCACACATTACGTCGTGGCGATCAGCGATGTGACCGAGCAGGTGCTCATGGAAAGGGCCCTGCTGCGCGCCAAGGAGGCCGCCGAGCAGGCCAGCCAGGCCAAGTCGAAATTCTTGTCCCACGTCAGTCACGAACTGCGGACGCCGCTCAATGCCATCGTGGGATTCGCACAATTGCTTGAATCCGATCCCGATGCGCCGTTGACCGCAAGCCAGCACGAAAGCATCCGGCGCATCCTGCAATCCGGCTGGCTCCTGCGCGAACTGATCGATGATGTATTGGAGCTGTCCCGCATCGAGGCAGGGCGCCTGAAGCTGAAACCGGCGCAGGTCGATGCCTTCGACCTGGTGCGTGAATGCTTGGCGGCGATCGCAGCGCAGGCGGCCGACAATGATCTGGAAATCATCGACCTGAGCGGTGAATGCGCCCGGCAAACGGTGCATGTCGATGTCAGGCGCCTCAAGCAGGTCTTGCTCAACCTGCTCAGCAATGCCGTGAAGTACAACCGGCGTGGGGGGCGCGTGACAGTCTCCTGCCATGTGTCGGATGACGGCGCGATTCAGATCGCCGTGAGCGATACCGGTATCGGCATTCCCCGGGAGAAGCGGGACGAGTTGTTCCAGTATTTCAGCCGGCTGGGCGCCGAAGACTCCAGCATCCCGGGTATCGGCGTGGGGTTGGCCCTATGCAGGCATCTGTTGGATTTGATGGGTGGTCACATCAGTGTAGAAAGCGTTCCGGGAGAAGGAAGCAGTTTCACGATCAACTTGCCGGGGGTGTGCCGCCTACTGGAAACGGTAAAACATCAACATGCCTGACTCATACCCCAACAGCCTGTTAGTGCGTACTTGAAAGGAGCGAACATGAACATTGATACTCAGAGGGAAGGTAGCCGGGCACGCGTCGTGCTCAACGGGCGTTTCGATTTCAACAGCCATGCCATGTTCAATGAAACGACCGATTCTCTGTTGAGAGACGCTGGAATCAATGAACTGGAACTGGATTTCGACCAGGTGAAATATATCGACAGCTCCGCCATGGGCATGCTGCTGCTGCTCAAGGAGCGGGCCAAGGGGGCCTCGAAATCCATCACCTTGTTCAATTGCAGGGGCTCGGTGGCCCAGGTCTTCGAGCTCTCGAATTTCCGACGCCTGTTCACCATCAAGTGACCATATGGCCATATGAGCAAATCGGGCATGACAGTTCTGGTGGTGGACGACACTGCCAACAACGTGGCGATCGCCAGCCAGGTGGTCAGGCGAATGGGGCATCGTTCCATTGAGGCACGTTCGGGCGAGGAGGCGCTGGAAAAATTCCTTGCCGAATCACCCGACATGATCCTGATGGATGTGATGATGCCCGGTATGGGCGGCCTGGAAGCGACGCGGCGCATCCGTGAGGCAGCAGGTTCGCGCTGGCTGCCTATCCTGATGGTTACGGCACTCACGCGGGAGGATGAAGTTCTAGAAGGGCTTCGGGCCGGTGCGGATGATTACTTGACCAAGCCGCTGTCCCTGCCGGTTTTTCAGGCCAAGATTCAGGTGTTCCAGAGGATCGCCGAACTGCAGCAGGCCCTTTCCCGGCAGTCTGTGGAACTGTCCACCTACTACCAGCAGGCGGAAGACGAGCGGCGTCTTGGCGCGCGCTTGATGGAGTATATGGTCAATCGCGAAGGGCTCAGTGATCCCGCCTTGCGCTATCGTGTGACGCCCGCATGGCATTTTAGTGGTGATCTGATCGCCGCTGCGCGCACGCCCGGAAAATGCCACCACATCCTGCTGAGCGATGGCATGGGTCATGGTCTGCCCGCAGCAATGGCTTCCATGCCCCAGTTCGATGCCTTCTATGCGATGAGCGCACTCAGCTATGGCATCGAGCGCATCGTCGAAGTGATGAACAGCCGCATGCATACCATGATGCCCCCGGGGCGTTTTGCCGCACTCACCCTCATTTCGATCAATCCGGTGATGGGGACGATCGAGGTCTGGAACGGTGGAAATCCCTCCCCATGTTTGATCGATTCCGAGGGACGGATCGTCAAGCGCTGGAAATCCCGCCATGTGCCACTGGGCGTTCTGTCGCCAGAAGAGTTTTCGGCGGAACCCGAGGTGTATGCGTATGAGAGGGAATGCCAATTGTTTCTGTGGTCGGATGGTTTGACGGAAGCGGAGAATGCCGAAGGCGTGCAGTTTGGTGCAGAACGTGCCTGCGCCTTGCTCGAGTCGGCCAACCCCGGGCATCGGTTCGATTCGCTGGTGCAGGCGTTGGACGAACATCGGCAGGGCGTGCTGGCGGATGACATCGCCGTGCTCATGGTGGACGTTCCCGCGCCGGGCACGCTGACGCAGCCTGCCACCCCGGTGGGGGATGAGGAACGGGGCAGCGATGGCCTGCGCATGTCATTCCATTTCGAAGCGCATGACCTGAAGAACCTGGACGTGGTGCCCGCCCTATCGGGCATGGTCGAACGCTTCGCGGCGACCCGGGAGCATGCCGGTCAGATTTTCCTCATCCTATCCGAGCTGGTCTCCAATGCGCTCGATCACGGGCTGCTGCGGTTGGATTCCGCACTGAAGACGACCAGCGATGGTTTCGCCGCTTACGCGGTCCGAAGGCAGCAGGCCTTGAAGGCACTGCAGAACGGGTTCATTGACATCGACATCGAGATCCTTCGGCGTGACAACCAGAAGATGGCGAAGATTTCCGTGCGTGACAGCGGGCCCGGCTTCGACTGGGCGGCCCGATCGGCGATTTCCAACAGTGGCCTGCATGGGCGTGGCGTAGAGTTGGTGCGACGCTTGAGCCATGAGATGCGATACAGCGCTCAGGGCAACGAGGTTGTCGTGTACTACGAATTGAGCCCTTCCGACCGGGCTTGCCGCGACGGGCAGGCCCCTCTGCTGACCCAGTAATCGAACCGGCGCAGCTCGGCTGGACACCGTGGGGGCCGCGCTGGATGGCGAGCCGGGCCGTTCGAGGGGATCAGACCTTCAGTTCCGGCGGCAGGTGTGGCGCGAGAATCTGCAGCATCTGCGCGAACACCTTGGGGTTGCCCGCGACGATATTGCCGGAGTCGAGGAAGCCTTCGTTGCCGAGGAAGTTGCCCACCAGTGCGCCGGCTTCCTGGGCGATGAGGCTGCCGGCGGCGATATCCCACGGGCTCAGGCGCATTTCCCAGAAGCCGTCGTAGCGCCCGCAGGCGACCCAGGCGAGATCGAGCGCGGCGGAGCCTGGACGGCGCAGCCCCGAAGTGGCTTTCATCATGTCGCGGAACATGTTGAGGTAGGCCTCGGAAAAACTGAAGTCGCGGAAAGGGAAACCGGTGCCGATCAGGCACTCGCTCATCTTGCTGCGCTTGCTGGCGCGGATGCGGCGGTCGTTGAGCGTGGCGCCGCGGCCGCGGCTGGCGGTGAAGAGCTCGTTGCGCGTGGGGTCGAACACCACGGCCTGGGTGATCTGGCCCTTGTGCTTCAGGGCGATGGAGACCGAGTATTGCGGTACGCCGTGGAGGAAGTTGGTGGTGCCGTCGAGCGGGTCGATGATCCAGACGTAATCCTCGCCGTTTTTCGCGTCGGCCGTGCCGGACTCCTCTGCTAGAATCCCGTGGTTCGGATAGGCGTCGAGCAGGGTTTCGATGATGGCGCGTTCGGCCATCTGGTCGACCTCGCTGACGTAGTCGCGATCCTGTTTGCTCCGCACGGTGAGCTGGTCGAGGTCGAGCGAGGCGCGATTGATGATCGCCCCCGCCTTGCGAGCGGCTTTCACCGCCGTGTTGAGCATGGGATGCATGGTGTCTGGCAAACGATTCAAAGAACGAGCGCGTTATTTTACTTGATGACCCCGCCGGACCCTAAAGTTCTCGCCAAGATTCGCGTGGTGCTCGCCCGCACCAGCCATCCCGGCAATATCGGCGCGGCGGCGCGCGCGATGAAGACGATGGGGCTGACGCAACTCTATCTGGTCGACCCAGCCATCTACCCGAACAGCCAGGCCGATGCCATGGCCTCCGGGGCCGTCGACCTGCTGGCGCAGGCGCGCGTGTGCGCGACACTCGCCGAGGCGCTCGCCGACACCGTGTTGGCGCTGGGGGTGTCGGCGCGGCGGCGCGACATCGTCGCCGAAGTGCTGACCCCGCCGGAGGCGGCCGGGCGCTTGCTGGTCGAGGCGCAGGTCGCGCCGGTGGCGCTGGTGTTCGGTAACGAAACGAGCGGCCTGTCGAACGAGGAACTGGCGCTGTGCCAGGCGCTGGTGACGATTCCCGCCAACCCGGATTACAGCTCGCTCAATCTCGCGGCGGCGGTGCAGGTGCTGAGCTACGAAATCCGCCAGGCCTGGCTGGGGCAGCCGGGCTGGCCGCAGCCCGAACTCGACGCCGCCAGCGGCGCCGAACTGGAAAATTTCTACGCCCACCTCGAAACCGCGCTCGCCGATCTGGAATTTCTCAACCCCGGTTCACCGGGCAAGCTGATGCTGAAGCTTCGCCGTTTGTTCTCGCGCAGCCGGCTGGCGAAGGAGGAGGTCAATATCCTGCGCGGCATCCTGACGGCGGCGCAGACAGGCCGGCAAAGCAGACAAAAATAACCACAATTGCCAATAGTTTATTAGAATACTCGGAAATGACATTTCGCCGAGCATGAACCTGTTCAGCCAACTCAAGGAAGACATCGCCGTCGTGTTCGATCGCGACCCGGCAGCACGCTCGTCGTTCGAGGTGGTGACCACCTACCCGGGCTTTCACGCCATGCTGTTCCATCGCATGGCGCACCGGCTGTGGGGCGCAGGGTGGAAGTGGCTGGCGCGCTTCATTTCGCATTTCGGGCGCTGGTTCACGGGCATCGAGATTCACCCCGGCGCCACCATCGGCCGTCGCGTGTTCATCGACCACGGCATGGGGGTGGTGATCGGCGAAACTGCCGAAATCGGCAATGACTGCACGCTGTATCACGGCGTCACGCTGGGCGGTACGTCGTGGAACAAGGGCAAGCGTCATCCGACGCTGGAGAGCGGCGTCGTGGTGGGGGCGGGGGCCAAGATCCTCGGGCCGATCACCATCGGTGCGAACGCCCGCGTAGGATCGAATGCCGTGGTGGTGAAGGACGTTCCGGACGGCGCCACTGCGGTCGGCATTCCCGCGCGCATCCTCGACCGGGATGCGGAAAAGCAGCGCAACCAGCAGGCGGAAAAGCTGGGCTTCTCGGCCTACGCCATCTCGGCGGACATGAACGATCCGGTGGTGAAGGCGATTCACGGCCTCGTCGACCATTCGGCGCACATCGACCATCGCATCGAATTGATCCTGGCGCAGTTGCAGAAACTGGGCGCCGAAGTACCCAAGGACGAGGACCGGCCGGACGATTTCGATCCCGGCTATCTGAACAAAATCGTCGACTGACGGTCAATGAAAATAGTTGACTGAATAGCTCGGGTATTTTATAGTCCGATCACCTCACCAGGAGATCACATCATGAGATTGACCACCAAAGGCCGTTTTGCCGTGACCGCAATGCTGGATCTCGCCCTGCGCGGCGGCAAGCATCCCGTGACGCTGGCCGGCATCAGCGAGCGCCAGGACATTTCGCTGTCGTATCTGGAGCAGTTGTTCAGCCGCCTGCGCCGGCACGAGCTGGTCGAGAGCGTGCGCGGACCGGGTGGTGGTTACTACCTCGCCAGGCCGCTGGATCAGGTGACCGTTGCCGACATCATCCGCGCGGTTGACGAACCCATCGACGCCACCCAGTGCGGCGGCAACGAAAACTGCCACCACGAGCACCGCTGCCTGACCCATGACCTGTGGACCGGGCTCAACGCCCACATCTACAGCTATCTCGACAACGTTTCGCTCGCCTCGCTGGTGGCGAAGTCGGATGAATGCAAGGCCGCGGTGGTACAGGACCGCCGGCCGGCGAAGATGACGCTGGCAGCCTGATTCCGGAATTGCTTACAAGGGCAACACGATGAAACCACTCTACTTCGATTACTCCGCCACCACGCCGGTCGACCCGCGCGTGGCGGCAAAGATGATTCCCTACCTCACCGAGCATTTTGGCAATCCCGCCTCGCGCAGCCATCCCTATGGCTGGGAAGCGGAAAAGGCGGTCGAGGAGGCGCGCGGGCACATCGCCGCGCTGGTCGGCGCCGACCCGAAGGAAATCGTGTTCACCTCCGGCGCCACCGAATCGAACAACCTCGCCATCAAGGGCGCGGGGCATTTCTATTCCGCCACCAAGGGCAAGCACATCATCACCGTGCGCACCGAGCACAAGGCCGTGCTCGACACGGTGCGTGAAATGGAACGCCAGGGCTTCGAGGCGACCTATCTTGGCGTGCAGGAAAACGGTCTCATCGACCTTGATGCGTTGCGCGCTGCGATCCGCCCGGATACGGTGCTGGTATCGGTCATGGCGGTCAACAACGAAATCGGCGTGATCCAGGACATCGAGGCGATCGGGAAAATCTGCCGCGAGAAAGGCGTGATCTTCCACGTCGACGCGGCGCAGGCCACCGGCAAGATGCCGATCGATCTGGCGAAGCTGCCGGTCGACCTGATGTCGTTCTCGGCGCACAAGACCTATGGCCCCAAGGGCATCGGCGCGCTGTACGTACGCCGCAAGCCGCGCGTGCGCCTGGAAGCGCAGATGCACGGCGGCGGCCATGAGCGCGGCATGCGCTCCGGCACCCTGGCAACCCACCAGATCGTCGGCATGGGCGAGGCCTTCCGCATCGCCAAAGAGGAAATGGCGGCGGAAAACGAGCGTATCCGTATGCTGCGCGACCGTCTGTATGCGGGCCTGAAGGACATCGAGGAAGTGCACCTCAATGGTGATCTTGAACGCCGCGTGCCGCACAACCTCAACGTCAGCTTCAACTTCGTCGAGGGCGAGTCGCTCATCATGGCGATCAAGGACCTCGCGGTGTCGTCTGGCTCCGCCTGCACCTCCGCAAGCCTGGAGCCGTCCTACGTCCTGCGCGCCCTCGGCCGTTCCGACGAACTTGCGCACAGCTCGATCCGCTTCTCCATCGGCCGCTTCACCACCGAGGCGGAAGTCGACTACGCGATCAAGCTGCTGCACGAGAAGATCGGCAAGCTGCGCGAACTCTCCCCGTTGTGGGAAATGTTCAAGGAAGGTGTCGATTTGAATACGGTGCAGTGGGCTGCACACTAATTTTCAGGGGACAGGATTCAGGGAAAGCTGTGCGGCCTGAGGCCGCGCCGAGAAAAAGCGCGAAGCACAAAGCCCCCTGACCCCTGAATCCTGACCCCTGACCCCGCGACTGAAAGGAGCACGAAATGTCTTACAGCGAAAAGGTCCTCGACCACTACGAAAATCCCCGCAACGTCGGCTCCTTCGACAAGGAAGACGAAGGCGTGGGCACCGGCATGGTCGGCGCTCCGGCCTGCGGCGACGTGATGAAGCTGCAGATCAAGGTCGGCGCCGACGGTCGCATCGAGGACGCCAAGTTCAAGACCTATGGCTGCGGCTCGGCGATCGCTTCGAGTTCGCTGGTGACCGAATGGGTCAAGGGCAAGACGCTCGACCAGGCGATGGAGATCAAGAACACGGCGATTGCCGAGGAACTCGCGCTGCCGCCGGTGAAGATCCACTGCTCGATCCTTGCCGAGGACGCGATCAAGGCCGCGGTGGCCGACTACAAGCAGAAGAAGGGAATGGAGTAAGCATCATGGCAGTCACTCTCTCTGAACGTGCCGCGCAGCACGTCACCAACTTCATCAGCAAGCGTGGCAAGGGGGTGGGCATCCGCCTCGGCGTGCGCACCAGCGGCTGCTCCGGCATGGCCTACAAGCTCGAATTCGCCGACGAAGTGCCGGAAGGCGACGAGGTCTTCGTCAGCCACGGCGTCAACGTCTACGTCGACCCGCAGAGCCTCGCCTACCTTGACGGCACCGAACTCGACTATGCGCGCGAGGGGCTGAACGAAGGCTTCAAGTTCAACAACCCGAACGTGAAGAATGCCTGCGGTTGCGGCGAGTCGTTCAACGTTTAAGGGGTCAGGGGTCGGGATTCAGGGGCCAGGGTTTTTTGTGCGGCCTTTGGGCCGCGCCATTTGAGCAACGCGTAGCAACAAAGCCCCCTGATCCCTGAATCCTGACCCCTAGTCCCTGACAATGAATTTCTCCCAGACCTACTTCGAACTCTTCGGCCTGCCGGCGACCTACGCGCTCGACCGCGAACGGCTCGACGCCGCCTACCGGGAGTTGCAGAATACGGTCCATCCGGACCGTTTCGCGGCGCAGCCGGACGCGGAGCAGCGGCTGGCGATGCAGTGGGCGACACGGGTGAACGAGGCCTACCAGACGCTGAAGCATCCGGTGAACCGCGGCGTGTATCTGCTGAAGCTGCAGGGGATCGACGCGCTGGAAGCAGGCAATACGCGCATGGCGCCGGCCTTCCTGATGCAACAGATGGAATGGCGCGAGGCGATCGATGCGGCGCGCACGAAACGCAGCGTCGCGGCCCTGGACGACCTGGCGGCCGACCTGCGCTCGGCGCACCGTCGCATCGAGGGAGAACTTGCCGCGCTGCTCGACGAGGCACGCGACTACGCCGCGGCAACCGAAGCGGTGCGCCAGCTGCGCTTCATGGACAAGCTCATCGCCGAGGTCGGCGATGTGTACGAAGAACTGGAAACCTGAGATGGCCCTGTTGCAGATCGCCGAACCCGGCATGTCCGCCGCCCCGCACCAGCACCGGCTGGCGGTGGGGATCGACCTGGGTACGACCAATTCGCTGGTCGCGACGGTGCGCTCGGGACTGTCCGTCGTGCTCGATGACGAAGCCGGCCGTTCGCTGCTGCCGTCGGTGGTGCGTTACCACAGCGACGGCCGCGTCGATGTCGGTCATGGCGCGCAGGCCGCGCAAAGCGTCGACCCGCACAACACCATCGTCTCGGTGAAGCGCTTCATGGGGCGCGGTCTTTCCGACATCGACGAGGTCGGGAGCCTGCCTTACCGCTTCGTCGACGCGCCCGGCATGGTGCAATTGAAGACTGCCGCGGGGGTGAAGAGCCCCGTCGAGGTCTCCGCCGAAATCCTCAAGGTACTGCGCCAGCGCGCCGAAGCGGCGCTCGGCGGCGAGCTGGTCGGCGCGGTCATCACCGTGCCGGCCTACTTCGACGATGCCCAGCGCCAGGCCACCAAGGATGCGGCGCAGCTGGCCGGCCTCAACGTGCTGCGACTGCTGAACGAGCCGACCGCGGCGGCAATCGCCTATGGCCTCGACAATGGCTCAGAAGGCGTCTACGCCGTGTACGACCTCGGCGGCGGTACCTTCGACATCTCGATCCTGCGACTGTCCAAGGGGGTGTTCGAGGTGCTCGCCACCAACGGCGACTCGGCCCTGGGCGGTGACGACTTCGACCAGCGCATCTTCTGCTGGATGGTGGAGCAGGGGCGCTTTGCCCCGCTGTCCGCCGCTGACATGCGCCTGCTGCTTAGCAAGGCGCGCGACGCCAAGGAAGCGCTCACCGAGCACACCGAGGTGCGCGTCACTGCGGTGCTGTCGACCGGCGAGATGATGGACGCGACGCTGACTCAGGCCGAGTTCAACGCCATGACCGCCAGCCTCGTGAACAAGACGCTGGCGCCGACGCGCAAGGCACTGCGCGACGCCGGTCTCACGCCGGAAGAGGTGAAAGGCGTGGTGATGGTCGGCGGCTCGACGCGCATGCCGTGCGTGCGCCAGGCCGTCGCGGCCTTCTTCCGGCAGACGCCGCTCACCAACCTCGACCCCGACAAGGTCGTCGCGCTCGGCGCCGCCACGCAGGCCGACGTGCTGGCGGGCAACCGCGCCGGCGACGACTGGCTGCTCCTCGACGTCATTCCCCTGTCGCTCGGTCTCGAAACCATGGGCGGCTTGACCGAAAAGGTCATCCCACGCAACACCACCATCCCCACCGCGCGCGCGCAGGAATTCACCACGTTCAAGGACGGCCAGACGGCGATGAGCGTGCACGTGCTGCAGGGCGAACGCGAACTCGCCACCGATTGCCGCTCGCTGGCGCGCTTCGAGCTACGCGGCATCCCGCCCATGGTGGCGGGGGCTGCGCGCATCCGCGTGACCTTCCAGGTCGACGCCGACGGCCTGCTGTCGGTGTCGGCGCGCGAGCAGAGCACGGGTGTGGAGGCGAGCGTGCAGGTGAAGCCCTCCTATGGCCTTGGCGACGAAGACATCACGCGCATGCTGAAGGATGCGTTCACGCACGCGAAGGACGACATGTACGCACGCGCGCTGAACGAACAGGTCGTCGAGGCACAGGGACTGATCGCCGCAACCCGTGCGGCCCTAACGGAAGACAATTCGTTGCTGAATACGGAGGAGGAGGCCGCGATCGAGTCCGCCATCGCCAGCCTCGAAGCCCTGCTCCGGGGCAGCGACCATCACGCCATCAAGCGCGGCGTCGAGGCGCTGAATGCTGCGACCACGGAATTCGCCCAGCGCCGCATGGACCGCAACGTTCGCCGCGCCATGGCCGGCCAGAAACTGGAGAATTTCGGCTGAACCTTTCTCACCGATAGAGCACTATGCCCCAACTGATCGTACTGCCCCACGTCGAACTCTGCCCCGATGGCGCCGTCATCGAGGCGAAGCCTGGCGCGACCGTCTGCGACACGCTGCTCGCCAATGGTGTCGAGATCGAGCACGCCTGCGAGAAATCCTGCGCCTGCACCACCTGTCATGTCATCGTGCGCGAAGGCTTCGAGACGCTCGAACCGTCCACGGAACAGGAGGACGATTTGCTGGACAAGGCCTGGGGACTGGAACCGCAGTCGCGCCTGTCGTGCCAGGCGCGCGTCGCCGATGCCGACCTGGTCATTGAGATTCCCAAGTACACGATCAACATGGTCAAGGAAGGACACTGACATGAAGTGGACCGACACCCTCGACATCGCCATCGAACTGGCCGAAGCGCATCCCGAAATCGATCCCCGCATCATCCGTTTCACCGACCTGCATCGCTGGGTCATGGAACTGCCCGAGTTCGACGACGACCCGGATCATTCCGGCGAGAAGATCCTCGAAGCGATCCAGATGGCCTGGATCGACGAGGTGAGCTGACGCTGGCTGGCTGCGGCGCAGGCGTCAGCCACTGCGGCCGTCGAGGCGGGGACGCATCAGCATCGGCCCGTACACGACAGCAAAAATACAGAACGCAAGCATCCACGCGCTGCCCGCGAGCGCCATCGCGACCGGGTGGCTTTCCGGCGCGACGAGCGGCAGGCCGACGCGCAGGAGGGCGGCCAGATTGACCGCAACGAACGCAAGCGTCATGACGCGCGGCAGTTCCATGGGCCGCCCGGTGTGACCGAGCGACACGCGCGCCATCATGCCGAGCGTCAGCACGCCGATGGCCCCCGAAGTGAAGGCGTGCAGGGCCGGGCCGGTCGCCTGCGCCACGCCGGCGGCGGCCAGCGCCAGCAGGACGAAGCCGAGCACGATCCAGGCGTAGCCGAGGTGCAGGATCCACAGCAACGGCACCGACCAGTATTTCATCGTCACCCACCCCGACCAGCGTATCGCGTGCACCGCAGCGGCGAAGGCCGCGAGCACCGCGGTGACCGCCGAGACCGGCGCGACGAGCCCCGCCAGCAGCGCCGACAACGTCGCCACCGGCACCAGGCGCTCGATGAGCACCCAGCGTCGCGCGCGGGTGCGCAGACGATTGTCGGTGAAGCTCGGGATCACCCGCCCGCCCATCACCGTCATCATCGCGACCACGATATAGACGCCCAGATGCAGCCCGGTCAGCGCCATGCCGTCGAGCCAGCCGAGATGGTCCAGATGCATCAGGGCGTTGCCGAGCGCCAGCGCCAGCAGCATCGCGGGGAACGGATAGTTGTGCAACTGCTGCGCGCGATGGATGGGGCGCCCCAGCGCCAACGCCAGCACTGGCAGGAAAGCGAGATCGACCGCCGCCACCAGTGCGCCCGGCAGGCCGGGCACGAGAAACACGATGCGACCGGCGAGCCAGAGCAGGAACAGCAGCGCGAGCGGCCGGCCCGCGGGCATGCGGATGCCGGTCCAGTTCTGCACGGCAGTCAGCAGAAAGCCGGCGATCACCGCCACGGTGTAGCCGTACACCATCTCGTGGCCGTGCCAGACGAAGGGCGACAGGCCCGTCGGTGTGATCGTGCCGCGCAGGGTCAGCAGCCACAGCCCCATCATGAGTACGGCATAGACGCCAGCGGAGAGAAAGAACGGACGGAAACCGAGCGCGAAGGGCGCGAAACCCCGCGGCGACGCGGGTTGTGCGGGGGGCTTGAGGGTGTGCAGGGGGGTGGCCATGGTTGCATCGGAAAAAACGGTCCCGACGAACGCCGGGACCACCAAGTATAAGCGCGATCGGCGCGTTCGCGTTGTGCTCAGCAGATCCGCGGCAGCGGGTCGTCCTCCAGTTCGTCCAGCACGCGCCGGCCGCCCAGTGCGGTCTCCAGGATGACGCGCGCGTCGCCGGCCTCGACGCGGCCGATGCGGCAGGCGCCGGCACCTTCCGGCAGCGCGCGCCAGCGTTCGAGGACGGCGTCGGCGGCGGCGGCCTCGACCACCGCGACGATGCGTCCCTCGCAGGCGAGGAAGTAGGGGTCGTAGCCGAGCATTTCGCACACCGATACGACTTCCGGGCGCAGCGGCACGTGGTCCTGCTCGAGGGTCACGGTGTGGCCGCAGGCGCGGGCGATCTCGTGGCAGACGGTGGCGAGCCCGCCGCGCGTGGGGTCGCGCATGAAGCGGAGGCCGGGAAGGTCGCGCACGGCGCGCGCCAGCGGCAATACGGACGCTGAATCGGAGCGCAATTCGCCGGACAGCCCGAACTGCTCGCGCGCGAGCATTACCGCAATGCCGTGGTCGCCCACCGGGCCCGACACCAGCGCGACGTCGCCGGGGGCGATCGACTCGATGGCGAGCTTCGCCTGTGCGCGCTTGACGCCGATGCCGGCGACCATCAGATACAGCCCGCCACCCTCGCCGCGCCGTACCACCTTGGTGTCGCCGGCGACCACGGCGACACCGTTCTCGTGTGCCGCGGCGGCAAAGCTGGCGATGAGCCGATCCAGAACTTCGACTTCCAGTCCTTCCTCGATCAGCGCCGACAGCGTGAAATAGCGCGGATCGGCACCCGCCACCGCGAGATCGTTGACCACGCCGTGCACCGCCAGCGAGCCGAGGTTGCCGCCCGGGAATTCCAGCGGCTGCACGGTGAAGCCGTCGGTGGTGACCATGGGCTCGCCGTCGAGCGGTGGCAGCGTGACCGCGTCGGCGTCGGTATCGAGCAGCGGGTTGCCGAGATGGCGCGCGAACAGTTCGGTGACGAGCTCGCGCATGAGGCGGCCGCCGTTGCCGTGG
>JANJWS010000051.1 GCA_024709425.1 Thiobacillus sp.
CAGTTCGAGCAGGGTGAACCCGCGCTGCAGCCAGCGGGAAAAAGCGGAACGGGAAGCGGAGGACGGCACGGAGAGTTCCGGGATGGTTGCGAAGGAAGCCCATCCTATGCATTTCGCGTTACAGCACCGTTACGTCGCTCAGCGCTCCGGGGTTCCGGTCGGCGCGCCCTGTGTGCCGGCCGGTGCAGCGGCGGCAGCGCCAGGGTCGTGGGTGAAGCGCCAGTCGCGGTAGCTGGCCGCTCCCTCGAAGCCTTCCTGCCTGGCGGCAAAGCCGGCGCTCTTGACCGGCTTGCCGTCGGCCCGGCTGGCAACGCCGGAAATGCGCCCCTGCAGACGGATCAGCTCCCAGTCCGGACTGTTGGTCAGCGGGTCGCGGTACAGCCGGCGCAGATGGTGCACCGGCATCGGAAAGCGCGTGTCGCGCAGCAGGTTTTCCAGTTTCTCCGGATACTCGCGCACACCGTTCGGCCCCTTGTCGTAATAGCTGGCAATCGCCCGGCGGTATTCCTCGCCGATGAAAAGCAGCTCCTTTTCCTTCTCCCGCCGGCTTTCCAGCGACCATAGCGCGCCCGTGCCGGCCAGCCCGATACCGGCCAGGGCAACGGCGAACAGCAGACCGAGATAGCTGACGCCGCCCTGCCGGCGGCGCGGCGGGCTCACCATGTCGCGTAGTCGGTACCGTCGAGCCCCAGCCCTTCGGCCCCGCTCTTCACGTCCCACACCCGGCGCGAGCCCGGCTCGTCGGGCGGCGGCACCAGCACCCAGGTATCGGCGGCCTCGGTCAGCGGGTCCACCGGCAACTTGCGCAGATAGCGCTTGGCGACCAGTTCTTCCAGCGTTTCCGGATAGCGCCCGGTGTCGCCCTGGTACTTGTCGATGGCCTCGCGCATGACGGCCAGCGACTCCTTCAGCGTCACCTCGCGCGCCCGGTCGAGGTGCTGGAAGTAACGCGGCAGGGCAATGGTCAGCAGGGTGGCGATGACCGCCATGACGACGAGCAGTTCGATCAGCGTGAATCCGCGGCGCTTCGTCATGCTCACCACTCCCGGTAGGGCACGCCGTTCATGCCGATGCCCGGTGACAGGGAATAGACATCGAAGACATCCGTCCCCTCTGCCGGCGCGTCGGGCGGGCTGGCATAGCTGCGCTTGCCCCAGGTCTGGGCGACATTCAAGGTGGTATCGCCATTGAGCGGGTCGCGCGGCAGGCGGCGCATGAAATAGATTTTTGCGTGCGTCGGATCCTGGCTGTTGGCCATGCCCTGCACCAGGTCTTCCAGTCGGCGCGGGTAGCCGCTTTCGTCGCTCTTCTTCTCCACCCGCCCCTCGTCGGCCGCCTTCTTGTAGGCATCGATGCCGGTGCGAATATCGCGCAGCGCGGCGCGCAGCTCGCTTTCCTTCTGCCGCTTCATCGTCGTTTCCAGCAACGGCACCGCGACCAGAGCCAGCGTGCCGACGATGGCAACGCTGACCACCAGTTCGATCAGGGAAAAGCCGGCCCCGGCCCGCCGCCTCATGGCGAAACGAGTTTCACCGCATGGCTGGCGGCGACACCCGGGATCGCCTCGCCGGCATCGGTCACCGCGCCGAGGACGGTGATTCGCGTCTCTCCCTTGGCCCCGGCCAGCACGCGCAGGCGCAGCGTGCCGCCGGCCGGATCGACGTGCGCCGTCAGCCGCCCGCTGCCGCTGGCGGCCGGCAGCACGGCTTCGATCAGCGCCGGATCGAAACCGACATCGACCTGGGCACCGCCGGTCAGGCCGGGAATCAGCAGGCTCAGCGCGATATCGCTGCCACCGCTCGCCTCGGCCGGGCCCTGGATCTGCATGCCTTCCGCCGCAGCCGGGGCCGCCGGGGGCTGTTCCGCCTCCCTCGCCGCCGGCTCGGCCACCACCGGCTCCCGGCCAGCCGTGCCGCCGCCCTTCGAACTCATCGCCAGGGATTTCGGCCCCGGGGTGCGGACGGCCAGCGGCTGGGCGCCGACCGCCGCCTCGGTGCCGGAAGCCAGGGCCGGCTGCCCGAACTCAGGCCGGGTGACGTTGCGCATGATGCGCGGCGTGATGAGCAGCATGATCTCGGTCTTCGACGAGGTATCGCGCTGGCTGCCGAACAGGCGGCCGATTACCGGCACCTCGCCAAAACCCGGGATGTGGCTGGTGCTCTTGCGCTCCTCGTCGCTGATCAGGCCGGCGAGCACCTGCGTCTCGCCGTTCTTCAGGCGCAGCACCGTGCTCGCGCTGCGCGTGCCGACCTGGTAGGCCAGCGAACTGGACGGCCCGCTCACCTCCTTGACGATGCTGCTCACTTCCAGGCCGACCTTGATCGACACCTCGTCGTCGAGCGACACATTGGGTTCGACATCGAGCTTGAGGCCGACGTCGAGGTAATTCACCGAGGCCGACACCCCGACGTTGGCCGTCGAGGTAGTGGTGAATACCGGCAGCTTCTCGCCGATGTGGATCTTGGCCTTTTCCTTGTTCTTCACCCGGATGCGCGGGTTGGCAAGGATGTTGACGTCGCCGCTGTCCTTGCGCAGGTTGACGAGCACGTTGTTCATCGCAATGTCGGCACCGGTGATGTGGCGCAACCGGTCCACGGTCATCGGCAGGGGGGACAGCGTGGTGCTGGTGGTGACCACGGGAGCGCCGACCGTGGACGAGGTGGCGGTTTCGGTGGTGATGGTGTTCAGCAGCGTGAACTGGTTCGGATACTGCACGCCCAACTCCTGCAGCCGGCTGCGCTTCACCTCGAGGATCTCCACTTCCAGCATCACTTCCGCTTCGGGGCGATCCGCCAGCGCCACCAGTTTTTCCACCAGGCGCACCGCTTCGGGCGTGTCGCGCACCACCAGCAGGTTGAGCCGCTCGTCGATGTGAAGGTCGCGCGTCTTGGTCATGGTGCGGACGAGGTTGACGGCCTGCTTGACGTCGGCGTTGGAAAGAAAGAAGCCCTTTACCACCAGGTCCTGGTATTCCTTGATCTTTGCCGGCAGCGCGGGGTAGATCAGCAGGGTGTTTTCGTTGAGTACTTTCTTTCCCAGCTGGCCGGTCTTCAGCAGCATGTCGAGGCTGTCGACGATGGGGGTCTGGGTGACGAAAATGGTCAGGCGCACATCGGTGCGTACATCCTTGTCGAAGACGAAGTTGAGGCCGGACTGGCGCGACAGCGCGTCGAAGATGGTGCGAATCGGCGCGTCGCGAAACTGCAGCGACACCGGGCGGCGGTAAGCTTCGGCGAGCTTGGGGAATTCCGCGCCGTGCGTCTTGCCGGATTTCTCGTCGGCTTGGCGTGTCAGGCGCAGCGCCTCGGCGTTTTCGGGGTCGCGCGCCAGTACCGCGCGCAAACGTGCGCGCGCGATCTCGGTCTCGCCCTTGGCGATCGCTCGGTTGGCCTCTTCGAGCAGCCTCTTGTTGCGGCGCTGGTTTTCAATGGCGGCAAGACCGGCGTGGGCGCGCGGGCTCTCGGCGTGGAATTCGAGCACTTTGCGATACGCCGCGTCCGCCTCGGTGTCCCGTCCGGCCAGCAGGTGGGTGTCTGCTTCGACGATGAGACGGGTGAGATACGCATCGCGCGCCTGGAAGTAGGCGGTGCGGTATTGCGCCTTGTTCGGGGATTCGCGCATTGCCTGTTCCAGCTGGCGCAGTCCGGATTCGGTGCGCCCCTCGGCGAGCAGGCGCTCGCCTTCGCGAAAGGCGCGGTCGCTGGCGCAGCCGGCCAGCGTGATGGCGAGGATGGCGATCGGAAGGGCCTTGTTCATGGCGTGATACCCAAAGTCGTTTGCAGGTCGAGGGGCACGTAGGTGAAAACTACGGCATGCTCGGAAATCGTGTCCACTCGCCAGCCGCCAGCGAGCGTCTGCCCAGGCTGGACCGGAATCGGCTGTTCACCCTGCACCAGCAGCAGGGTCTTGCGACCGCCGTCCTCCCAATGGCCCAGGTACTTGAAAGGCAGCGGCGGTGCCTGGGGCGGAGGCGGTGGGGGTGGTGTGTGAGGTTTTGGTGGTGGAGGTGGCGGCTGCCAGGTCTGCTGCGGGAACAGGTTGCCCTGCATGGCGATGAGACGCTCGCGCTGCGCAGGGCTCGGCACGGCCGGTGTGGACGCCGGGGCGGCGGGCGCGGGATGGGCGGCAGGTGGCACGGGACGCGCGGGCACGATGGCGTCGTCCTCCGGCTGCGGCCACAGGGCGGCGATCACGGTCGCGACCAATGCCGCAGCCAGCCAGCGGTGCCGCGCATTCATGCGTCGCTCGCCAGGTAGAGGATGAAGTTCAGCATGGCATCGATCTCGGTTGCTTCGATGCGTTCGCGCCGCAGGCGCACCGCGACGAGCGCCAGCGCAGGGTCGTTGTTCACGGCCTCGGCAAGGAATGCGCGGATCTGCGGATAGCTGCCGGTCACAGGCAGCGCGAGTTGGTAGCGGCGCAGGTGTGCGTCGCCGACTTCGGTGAGGCGGTAGTCGCCCTGGTCCAGATCCAACCCGGCCTGCGCCGCCGCCTCGAACAGGCGGCGCAACGCCGCGGCGGCGGCGGGCGCCAGTGCGGGCTGCGGAGAGGCCGTGGCACTGCTTTCCTCGCTGCGCGCTGCGTCAGCGCGCGCAGCGGCGCGGGCGTTGTCACGCAACTGCGCAGCCGTCTGCGCCTGCAGCGGGTGCAGCGCAAGCTGTGTATAGGCCAGGCTGGCGAGCAGCAGCAGGCCGCCCAAGGCACCGATGCGGCCGAGCCGGCCGAAATGATAGCGCAGGGTGTCGAGCGGACGCGCCATCAGGGCTTCCATCCCAGCCGGACGATGAAACGCAGCGGCTGCTGCGGGTCCGCTTCCTGCAAGGCGTGGCTTGCCAGCGTTACCGTGGTGAAGCCGGCCTCGTCCTTCAACTGCTCGACATAGGCCAGCATGTCCTTGGCGTTGCGCGCCTCGGCGGTGAGGGTGGCTTCCGGCTTGCGTGTGTCGGCTTCCAGCGTGACCAGTGCAATGCGCTTGGGCAGGTTGCCTTCCAGGCGCATGAACAGCTCGCTCCACGGTGTCGCCAGCTGCTCGCGTGCGCTGCGCGCCGCGGTGTCGTCGGTACGGGCCGCGGCGGTGGCCCGGCGCGGCGCGGGCACCTGGGCTGCGTGCGGCGCCTCGGCCACCGCGCGGTCGAATGCTTCCTGCGCGCGCCACGCCTGCCAGCCGGTCCAGGCGGCCGCCGCCAGGCCCGCTGCCAGCAACAGCCACGCGGTCCAGTGGGGACGCGGCGCGGGGTGTTCGAAATCCAGCTTCAGCATACGCATCTCAGGGCTTCAACATGGGTTCGAGGAGGTCGCGGCCGGCCGCCAGCCCCTGCACCATGCGACCCGGGAGCGCGCCCTTCCAGTCGACACCGGGCAGCACGCTCTCGATCCATACCGGCGCCGGCGCCGTTTCGCCCGCAAGCAGGGCTTCGCGCGCGAGCAGGTCGGCGAGGGCCGTCCCGGCATCGCCCTGCATGCGGGTGCTGCGCAGGTGCGTCAGCGCGCCCCGCTGCATGTGCGCCAGCGTGAGACGGCCCGGCTCGGCGAGCACGAACCAGGCGGGGACGCGGCCCGGCCGCAGCCGGTTGCAGGCGGGCACCAGCCAAGGTTGCACCCGCGCCAGGCGTAGCGAAGCAGTGCGCGCGAGCGCTTCGAGTCCCGCAAGGGCGTCCGCGGCCAGGCTGGTGGCGAGGACGGGCTTGTCGGGCGGCGCCGGCTGCCAGGCCAGGCGCCAGTCGCGGCTCGCCTCGCCATACTGCCGCACCAGCGTGTCGCGCACCCAGGCTGCCTGCTCGGCGGGCTTTAACAGCACCGGCGGCGGCGCCAGGAGGTAGGCCGGCGCGAAGTGCTGGGACAGTGTCACGCTTGCCCGCCCTTTCACGCCCGCGCCGGCCAGCAGGGCTGCCAAAGCTTCCAGCGCCGCGGCCCAGCCGGGCGCCGCCACGACGGCCTCGCGGTAGCTGCGACCGTTGACGACCGCTACGCGTGAGGGGGTGAGCGCGATGCGAACGCTAGGCGACAAAAGTGACACGGTTCACTTCCTCCAGCGTGGTCACGCCCTGGCGCACCAGATCGAGCGCGGCGTCGCGCAGGGTGCGCACACCGGCGCGCGCGGCGGCTTCCTTCACCTGGCGGATCGGCGCGCGGGTACTGATGAGTTCGCGGATCTCGTCGTTCAGCACCATCATTTCGGGAATCGCGCGACGTCCCTTGTAGCCGCTGCCGCGACAATGGCCGCAACCCTTGCCGGCGCGAAAATCGAAGCCGGCGGCGCGCGCCGCGTCGAGGCCGGAATCGGCCAGCAGCTGCGCATCGGGCACGACAGGCACGGCGCACTGGGTGCAGTTCACCCGCACCAGACGCTGCGCGAGAATGCCGTTCAGCGCCGAGACGAAGCTGTAGGGGTCGACGCCCATGTGCATGAAGCGGCCGATGACGTCGAACACGTTGTTGGCGTGCACGGTGGTGAACACGAGGTGCCCGGTGAGCGCCGACTGCACCGCGATCTGCGCGGTCTCGCCGTCGCGGATCTCGCCCACCATGATCTTGTCGGGGTCGTGACGCAGGATCGAGCGCAGGCCGCGTGCGAAGGTGAGGCCCTTCTTCTCGTTGACCGGAATCTGCAGGATGCCGGGCAGCTGGTATTCGACCGGATCCTCGATGGTGATGATCTTGTCGCGTCCGGTGTTGATCTCGGAGATCGCCGCATACAGCGTGGTGGTTTTGCCCGAGCCGGTGGGGCCGGTGACGAGGAACATGCCGTAGGGTTCGTGCGACAGCTTGCGGATGAGCGCGAGGTCGGCGCCGGCAAAACCGAGGCGGTCGAGGGTGATGCCCTTGAGTTCGTCGGCGAGCTGCTGGCGGTCGAGGATGCGCAGCACCGCGTCCTCGCCAAATACGCCGGGCATGATGGAGACGCGCAGGTCGATCTCGCGGCCGCGCATCAGCACCTTGAAGCGCCCGTCCTGCGGCACGCGCCGCTCGGCGATATCGAGCTCGGCCATCACCTTGATCCGCGAGATCACCTGCTCCGCCATCTCGCGCCCCGGGGACTGCGCCACGAGGTTGAGCACGCCGTCGATGCGGTACTTGATGATGATGCCCTGCGGATCGTTTTCCAGATGAATGTCGGAGGCGCCGGCAGAAAGTGCGTCGTACAGTGTCGAGTGCACCAGCTTGACGACCGGTGAGGCGTCCTCGCCGATCGCCTTGAGCGAGATCTCCTCGACCTTTTCGCCGCTGCCCGCCCCCTGTGCATCACCCACCACGCCGTCCATGGCGCGCAGCTCACCTTCGAGGCGATGCAGCCAGGCGAGGATATCGTCGCGCCGCGCCAGCGCCGGCGTAAAGGCGGCCTCGATGCGGCCGTCGGCCCACTCCAGCAGTTCGGGTTTGAGCGGGTCGGCGAATACGAACCACAGTGTGCCGTCGTCGTCGCGGCCGGCGGCGCACTCGCGCTGCAGCGCCTGGCCGAACGGCAGCAGGTCGAACGCCGGGCGCAGCGCGTGCAGCCGGTCCATCGGCAGCACCGGATAGGCGAAAGCCTGCCCGAGCGCATCCAGGAACGCCGCGCCGTCGACGCCGCACAGGCGCTCCAGCGCGTCGAGCGCGGTGCCGCCCTCGCGCGTTGCCTGCTCGCGCGCCTGAAGCAGCAGCGCGTGATCGATGCGGGACGTGGGCAGGCCCGGCGCGTTCATTCCAGACTCCCGGCAAGTTCGAAGATGGGCAGGTAGAGCATCACCACGATAACGCCGATGATGAGGCCGATCAGCGCCATGAGGATGGGCTCGAACAGGCGGGTGAACCATTCGACGAAGCGGCTGGTTTCCTCCTCGTGGAAGGTGGCGATGGATTCCATCATCTCGCCCATGCGCCCGCTCTTCTCGCCGACCCGCAGCATGCGCAATGCCACCGGCGTCACCAGTCCGGCGCGTGCCATCGCCTGCGACAGCGCCTGCCCCTCGCGGATGCTCACCGCGGCGCTGGCCAGCCGCAGGCGCAGTTCCGGCTGCAGCAGTCCCCCCGCCATTTCCAGCGCGGTCACCACCGGAATGCCGCCCGAGAGCAGCATACCGACAGTGCGGTAGAAGCGGGTGAGCTGGAACACCCGCAACGGCTCACCCAATCCCGGCAAACGCCACAGCTGGCGCGCCACCCAGGCACGCGCCGCCGGCCGGCTCGCCGCATAGACGGCCGCACCCAGCAGCGCCAGCAGCAACAGGCCGGCATTGACCGCGTGCGCCGCGACAAAGTTGCCCCACTGCATCAGTACGCGCGAGGCCCACGGCAGGTTTTCCATGTTGTCGGCATAGATCGATGCGAAGCGCGGCGTGACGAACCCCAGCAGGAACAGCGCCACCAGCCCGCCGACGACCATCAGCAACATGGGATAGATCGACGCCGCCAGCGCCTTCTTGCGCACCTGCTCGACCTGGTCCTGATAGGCGACGTAGCGCGCCAGCGCCTGCGGCAGATCGCTGGTGCGCTCGGCCGCACGTACCGTCGCCACGTACAGCGGCGGGAAGGCCTCCGACACGTGGCCGATGGCCGCGGAAAACGACTCGCCCTCGTACAGGCGCTTCAGGACATCGTCGAGGACCTTGCGCGTTTCAGGACGCGCTTCCTTCTCCTCCAGCGTCTGCAGGGCCTCGACGAGCGACAGCCCGCTGTTGAGCAGCGCCAGCAGCTCGCGCGAGAACAGCACCAGCGGAAAGCGCGCGCGGCGGCGCCAGGTGAGGAAGCCGAGCGTGCCGGCAGGCCGCACGTCGAGCACGGACAGCCCTTGCAGGCGCACCTGCTCGGCTGCGTCGGCGGCATCGGCCGCCTCCAGCGTCAGGTTCACGCGCCGGTCCGTGCCGAGCGCCCGGATCTCGAAACGCATCGTTACCAGTTGGAGATATCGGCGGCGTCACCGCTGCCGCCCGGCTGCCCGTCACGTCCCAGGGAAAAGAGATCGACTTCGCCGTGCTCGCCCGGCGAGCGGTATTGATACGGATTGCCCCACGGGTCGCCGGGGACGTTCTTCTTCAGATAGGGGCCCTGCCAGCGCGTCTCGCCGGCCGGCTGCGCATTCAGTGCCGCCAGCCCCTGCTCGGTCGTCGGGTAGCGGCCGACGTCGAGACGGTACTGGTCGAGCGCGTCTTCCAGCGCGCGGATCTGCGCTTTCGACACCTTGGCTTCCGACTTGCCGACCTGACCGAAGAATCGCGGCGCCACCACCCCGACCAGCAGGCCGAGAATGACCAGCACCACCAGCAGTTCGAGCAGGGTGAAGCCGCGCGCGCGGCACTTGAAGGTGTTGTCTCCCATGATCATGCCCGCCGGGTTCTCCAGTTTGGAATATTCAGGATGGGACTGTTGCGTTTTTATTGCTGTCTTGCGGAGATGATAACCCTACTTGACCGGGTTGCCGCAAGGGATAACCGGCCACTCCGCCCGTCAGGGCCCGGCGGCTGCAAGGTCAGTGAATCCTCAAGGATAGGCGCGCTTCGTTACAGGACGGTAACAGCTGCGGCGCGGGCCGGTCAGCCCTGCAGCATCTCCGCCGCCCGCACGATGGCACGCGCCTTGTTCTGCGTCTCCTGCCATTCGCTCTCGGGCACGGAGTCGGCGACGATGCCGGCGCCGGCCTGCACGTAGAGCATGCCGTCCTTGACCACAGCGGTGCGGATCGCGATGGCGAGGTCCATGTCGCCGTTGTAGCCGAGATAGCCGACGGCACCGGCGTAGATGCCGCGCTTGGAAGGTTCCAGCTCGTCGATGATTTCCATCGCCCGCACCTTGGGTGCACCGGACACGGTGCCGGCGGGGAAGCTGGCACGCAGCACGTCGAGCGCGGCAAGTCCGGGTTTCAGCTTGCCCTCGACGTTGGAGACGATGTGCATGACGTGGGAGTAGCGTTCGATCTGCATGTTTTCGGTGACCCGGACGCTGCCGGTCACCGCGACGCGGCCGGTGTCGTTGCGCCCGAGATCGAGCAGCTGCAGGTGCTCCGCGCATTCCTTGGGGTCGGCCAGGAGTTCCTCGGCGAGACGCTGGTCGTCCTCGCGCGTGAGCCCGCGCGGGCGGGTGCCGGCGATGGGTCGCAGGGTGACGGTGTCGCCCTCCAGTCGCACCAGGATCTCGGGCGAGGAGCCGACCACGTGGAAGCCGCCGAAGTCATAGAAAAACATGTACGGCGACGGGTTGAGGCTGCGCAGTGCGCGATACAGCGACAGGGGCGAGGCGTCGAACGGCCGCGACATGCGCTGCGAGAGCACCACCTGCATGATGTCGCCGGCGCCGATGTAGTCCTTGGCCTTCTGCACCGCCGCCTTGAACTCGGCCTCGCCGAATTCCGACTTCGGCTCGGACGGCCTGATCGTCAGCGCTGGCGGCACCTGCACCGGCGCGCGCAGCTTCTCGGCCAGCGCCGCCAAGCGCAGGTGGCCCTGCGCGTAGGCATCCGCCTGCATGGGGTCGGCATGGGTGATGAGGTAGAGCTTGCCGGCGAGGTTGTCGAACACCGCCAGTTCCTCGGTCAGCATCAGGAGGATGTCCGGCGTGTGCAGCACGTCGTCCTTGCGCGTCATCGCCAGGCGCTTCTCGATGTGGCGGATGGTGTCGTAACCGAAATAGCCGGCGAGCCCGCCGGTGAAACGCGGCAGCCGCGGCACCGGTGCCGCCCTGAAGCGCGCCTGGAATTCGGCGATGAAGGCGAGCGGGTCGTCGAGCGTGTGCTCCTCGACCACCGCACTGTCGGTCTCCACCGTCAGCAGGTGCGCGCGCGCGCGCAGCACCGTGCGCGCCGGCAGGCCGATGAAGGAATAGCGGCCGAAACGCTCGCCACCGACCACCGACTCGAGCAGGTAGGTATACGGCGCGTTGGCGAGCCTGAGATACACCGACAGCGGCGTATCCAGGTCCGCCGGCAGTTCGCGCACCAGCGGGATGCGGTTGTAGCCCTGGCGGGCGAGGTCGAAGAATTCTTGTTCAGTCATAGCAGGGGTCAGGGATCAGGATTCAGGGGTCAGGGTAGGTCGCTGCGCGCCTTGATTCAAGAAAAGCGTGGCCATCGGCCACACGCTCCCTGGCCCCTGAATCCTGAATCCTGGCCCCTTGCCATCAAGCCTTCACCACCATCTTTGCCGCATCGGCGAGGCTCGGCACCACGGCGTCGAGGTCGAGCTCGGCGACCGGGCGGCCGCGGTTGTAGCCGTAGGGCACGCAGAACACCGGGCAGCCGGCGGCGCGCGCGGCCTGGGTGTCGTTGAGTGAATCGCCGATGAGCAGCAGTTCGGCCGGCTTCACGCCGAACACCTCGCAGGCGTGCAAGAGCGGCAGCGGGTCGGGCTTGCGCCTGGGCAGCGTGTCGCCGGAGAGGATCAGCTCGAAGTAATCGAAGAGCCCCGTGTCCTTCAGCAGCGGATGGGTGAACTGCGCTGCCTTGTTGGTGATGCAGGCGATGTGCAGGCCCATCGCCCTGAACGCGTCGAGCCCTTCGACCACGCCGTCAAACGGACGCGAATGCAGCGAAACATGCTCGCCGTAATGCTTTTGATACAAGGCAATCGCCTGCTCGAACAGCGCCGCGTCGGGCTCGGCGTCCATCTCGCCGGTGAGCACGCGCTTCACCAGACGCGACACGCCGTTACCAATGTAGGTAGAAATCGTCTCCAGCGACGGACAGGGGCGACCGAGGTCGGCCATCATCAGCTCCGCCGCGTGCGCAAGGTCCGGCGCGGTGTTGAGCAGGGTGCCGTCGAGATCGATGACGACGGCCTTGATGGGAATTGGAAAATTCATTTTTATAGGGGTCAGGATTCAGGGATCAGGATTCAGGGGAGGTGCGGCCTTTGGCCGCGCACTGATTCATAAGGCGCGAAGCACAAAGCCCCCTAGCCCCTGACCCCTGAATCCTGACCCCTATGTTTTCAGACCTTCGCCAGTTCCGCGCGCATCGCGGCGATGATGCTGTTGTAGCGCTGCGGATCGCTGTCCCTGGCGGCACCGAAGACAGCGGAGCCGGCGACGAAGGTATCGACCCCGGCGCGCGCCACTTCCGCGATGTTGGCGGGACCGACGCCGCCGTCGATCTCGATCTCCACCTTGAGGCCGCGGTCGTCGATCATCTTGCGCACGGCGCGTGCCTTGTCGAGCACGTAGGGGATGAACTTCTGCCCGCCGAAGCCGGGGTTGACGCTCATCAGCAGCACCATGTCGAGCTTGTCCAGCGTGTATTCGAGGACGTCGAGCGGGGTGGCGGGGTTGAACACCAGGCCGGCCTTGCAGCCGTTTTCCTTGATCAGGCCGATGGTGCGGTCGATGTGCTCGGAGGCTTCCGGATGGAAGGTGATGTAGGTCGCCCCCGCTTTCGCAAAATCGGGA
>JANJWS010000007.1 GCA_024709425.1 Thiobacillus sp.
CCGAAACCCGGCAACATGCAATCCACTGTGGCACTCGTCGCGACTGCGCTGCTGGCCGGCTGTGTCACGATCACGCGGCCACCGGAGGGTTACGTCAGTCCAACCAGCACCGTCGTCGCGGAAGTGGGCTTTCGCTCGCAGGTGTGCTCGAACACTTTCGACGCCACGCTTGACGGCAACAACGTCACTTCGTCGTTCTCGCCACAACCGCCGGCCGCCACGCTGCCGCAGGCCACGTTCAGCAACCTGTCACCAGGATCACACACGCTCACCGTCAGCGCGAAGACGCTGCAATACTGGTTTCTCATCCCTTATTGCGGCGACGGCAGCGACACCGTCACGTTCTCCGTGGCGGCACCACCTCCGCCCGCACTGGGCTTCTCGCCAGCCGGTCCCTTGACCCTCGACGCCGGCACGTCGACGAATGTCCGCGCGACCGTCTCGCCGGTGCAGGGCAACCTGACGACCGTCACCCTAACGCCCGGCTCGAACCGGATCACGGCACCGGCCAGTGCAACGATCGCCGCCAACGCCGCGAGTTCGTCGCCGTTTGCCGTCACCGGACAGGTCGGTGGCAGCGCCGCGTTATCCGCCACGGCGGGCGGACTGCAAAACGGATCGCTCAACGTGAACGTTCGCCCGGTGCTGAGTAGCCTGAGCGCGACGAGCGGCACTCCCGGCACGACGATGGCGCTCACCGGCGCCGGATACGAGGCTGGCGCGAGCGTGCGCTTCGGTGGGCAGGCGACGCCGACGACCTTCGTCTCCGCGAGCCAGCTCACCGCGCAGGTTCCGCCCCTTGCTGCGGGTCCGACCAACGTGAGCGTCAACGTGAATGGTCAAACGAGCCAGACCCTGACTTTCCAGGTGCTCGCGCCCCCGGCGCCCGCCGCCACGCTTCTTTTCCGGACCAGCGGCCAGGACGTGCAAACGTTCAGCTTTGCCAACGGCGCGTTCAGCCTGCTCGACACCGATGCGGCGACGATCCAGGGCGGCACGGCAGTCGTGGGGGTCGCGTTCAACGGACTGGATCACGTCGTGCGCACGAGCGCGGCAGACGTGCAGAGCTTCAACCTGCTCGCCAGCAACACGCTCGCGCTGGCGGGTTCGGCGACGGGCAGCCCCAGCGGAACCGGTACCGCCATCGCTGCGGCCGGCAACCTGCTGGTGCGCGCTGTGGACATCGGGCTGGAGACCTATCTGCTCGTCAATGGGGCGCCCCAGCGGCAGGTCACGTCGGCCGCCACGGGAACGCTCAGCGCGACAGGCGTCGCGGTGGACCTGCGTGGCACCTTCGCGGTGCGCGCACATTCGTCCGGGATCGACGTGTACAGCGTCTCGAACCCCACAGCACCGGTGCTCGTAGGCTCTGCCACAGGCGGCGTTTCGGCGGTCGGTGTCGGTGTCCGCTTTGCACCGGGCGGGACCATCGCCGTGCGGTCGACGCCCAGCGGCATCGAGGTTTTCAACATCGCGGCGAACGGCATGCCTTCGTTTGCCGGATCGCAAACGGGGGCACTGAGCGCGGCGGTAAACACCGCCGTGGCGATCGATGCAACCGGGACCCGCGCGATTCGAACACATTCCACCGGCGTCGAGGTATACGACATCAGCAATCCCGCGTCACCGCAGCGCATCGGTGAGCGCGGCGGCGCGCCCAGTACAACGGGGACAGGGGCATTCCTTGTCGGGAATACCGCGTTTCGAGCGATGAACACGGCGCTTGAGGCCTACGATATCAGCACTCCCGGCAGCATGCCCGCCCCGGTTTCGGTCACAGCCACGCCCTCCTCGATCGGGGTCGGCCTTTCCGGACGGTGAGGCCGCAAGAAGGCCGTGCCAGCGTCGCTGCGTCAGCCGCAGCGACCGCGCTGCCGCGCATCACGGAACCAGCGCGCTCGCCTCCTCCGCTCCGGATGCGCCAACCGCCCGCTCCGCCACGAGCGACGCCGCTGCGCTCGCCGGCAAAGGCGGGGAGAAATGGAATCCCTGCACGGTGTCGCAGCCGAGCGCGATGAGGCGTTCGAGCTGGCCATCGTTCTCCACCCCCTCCGCGATCACGCTCATGTTGAAGTTGCGGGCGATGGAAATGATCGTCGACACCATCTCGACCTCCTCGATGCCCGGTGTCAGGCGGCTGACGAACGCGCGATCGATCTTGAGCGCATCGAAGGGGAAGTTCTGCAGATAGCTGAGCGATGAATAGCCGGTGCCGAAGTCGTCGACATACAGATTGACGCCGAGCCCCTTCAGGTCGAGCAGCATCCTGTGCGTGGTTTCGCGGTTGTGCATCAGCACGCTTTCGGTGATTTCCAGCGCGATGCGCCGCGGCTCGACGCCGGAGCGGGAAATGATCTCGGCAACACGCTCCAGCAGGTCGGGCTGCAGGAACTGCCTTGCCGAAAGGTTGACGCTCACGTAGAGGTCGGGCTGGCCCGCCGCACCGCACTGCCATGCCTGGAGCTGGCGACAGGCTTCCGCCAGCACCCACTGGCCGATCTCGTTGATGAGACCGGTCTCTTCCGCCAGGGGTATGAATTCCAGCGGGGAAATCATGCCGCGCTCGGGGTGCTGCCAGCGCACCAGCGCTTCGAAGCCAAGCAGACGACCGGTCGCGGCATCGACGATGGGCTGGTAATGGAGGCACAATTCCGCACGCTCGATCGCCCGGCGTAGCTCGGATTCCAGCGTCAGTTGCGCCACTGCGCGCTGGTGCATCTGTTCGTCGAACAGCACGGTCTGGCCCGGGCCTCGGGCCTTGGCCCGATACATCGCGGTGTCCGCATCGCGTACCAGGTCGGGGGCTGCGCGACCTTCACAGGCCGTGACGACAATGCCGATGCTGGTCGAAGCAAAGATTTCCCGTCCGCCGAGGACGACGGGTGGCTGGAGCGCAGCGTGGAGGCGCTCGGCGACACGCAGCGCATCCGCCGGATCGTCGACGTTTTCCAGCAGGATCGTGAACTCGTCGCCCCCCAGACGCGCCAGCGTATCGCCGGGGCGCACGCACCCCGCAATGCGCCGGCTCGCTTCGAGCAGCAACTGGTCGCCGAGTGCATGCCCGAGGCTGTCGTTGACAGTCTTGAAACGGTCGAGATCCAGATACAGCACCGCGCACAGCGATCCCGGGTTGCGTTCGCCCAAGGCCAGTCGCTGCACGAGACGGTTCATGAACAGTGCGCGGTTCGGCATGTCCGTCAGCGCGTCGTGATAGGCATGGTAGCGCAGCTGCTCCTGCGCCTGATGCTGCTGGATCATGCCGCCGACCGCGTGCGCCGCGGCAGTGATGAATTGGAGTTCCTCGGGCGTCTGCTGGTGATGCGCCTCGAGATACAGATTCAGCACTCCAAGCAGTTTCTCGTCGAACAGGATGGGAGCACAGTAGTGGCCGTGCGGCCTCATGCCAGGAAACACCTTGTCGTGCCGCTCGTCGATGCAGTCGGTGTAGAGGAGTTCGCGCGCTTCTGCCGCACGCCCACACAGGCATTCACCAATCTCAACGGTGGCGCAGGCGCTCTCGACGCTCTTCGAGAGGCCGTGCCTGGCGGCCATGCGCAGCTGTCCCGACGCCGGGTCGGCGAGGAAGATGCTGCCGGAACCCTGCAGCGACAGCGACGGTGTCGACAGGATCAGTTCCAGAGCGAATTGCAGACGCTGCTCGAATGGCACTGGCCGCATACTGGTTTCAAGAAGCTCCGCCAGCACGCGCTGCACGTGATAGTCGCGATTGATCTTCTCGACCGCCGCCTTGCGTTCGCTGATGTCGCGCACGTAGGCGCTGTAGCAGGGTGCGCCCGACGCACTGATACGGGCAATGGAGATTTCGATGGGAAACTCGTGCCCATCGCGATGCAGGCCGGCCACCTCGACCCGCCTGCCGATCATGGCCGTGGCGCGCGTTTCCGTACCCTGGTCGAGATCGCGCTTCAGTCCCGCTTCATGGCGGGCGCGGAAACGCTCGGGGATGATCGTCTCCGACAACGAGCGCCCGAGCGCTTCGTCACGCGACCAGCCGAAGGTCTGTTCGGCCTCGGCGTTCCAGTCGATGATGCGGTTATCGGCATCGATGGCGATGATGGCATCGAGCGAAGCGCGCAGAATCGCCCGCGTGCGGGCCTGGTGTTCCTCCAGCGCCTGGTGCATGGCCTCCCGTTCGTCGACGCGCCGCCGCAGCTGGCGTGCGCCGATCCCGATGCCGCCGACGCCCAGCAGCCACAGCGCGCCGTGCCCCAGCGCGAGCGACCGCATGCGCGCATCCCCGGCTGCCTGCAGCGGCCCCAGCGGCACCGACACGCTGATGCCGCCCGCGACATCCCCCACACGGTATCCCTGCTGCACGTGGCACGGCAGGCACTTGTCGCCCATTTTCATGGGGCGGATCAGGCGCAGATACGGCTTGCCGTCGATATCGGCGATACCGGTAACCTCTTCCACCCCCTTGCCAAATTGCGCCAGGGCGCCGGCTTCCCAGGGATCCGGCTGGTTGCCGGGGTTGATCGGCTTGAGGCCACTCAGGTGGCCGCGCGCACCGGATCCCTCGGTCGCCAGCTCGTTGAACTGGCGCACCATCAGCGCCGGGTTGATGAGGGTGAGCAGGCGGCCCGATGGCGTGCGTACGTCCCGCTCGGGGAGGCTGGCCACATAGGGATCAGGCTGCGTTTCCGGCGTAACGGGGACATACACGCCGCCATGACGCGTCGCCCAGTTGCGGAAGGAAAGATCCTTGAAATAATTGGCACGCAGCTCGATCTGCGCCTGTTCGAGCACCAGTTCCCGCACCTGCGTGATGTTCCAGACCATCGAGGTGACCGCCACCCCCGTCCAGAACAGCGCCAGCGCAACCGCCCATTGCCAGATCGGCACGGCAGCACGTGCTGCCGCGGCGGTACTGCCGCGTGCGTCCAGCGGGGTCTCCATCACCTCATGCCTGTTTTCTTATTTAGACGGTATCTATTTCGGCACTTGGGGAGACTTCTTTAAGAAGCCGTAAGCGGCCGGATGCGGGCAGGCCGTCGCATCAAAGGAGCGGCCAGCGTCGGATAACCGCATAGCGCGCCCCGCCGGATTCGGTCACGGATTTCACCAGCACCCAGTCGCGGACCGGCCAGCCAACCGGGCGGCACTCGGGGATCTCGCCACCCATCGACTTGCGCAGCAACGTGACATGCGGCACGTGTGGACGCTCGTCAACGGGGAAACCTGCGGCACGCAATTGCGCATTCAATGCCTCGACGAGTTCGAGATGCGGTGGCGGCGCTTCGCTCGCACCCAGCCAGCCGATACGGTTGTGGCGCCAGTAGCCAGCCTGGTCGAGCAACAGGTCATACGGCGCGGCCTGGATCGCGTCGGCGCAGGCGAAGACTGCGTCGAGCCGATCGGCGGGGGTGGCGCCGAGGAAGGCGAGCGTGATGTGCAGAGTGTCGGCGCGCATTCGACGGCCGCCCCAGTGCTGGTGCAGCCATTTGCCGGTGCGGTTGAGGGCATCGCGGGTGGCGTCGTCGGGCCACAGCGCGAAAAAGAGCCGCAGCGTTTCCGCCGCGGGTGGCGCGATCTCAGCCACGCACGATCAGGCACACCGCCTCGGCGGCGATGCCTTCGCCGCGGCCGGTGAAGCCCAGCTTTTCGGTGGTGGTCGCCTTGACGTTGACGCGGTCGAGGGCGATGCCGAGGTCGTCGGCGATGTGGGCGGTCATGCGCGCGATGTGCGGTGCCATTTTCGGCGCCTGCGCGATGATGGTGGCGTCGACGTTGCCGACCGTCCAGGCGCGTTCCTTCAATTGTTCGGCGACGCGGCGCAGCAGGATGCGGCTGTCGATGTCCCTGAATTCCGCACTGGTATCGGGAAAGTGGCGGCCGATATCGCCCAACCCCGCCGCACCAAGGAGCGCGTCGCAGATCGCGTGCAGCAGCACGTCGGCGTCGGAATGACCGGCGAGTCCGCGCCCGTAGGGAATATCGACGCCGCCGATGATGCACCTGCGGCCTTCGACCAGCGCGTGGACGTCGAAGCCGTGGCCGATGCGGATGTCACTCATGCAGTTTCCTCAGGATCAGGCCGGCAAGTTCCAGGTCCTGCGGATAGGTGACCTTGAGGTTGCGGCTGTCGGATTCGACCAATCTCGGTTGCAGGCCCATCTTTTCGATCGCCGAGGCCTCGTCGGTCATGTCGCTGCCGGCGGCGCGCAGGGCTTCGACGAGCATGCCGTGGCGGAACATCTGCGGCGTCTGCGCCTGCCACAGGCCGACGCGCGGCACGGTGGCCTCGGCGCGCGTGCCGGCGGTCGTGTCGGCCGCGGCGCGCTTGAGGGTGTCGGCGACCGGCACGGCGAGCAGCCCCCCGACCGGGTCGTCGGCGACTTCGTCGAGCAGCCTGGCGAGCATCTCATCCGGCAGACAGGGGCGCGCGGCGTCGTGCACCAGCACCCAGTCGTTCGGCGCGCAGGCCTTCGAGATCGCACCGAGGCCGTTCAGCACGGTTTCGGCGCGCGTCGCGCCACCGCAGCGCAGCACCTCGATGCGCTCTTCCCAGCCGCGCCACTCGAAGTTGTCCCAGCGCGTGTCGGTCGGCGACAGCACGACGTAGATCCGCTCGATGCGGGGCGCGCGCGCCAGCACCATCATCGCGTGCGCGATCATCGGCACGGCGTTGAGATCCAGGTACTGCTTTTCGACGGCCCCACCCATGCGCGAGCCGGAGCCGGCGGCGGGGATCAGGGCGAAGAAGCGGCTCATGATTCGCTATGCGGCGCAAGCACGTCGCGGTTGCCATTCGACTGCATGGGCGACACCAGCCCGGCGCGCTCCATGTCCTCGATCATGCGTGCAGCGCGATTGTAGCCGATGCGCAGCTGGCGCTGCACCGCCGAGATCGACGCGCGGCGCGACTTCAACACGTAGGCGACCGCCTGGTCGTAGAGCGGGTCGGCCTCGGCCGCCTCACCGTATTCGCCGCCGCCCTCGCCCGCTTCTTCCGGCGCTTCCAGCACGCCTTCGACGTAATCGGGCTCGCCCAGCGACTTGAGGTAATCGACGACGCGGTGCACCTCGGCATCCGACACGAAGGCGCCGTGCACGCGCTGCGGCAAACCGGTGCCCGGCGGCAGGTAGAGCATGTCGCCCTGCCCCAGCAGCGCCTCGGCACCCATTTGATCCAGAATGGTGCGCGAGTCGATCTTCGACGACACCTGGAACGCGATGCGCGTCGGAATGTTCGCCTTGATGAGACCGGTGATGACGTCGACCGAGGGCCGCTGCGTGGCGAGGATGAGATGGATACCGGCGGCGCGCGCCTTCTGAGCCAGGCGCGCGATGAGCTCCTCGACCTTCTTGCCGACGACCATCATGAGATCGGCGAGTTCGTCGATCATCACCACGATCATCGGCATGGTATCCAGCGGCTCGGGGTTGTCCGGCGTCAGGCTGAAAGGGTGCGTCAGCGGCGTGCCGGCCTTCTTGGCGTCACGCACTTTTTGATTGTAGCCGGCGAGGTTGCGCACGCCGACCGCCGACATCAGCTTGTAGCGGCGTTCCATTTCCGCCACGCACCAGTTGAGCGCGCTGGCGGCCTGCTTCATGTCGGTGACCACCGGCGCCAGCAGGTGCGGGATGCCCTCGTAGATGGAGAGTTCGAGCATCTTGGGGTCGACCATGATCATGCGCACGGCCGAGGGGTCCGACTTGTAGACGAGCGACAGGATCATGGCGTTGACGCCGACCGACTTGCCCGAGCCGGTGGTGCCGGCGACCAGCAGGTGCGGCATCTTGCCGAGGTCCGCCACCACGGGATTGCCGGCGATGTCCTTGCCGAGCGTGACGGTGAGCGGGCTCGCACTGTCGGCGTAGGCCTTGGAGCCGAGAATCTCGGAAAGCCGCACGATCTGCCGCTTGGGATTGGGAATCTCCAGCCCCATGGTGTGCTTGCCGGGGATCGCCTCGACCACACGGATGCTGATCACCGACAGCGTGCGCGCGAGGTCCTTCGCCAGGTTGACGATCTGGCTGCCCTTCACCCCGGTGGCGGGTTCGATTTCGTAGCGCGTGATGACCGGGCCGGGCGAGGCGGACACCACCTTCACCTCGACCCCGAATTCGGCGAGCTTGCGCTCGATCATCAGCGAGGTGAACTCGAGCGCCTCGGCGCTTGCGGTCTCCACCGCGGCCTCGGCGGGATCGAGCAGGTGCAGCGGCGGCAGCGGCGAATCCGGCAGGTCGGAGAACAGCGGCGCCTGTTTCTCGGCGATGGCGCGCTCGGACTGCGGCACTTCCTTGACGACCGGCTCGATGCGGATCGGCGGTGCCTCGACCAGCTTCTTCTTCTCCACCGAAACCTTGGCCTCGCGCTTCTGCTGCGCCACCTCGCCCAGCTTGCGGTCGCGGTAGGCATGCCACGCACCGATCGCCTTCCACCAGACGCGTTCCAGAAACTCGCCGGTGCGCTCGGCCATTTCCAGCCAGGACACGCCGGCGAATACGCTGAATCCGAGCGCCATCAGGAGCAGCAGGATCAGCGTGCCGCCGTTGAAGCCGAACAGCGTGCCCGCCAGTTCGCCGGCCCCCGCACCGAACACGCCGCCGGCGACATCGGGTAACGCCAGTGCCCAGTGCCAGGCGCGCAGGTGCTCGACGCCGGTGCTCGCCAGCAACAGCAAGACGAATCCACCGAGCCGAAACCAACGCTGCCGGCCCGTTGCCAGGGGCGTATCGTCGAGATGCCGGAAGGTGCGGATGACATAGGCGGCCGCCAGGCCCACCCACCACCACGCCGATGCACCGAACAGCATCAGCAGGAGATCCGAGAGATAGGCTCCTGCGCTGCCGCCGAGGTTGCCGGCCGGACCGCCGCCGCCGGTCGTGCTGAATGCGGGATCGGCGGGGTCGTGTGTAAGGAGGATCGCCGCCAGCAGCAGCGCCACGGCACCGACCAGCAGGGCACGTGCCTCACGCAACAGGCGCTGCATACGCGGCGGCAGGGGGGTCGACGTTCGGGGTGCGGGACGCGCCATGAAAACGGGCAGAGGTATCCAGTCGTGCAGAGCAGGCATCGATTATACCGGTGCACCCGTATGGAATTGCGGCTACGAAGTTTGGTTAGAATAGTGCGCTTTCCCACCCGATCCGATCAGGCCATGAGCACTCAACACCACAAACTCCTCATCCTCGGTTCCGGCCCCGCCGGATATTCGGCTGCGGTCTACGCTGCGCGCGCCAATCTCTCCCCGGTCGTGATCACCGGCATGCAGCAGGGGGGCCAACTGATGACCACCACCGAAGTCGACAACTGGCCAGGCGACGTCGACGGCGTGCAGGGCCCCGAGCTGATGGATCGGCTGCAGCGCCACGCCGAGCGCTTCAAGGCCGAGATCATCTTCGACCAGATCCACACGGCGAAGCTGACCGAGAAGCCGCTTACCCTGATCGGCGATTCCGGCACCTACACCTGCGACGCGCTCATCATCGCCACCGGTGCCTCGGCCATGTACCTCGGTCTGCCGTCCGAGCAAGCCTTCATGGGCAAGGGCGTGTCGGGCTGTGCCACCTGTGACGGCTTCTTCTACAAGGGGCAGGATGTCGCCGTGATCGGTGGCGGCAACACCGCGGTCGAGGAAGCGCTCTACCTCGCCAACATCGCCCGCCACGTGACGGTGGTCCACCGCCGCGACAGCTTCAAGGCGGAGAAGATCATGGTCGAGCACCTGATGGAGAAGGTGAAGGAAGGCAAGATCACCCTCGCCCTCGACAGCACGCTGGACGAAGTGCTGGGCGACAAGACCGGCGTCACCGGCATGCGCATCAAGAGCACCCGGGATGGCAGCACGAAAGATATCGCGCTCACCGGCATCTTCATCGCCATCGGGCACAAGCCCAACACCGGGATCTTCGAAGGGCAGCTCGAACTCGACGGCGGCTACATCGTCACCCGCTCGGGCCGCAACGGCAATGCCACCGCGACCAGCATCGAGGGTGTATTCGCCGCCGGCGACGTGCAGGATCACATCTACAAGCAGGCCGTCACCAGCGCCGGTTCCGGCTGCATGGCTGCGCTCGACGCCGAGCGCTACCTCGACGCGCTCGGCAAGGTCTGAGCGCGCCGGATCCCCGCGAGTGATCCGCCATGAAACGTGCCCGCGGCAGTACGCTCGCGTCCGCCTCGTTCGAGGCGCTGGCGCGCATGCGTCGCGCGCTGCGCGAACAGGCGGCTGCCACGGCCGTGCGGCCGCGCCAGCCTGAACCCCAGCCCGACGGCCCACTTTTGTTCCGCCGCGCGGTCGCCGATGTCGTCCCCCTACCCCCCGACAATCGCGCCGACATCGGGCGTCCCCGCCCACGCCCACTCGCGCGCCAGCGCCTGCGAGACGAACAGCAGGTGCTGATCGATGCACTCGCCGATCCGTGGGACTGGGACGCCGCCACGGCCACCGGCGAGGAACTCGTTTTCGCGCGCCCCGGCGTACCCGCCGCGGTACTGCGGAAACTGCGCCGCGGCGGCTGGGTGATCCGCGCCGAACTCGATCTGCACGGCCACACCGGCGACGAGGCACGCATCGCACTGGCCGCCTTCCTCAACCGCTGCCTGAAGGATGAGCGGCGCTGCGTGCGCATCATCCATGGCAAGGGATTGGGATCGAAGAATCGGCTGCCGGTACTGAAACACAAACTGCGCCACTGGCTGACACAGCGCGAGGACGTGCTCGCCTTCTGCCAGGCACGTGCCGTCGACGGCGGTTCGGGCGCCGTCGTTGTGCTGCTGAAGTCTCCCTCCCGATAGGAAAACACTTCCATGAACGATCCCGTCATCGACGATTTCGAACTGCCGTCCACCGGCAACGCCACATTTCGGCTCTCAGCGCAGCGCGGCAAGAACGTCGTCGTGTTCTTCTACCCCAAGGACAACACCCCGGGCTGCACGCTGGAAGGCCAGGAGTTTCGCGACCTGAACGCGGGTTTCGCACAGGCCGACACGCTCGTCGTCGGCGTCTCCCGCGACAGCATGAGATCGCACGAAAGCTTCAAGGCCAAACATGGTTTTCCGTTCGATCTGCTGTCGGATGCCGACGAAACCGTCTGCCAGCGCTTTGGAGTGATGAAGCTGAAGAACATGTACGGCAAGCAGGTGCGCGGCATCGAACGCAGCACCTTCGTGTTCGACCGAACCGGCAAGCTGGTCAAGAACTGGCGCGGCCTGCGCGCGCCAGGCCATGCGGCGGAGGTGCTGGCGTTCGTGCAGACGCTGTGAGTTCGGGCGGATGCCGGCTATCCGGCAGGGCCGTGCGCAAGGTTCTGGTCGGACGGTGTAATCTCCCCTGTCACGACCGGTGAGCGCTCTTGCGCCGCAAAGAAGCGCTTCACGACCTCCAGTTTCCGGGTGCGCGTCATCGCAGGCAGGGCATCGAGCAAGGTCCGCCCATACGGCCGGTCAGCCAGTCGAGTGTCACAGATCATCAGCACGCCGCGGTCGGTTTCGGTACGGATCAGCCGACCCGCGCCCTGCTTGAGGCTGATCGCCGCATGCGGTAATTGATACTCCATGAAGGGTTTGCCACCTTTCTTTTCGAGCAGCGCGATGCGCGCAGCCACCACGGGATCGTCTGGGGGCTGGAAGGGCAGTTTGTCGATGACGACGACGGACAACGCGTCGCCGGGCACATCGACACCTTCCCAGAAACTCTGGCTGCCAAGCAGCACTGCGTTGCCGGCCTGCTGAAAGCGCGCCAGCAGCTCGTTCTTGGGTGCATCACCCTGTACCAGCAACGGGAAATCCCACCCGCGTGACTTAAACGCATCGGCCAGCAATCCGCGTGCCTTCTCCAGCGCGCGCAGGCTGGTGAACAGGATGAAGGCCCGCCCCCGGCTGATCTCCAGCACCGGCAGCGCGGTCTGGACGACGGCCTCGGTAAATTCTGCGGTGTTCGGTGCAGGCAGGCCCTGAGGCACATAGAGGACGCCCTGGCGCGGGTAGTCGAACGGGCTGTCGACGCAGAGTGTCTGCGCACCCTCGATTCCGAGGCGGCTTTTCAGGTGGGTGAAGTCGCCCCCAACGGAGAGCGTGGCAGAGGTGAGAATCCATGCCTGTGCACGCTCCCCAAGCCTGGCGCCGAACAGAGCGCCGACCGACAAGGGCGTGGCATGCAGCAGCAAAGAGCTCATGGTCGTTTCGAGCCAGCGTACGCGCGGCGCCTCGGGCGCATCCTCGCGTTGCCAGCTGGCGAGAGTGGCCTGCACCGCCTGCGCACGTTCAAAGCAGTTATTGAGGTCAGCGTCACGCTCGGACTGCGATTCCAGGAGCTTCGACAGTTCGTCGAGCGTTGTGGAAAGGCTTTCGAGCGCATCCGGCCATTTGGCGTAGCGGCCCAGATCGGCAATCGTCGCCTTGATCGGATGCTGCGGGAACGCAAGGCGCAGATCGCGCGCAGCCTTGCCGAGATCTTCGGCTGCCCGGCGCAAGGCGGGAAAATCGCCTGCCTTCACCGCGGCAAGCCGCTTCGTATCGCCGGCGAGGTCGAGCAGTTGCCCGACCGACAAGGTTTCGCCGAAGAACTGCGCCGCCGTTTCAGCCAGCTGGTGCGCCTCGTCGAGGATCACCGTGTTGCATGCGGGCAGCAACTCGGCGACGCCCTCGTCTTTCAGCCACAGATCCGCAAAGAACAGATGATGGTTGACCACCACGACCTCGGCGTCGAGTGCGGCCTTGCGCGCTGCCATGACGAAGCAGTCGCGGAAATGGGTGCATTCGCTGCCGAGACAGGTGTCGCGACTGGAGATAGCGTACTGCCAGGCCGTGGCGTCCTCCGGGATGCCCTCGGCCTCGGCCCGGTCACCGCTCGAAGTGGTCTCGGCAAAGCGCGCGATCTTCCGCAGCCAGGCGGCATCGTCGCGATGGGCGAAGCGGCCATCTTCCAGATTGCGCTGCAGGTGATGATGGCAGACGTAGTTGGCGCGGCCCTTAAGCAGGGCCACCTTGACCGGGGACTTGAGTGCGCGGCGCGCAGCCGGCAGATCGCGGTGGAACAACTGGTCCTGCAACGCCTTGGTCCCGGTGGAGATGACCACCTTGCCGCCCGAGAGCAGTGCCGGAATCAGGTACGCCAGGGTCTTGCCGGTGCCGGTGCCGGCTTCGGCAAGCAGCACTTTCTGCCCGGCGACCGCCTGTGCAACAGCCTCGGCCATGGCCAGTTGTTGCGGGCGTGAACGCCAGTTCGGCAGCACGCCAGCACAGACTCCACCGGGCGAAAAAAAACGTTCCAGATCCGACATGTCCGGGTGGATTCTAACAGAGCGTCGGATCGCGGCCGGGGAACGCTCTTCGCTTCAGTTTGTCTGTTTTTCGCCGTTAATCTTGGAAATTCGCCTACAAAAAAGCTATGCGTAACTATCTGCTGTGCCTGCTATTGGGCTTTCTGCCGCTGGTTGCTCGGGCTGAAATCGTCGAACAGGACGTGCGGCCCGGGGTGACGGCGACCGCCGACTATGCCAGCGGCGAACGCGGCAAACCGGCGGTACTCTTGTTGCACGGTTTTCTGCAGACGCGCGAATTCCCGACCGTGGTCGCGGTGGCCCGTACGTTGCATGACGCGGGTTACACGACACTTTCGCCAACGCTCAGCCTGGGCATTCCTCACCGCAAACAAAGCTTGCCGTGCGAGGCGGTGCACCGCCACCGCATGGAAGACGACGTCGATGAAATCGCCCGTTGGGTGAAATGGCTGAAAGGGCGCGGCCACCATGCCATCGTGCTGTTCGGACACAGCTTCGGCAGCCTGCAGTTGCTCGCCTATCTAAACGGCAAGCCGGATACGGCCGTCAAGGCCTACCTCGGCACCTCGCTGATCGAGGCCCAGATCGGCGCCCTCGAACGGGCACCGCTGCTCGCGGATCTCGAGTCTCGCGTGCAGCGTGCGCAGCCCGCGCTGGTCACGCATCCCCTGTCGTTCTGCAGCAAGTACGTTTCGACGCCGGCAGGCCTGCTGTCCTATGCGAAATGGGGGCAGCCCCAGACCCTGACAGCGCTGAAGCAGGCCCCCGTGAAAGCCGCACTGATCATGGGCGACTCCGACCCGATGCTCGCCCCGGGTTGGCTGAAGGCGCTGGGACACTTGCAGGTTCCCATCGTGATCGTCAAGGGTGCCAACCATTTCATGGACGGCATGCACGAATTCGATCTCGTCGAACATGCACAGGCGTTCATGGATGGCATGAAGGCCGCACGGCGATGAAGCGGTTCTTTCCGGTGTCGATCCGGCAGATCGCGCTCGCCTTCATTGCGGCGCTGGCGCTGCTGATCGGCCTTATTGGCGCCTTCGCCGCCTATCAGACGCGAAACATCCTGGTCGGCATGGAACGCGAAGCCGAGGACGGGAGCCGCGCCGAGGTCCTGGCAGCGGTCGAGCGCCTGCTGAACCAGACCGTGGCGCGGCGGGACGCCCTGGCGGACTGGGATGAGACCCGCCAGCAGCTGGTCATGCCCGAGTACTACAGCCACTGGCGGGACCAGCGCGTATACGAGGCCCGTATGCTCGGGGCGCGAGGAATGCGCGCAGCCCTGTATGACACGCATGGCGCGGCCCTGGCCGCGGAAGCCCCCGGATCGACCTTGCCGCCAACGTACCCGGAGCACTGGCCGAAGCGCGAACCGGTCACCCGCCTGGTCGGTGAGGGCAGCAGGGTGGCGCTCTACCATGCCTTTCCGGTTCATGGCGATGCACGACGTCAGAGCCTGCTCGGACACGGCATCATCCGCGTCGATTTCATGGCCGCATTGCTGGAACAGAATGGCTTCAATTTCGTCGACGCCCGCAGCCTCGACCTGAGGCTCGACAACGGTGAGGAAATCGACGCAGCGGCGGTCGCGTCACGACTGCGTTTCGCCACACGCCCGGATGCGGGCCAACAGCAGCTGCGGTCCGTTCTCTCACGCACGCTGCTGGCCTTGTTCGTCCTGCTGGGTTTCGCCCTGCTCGCTGGCTATCTGGTGTATGGGCGTCTGCTGGTGCGCCCCCTGCGGCGCCTGTCAAGCGACATCGACGCCATGCAGCAGGGCCGTTTCCGGCAAGACGGCGCACACAGCCGCCCCATGCGCATCGGCGAGCTGGAGAACATCCGGCGCTCGCTGTATGACTACCAGTTGCAGCTGCACAAGTTGCATGGATCGCTCGAAAACCAGAACCGTGAATTTCACTCGCAGGCGCGCCAGGACGCGCTCACCGGCTGCCACAACCGGCGAGCCTACGAGGAAGACTGGGAGCGCTTCCGCGAAGAGATGAAACGGGCACCGCAGGGCGTCGCCTTCCTGCTGTTCGACTGCGACCGTTTCAAGGCGATCAACGACACGTACGGCCATGGCAAAGGGGATCGTGTGCTCACGCTGATCGCCGACGCGTTGGTGATGGCCCTGCGCGCGAAGGATCGCCTGTATCGCCTCGGTGGCGACGAGTTCGCGACCTTCCTCGTCGGGACGACACCGGGCCAGGCCCGGCAGATCGCACAGCGCTGTCAGAACCTGCTCGACGCCTCAGCCTTCGCCGACCTCGGCATCAACGAACCGGTCGGTATCAGCATTGGCATCGCGTTCTGTCCCGCAGACGAAGCCGAGCGCGTCGACGAACTGCCCAAGCAGGCGGATATCGCCATGTACACGGCCAAGCAACCTGGGCGCAGCCGCATCGCGCTGTACGGGGAGGATACCGACCATGCCTCGCAGACCCTGGTGGCGAGCCGCGAAACCAGTGCCCTGTTCCAGGCACTCGCCACACCGGGACTGATCGAGCTGCACTACCAGCCGATCCATGCGCTGCCGGGGCGCCAGGTCGATTACTACGAGGCGCTTGCGCGCATCCGCTACAACGGCACGCTCATCATGCCCGACAGTTTCCTTCCGGTCATCAGCAGCCGGCGCCTGGAAACGCCGTTCGATCTCGCCGTACTCCAGCAAGTCGATGCCGATCTCGCTTCCGGCCAGTTCCCCGCGGGATCCGGCCTGTCGATCAATTTGTCGGCTCAGAGCATCTCTCGGCCCGAAATCGTTTCGCAACTGCTCGAACTGTCACGCTACAACGAAACCCATCCGCTGATGCTGGAAATCACGGAAACCTCGTTGATCACCCAAATGGGTGACGTTCGCACTTACCTGGATCTGCTGCACACGGTCAATTACCGCATCGCCATGGACGACTTCGGTACGGGTTACTCCCCGCTGCGCTACCTTGTCGACCTCCCCGTCGACGTCGTCAAATTCGACATCTCCCTGGTGAACAAGCTCGGACAGGACGATCGGGCGGGCCGGGTGGTGTCGGATTTTGCCCGCATGATGAGCAACGTCGGTTATGCACTGGTTGCCGAGGGGGTCGAGACCGAGGCCGTACTCCGAAAGGTCGAGAGTCTGGGCATCGCGCATGCCCAGGGCTTCCTGCTGGGGCGGCCGCAGCCGCTGACAGCGTTCGCAGCAACCGCCGCAGACGCCGCCAGCGTGGCCTGATCCGCTCATCGTCCCGCCAGCACGGGCCGGCGGACACGCAGCGTCTAGTGCTTGCCGGAGCGCCAGATGGACAGGATGATCCAGAGGCTGTTGAAAAAGGCGATCAGGAACCCGAGCAGGCCGAACAGTGGCAGGCCGAACAGCTGCGGACCGCCCTTGACCGTCATGATGATGCTGGACCCGACCACCAACGACGCCGTCAGGATGCCCATGGTGAGGCGGTTGCTGGCACGGTCGAGCTGATGACCGAAGTGGTCGAGCCGCTTGAGGTCGAGTTCGACTTTGACCCTTCCACGGCGCATGTCCCGCAGCAGGCGACCGAGATCACGCGGCAGGTCCGCCACCATGTCCAGGGTCTCGCGCACCGTCTTGCTGCCGCGTGCGAACAGTGCCTGCGGCGTATAGCGCTGACGGATCACCTCCTCGACGAAGGGCGTCACGTGATCGATCATGTGGAATTCAGGATCGAGTTGCTGACCAAGGCCCTCCAGCGTGATCAGCGCCTTGAACAACAGGGTGAGATCGGCCGGCAGCACCAGGTTGTTCTCGCGCATCAGCGCAGTAATGTCGTTCAGCAGCGCACCGATCTTCACGTCCTTGAGCTGCAGGTCATCGTAGCTCTGCAGCAATTCCATTACGTCGTAGGCGAGACGATCCGTGTCGGCCACTGAATCCCCACTCCAGTCGAGCAATACCTGCAGCAGTCCCTGCTCATCCTTGAGCGTGAGCGCATGCAGCAGGTTGACGATTTGTTGACGGCGGGCCTGGGTGAGCATGCCCACCATGCCGAAGTCGATGATGCCAATGCGGTCGCCCGGGAGGAACAGAACGTTGCCAGGGTGCGGGTCAGCGTGGAAGTAACCGTGCTCCAGCACCATGCGCAGGACGGCGTTGGCGCCTCGTGACGCCAGCAGCACGGGGTCAAGCCCGGCGGCGCGCAACCTGTCGGGCGAGACGCCTGCCAGGCCGTCGAGCGCCTCCTGGACATTGACGGTATTGCTGGTGTACTCCCAGTACACGCGTGGAATCTTCACCAGCGGGTCGGCGGCGAAATGGCGCCGGAACTGGTCGAGGTTGCGGGCTTCCTTGGCAAGATCGAGTTCGCGATGGAGCGAGCGGCGGAACTGCGAGACGATGTGCACCGGGTCGTAGCGCCTCAGATCCGGTACTTCGCTCTCGAGCAAGCGGGCGGCATGGTCGAGGATCCGCAGATCGGCCTGGATCACCGACTCGATGCCGGGGCGTCGCACCTTCACGACGACGGGCGTACCATCGTGAAGGATCGCCCGGTGGACCTGTGCAACCGATCCGGCCGCAGCGGCCGTCGTATCGAATGACGCGAACAGTGCCCCCGGCTCGCCCTTCAGCGCCTGAACCAGCTCACCGTGCAGCAGTTCGTATGGAACCGGCGGCACCTGGCTGTGCATCTTCTCGAATTCGGCGATCCAATGCGGCGGGAACAGGTCCACCCGTGTCGCCAGCACCTGACCCAGCTTGACAAAGGTCGGCCCCAACTCCTCGAGGGCACGACGAATGCGTACCGGTGCGTCGAGCTGGGCGATTTCATTCGTACTGTGCCAATGCAGCACGCGCCCCGTCCGCTCGAGCACCCCCCCGATGCCGATCGCACGCACCAAGTCGCCCCAGCCATAACGGATCATCACCGAGGCGATCTCGTGCAGGCGCGGCAGGTCTCGAACGACCGAGAGGGTTTCCCAGAGCATGGTGGCGGTTGTCCGTCTTATTGGTCGGCAATGCCGCAAGTTTAGCCGCAAGCGGGCCGCCGTGCGCCGCCCCGGGCGTCAGTTCGTCAGGATCGCAGTCTGTCGCTCTGTCGCTTCAGCGAATCCGCCACCGCATCGAGGATGCCGCTGGCGACCTGAGCCAGGCGGTCGGTCGCCACCCGCGCCGACTCCCCGATTCCGGCACGACCGACCTCGCCGCTGGCCTTCAGGCCACGCGCCAGGCGTTCCAGCGCCTCCCGTGCATCCGCACCGGTGCGGGTACCCGAGTGCTTCAAGTGATCGACCACATAACCGAGCTCGTCCTTCAGTTTGCCCCCCGACTGCGATGCAGTATGTCGCAGGGTTTCGACAAGCTGGCCTTCCAGATCGCGCAACTGCTCGAGGCTGGCCTTCAACTCCTGTTCCTTGAAGGCGCGTCCCTCTTCTGCGGCTTCCTGCAGCGTGTACGATACCGCCTGCGCGGCGCTGCCCACCGCCTCGTCAAGACCGGACACCGCCTGCCTCAAATTGTCGCGAATTTCGCCGCCGCGTGCAGTGAGGCCGCTGCCCACCCCAGCGACGATCGCCGACACGATCGCATGAACATCGCTCAGCGCCATGCGCCGTTCGTGAAGGGCGCGTGCCGTCAACGCCCGTACCCGCTCGTGGAGATCAGCTTCGTGGGTCGCCTTCACGGCCTCGCTCTGCCATTGCGCGAGTTGCGCACGATCGGAGATACTGCCAACGCTTTCCGTGGGACTCAGGGAATCATTCATGGTGTCCTCCTCAGGGTTCAAGATCCGCCGCAATTGGCCGTTCTTCAATTCGAATATAGAGCATAGAGCAGATTACCTTTCATGAAGCTTGCTGCATGCGCACTCCTGACCTTCCTCTTGCTGGCACCCGGCGTGCGCGCGGAGGGCGGGCCGGAGGCGATCCCGATGTATGCGGTGAGCCTTGTCGGCAGCCCCTACCGCCTGGGAGGACTCTCCCCCGAAACCGGGCTGGACTGCAGCGGCCTCGTCGTCCACGTGTTCCGTCAGGTCGCCGATCTGGCCTTGCCGCGCGACACCCGGGCGATGAGCACGATGACAGAACCGCTGGACGCCTCAGAACTCCGGCCCGGCGATCTGGTCTTCTTCAACACACTCAACCGGGCGTTCTCCCATGTCGGCATCTACCTGGGTGACCAGCGTTTCGTGCATGCGGCGAGCAGCCGCACGGGCCGCGTCATGGTTTCCAGCCTCGACGAGCGTTACTGGCGGGAGCGTTTCGACGGCGCACGGCGTGTCGCGGCGCCCGCTCGCTTCGCCGAGGCCACGCTCGACTAACGCACTCGCCCTGCTGCTGTCACTAACGCTCGCAGGCGCGCACGGGCGGGCCGACGACGAACTCGACTTCGCCAGCGCCAGGGGCGTCAACGAAGGCCACCTGCGCTTTCTTGCTACCGCACCGGTCCGCGTGCCACACCATCACCAGAACCGCATCGTCATCGATGCAGACAGCCTCGCCACCGGATGGGTCGGCCTGGTGCAATGCCACGACCATCTGGATGCCGTGCCCCGCACGCAGATCACGTTTCGCGATGACCATGTACGTGACCTTCGGGTGGAACATTTCGAGAACATCGATTCGGCCCGGGTCGATGGCGCCAGCGTGCAACTGATCGGCATCCAGCGTGGCGCGCGTCTGTGCCTGTCGGCGGAGACGCGCGCCCTACACGACCGAGGCGACGGCATATGGGTGTTGCAGAACGGTCCTTACCTGCGCAGATTTCTCGATGGCTATTACCCGATGCGGGTCAGCCTTCAGGTGGAATATCCGGTCGCGCTCATGACGGCAATCGACGTATCGCCCGTGCCGCAACCCGGCGTTGTGATCGAGACTCAAGCAGGTGCGGTACGCCTGGACACGTTGTTCGAGGGCGAACTCACGACCCGAATACAGTTCCAGCGCAAGTAGACACGCCGGCGGCGGAAAAATCGTGAACGCTATTGATAACAATTCTCATTTGTTTTAAGATGGCCTCCATTGCATCAACCCAGGACCCATCGCCATGCCCCTCGCCAAACTGATCGCCGGCCTCCTGCTGGCCGCCACCGCCCTGCCCGCCCTGTCCCAGGAAGTCGTCGTCTATTCGGCGCGCAACGAGCAGCTCATCAAGCCCCTGTTCGACGCCTATACACGCGAGACGGGCGTACCCATCCGTTTCATTACGGACAAGGAGGGCCCGCTGCTGGCGCGCCTCAAGGCCGAGGGCCGCAACACCCGGGCCGATATGCTGCTGACGGTCGACGCCGGCAACCTGTGGCAGGCGTCCGAGGAATCCCTGCTGCGCCCCACCCGGTCGCGCGCACTGGAAGCCAGTGTGCCCAAGCACCTGCGCGACCCCGACAACGAATGGTTCGGCCTGTCGGTGCGTGCCCGCACCATCATCTACAACCCCAACAGGGTGAAGCCGACCGAGCTTTCGACGTATGAGGATCTCGCCGACCCGAAGTGGAAGGGGCGCCTGTGCCTGCGCACCTCGAAGAAGGTCTACAACCAGAGCCTGGTCGCGATGATGATCCACGAGTACGGCGAGGACAGGACCGAAGCCACGGTACGCGGCTGGATCAGCAACCTCGCCACCGCACCCTTTCCCGACGACACCCAGGCCATGCAGGCCGTGGCTGCCGGCCAGTGCGACCTCACCCTGGTCAACACCTATTATTACGGACGTCTGATGGAGAAAGACCCGAATCTGCCGCTGGCGATCTTCTGGCCCAACCAGGCCGTCAAGGACAGGTCGACCGGCGTGCACGTCAACATCTCGGGGGTGGGCATCACCCGCCACGCCCGTAACCCGGCCGGCGCGCAGAAGCTGATCGAGTGGCTGGCATCGGAAAAGGCGCAGAACCTCTTTGCCGACGTCAACATGGAATACCCGGTGAACCCCAGGGTATCGCCGGATCCGAAAGTTGCGGCGTGGGGAAGCTTCAGGCAGAACCTCGTCAACGTGAAAGAAGCTGGCAGCCTGCAGGCCAAGGCCGTAAGATTGATGGACCGCGCCGGTTACAAGTAATCGCATTCATCTTGTCGAACCACATTGCCGATCCAGCAGGAACGCCCGCTCAGGGCGTTTTTGTTTTACCCGCCTCGCACCGCCGCGTCAGCGGCTGGATGCTGATCGCGCTCGCTGTCGCCGCATTGGTGCTGGTGCCGGTGGCGGTGACGTTCTCGGCGTTCACCCGCATCGATGGCGAGGTCCTCGCCCACCTCACCGAGTTCGTCCTGCCCGAGCTGCTCGCCAACACGCTGTGGCTGGTGCTCGGTGTCGGCTTCGGGGTGAGCGTGCTGGGCGTCTCGCTCGCCTGGCTCACCGCTCTGTGCGAGTTCCCGGGGCGTCGCGTGTTCGCATGGGCGCTGCTGCTGCCGCTGGCTCTGCCCGCCTACGTCACCGCCTTCGTCGTGATCGGCCTGCTGGACTTCACCGGACCGCTGCAGACGTGGCTGCGCGAGCACTGGGGCATTACCGGCCTGCCGGAGATTCGCTCGCGCGGAGGCGTCATCCTGGTCATGTCGCTTGCGCTGTACCCCTATGTCTATCTCATCGCGCGCAATGCCTTCGCCACCCAGGGCACCGCAGCGCTGGAAGCCGCCCAATCACTGGGGCTCTCACGATGGCAGGGTTTTTTCCGGGTGGCGCTGCCGATGGCGCGGCCGTGGATTGCCGCCGGACTCATGCTGGCCCTGATGGAAACCCTGGCCGACTTCGGCACGATGGCGATCTTCAATTACGACACGTTCACCACCGCGATCTACAAGGCGTGGTATGGCCTCTTCTCCCTGCCGGCAGCGGCGCAGCTGGCATCGATCCTCATCGTGTTGGTACTGGCGGTGGTGGTCATCGAGCAGCGTTCACGCGCGCGCATGCGCTACGCCGCAGTCGGCCGCAATGCGGTGACGCGGCGCATCCGGCTGTCCCCGCCGCTGGCTGCCGTCGCCTTCGTCTACGCCGGCACGGTGCTGGCGGCTGCCTTCCTCGTCCCGGTTGCGCAACTGGTGCTGTGGACGCGCGAGGTCGTCGCCACCGATCTCGACGCTCGTTACTGGGGCTTCGCGTGGCATTCGCTGCTGCTCGCCGGCATGGGGGCGCTGACGGTCGGCGCGGTGGCGCTGCTGCTTGCCTACGCCGGCCGCCAGCGCCCGGGGCCCGCCATGACGTGGATCCAGCGCATTGCCACGCTGGGCTACGCGTTCCCCGGCGCCGTGCTGGCGGTCGGTCTGTTCATTCCAGTGGCGGCATTGGACGACTGGTTGATCCAGTCCGCCCAGGCGTGGTTCGGCTTCGAGGGCACCGAAATCCTCAAGGGCACCCTGCTGGTGATGCTCCTCGCCTATCTGGTGCGTTTTCTCGCGGTGGGTTTCGGCCCGATCGACAGCGGGCTGCACCGCGTCACCCGCTCGATCGACGAGGCGGCCCGCAATCTCGGTACCGGCGCCGCCGAACTGCTCACGCGCGTGCACCTGCCGATGCTGCGGGCGAGCCTCCTGACTGCGATCACGCTCACCTTTGTCGACATCATGAAGGAAATGCCGATCACCCTCATGACCCGCCCCTTCGGCTGGGACACGCTGGCGGTGCGCGTCTTCGAGATGACGTCGGAGGGCGAATGGGCGCGCGCCGCACTGCCGTCGCTCGCCATCGTGGTTGCCGGTATCATCCCCATCATTCTCCTCACCTGGCGCGGTGCGCGCCTGCACGACTGAGCCCCATGGCTGAACTGGTCCTCGATTCGGTTTCCCAGGCGTATGGTCCGCGAAAGGTCATCGCCGACCTTTCCTTCACCCTGCCGGAAGGCGCGATCGGCTGTCTGCTCGGGCCGTCGGGCTGCGGCAAGACCACCGCGCTGCGCGCGATCGCCGGCTTCGAGCCGATCCAGGCCGGCGAGATCCGCATCGGCGGCGACGCCGTCAGCCGCGCGGGCTGGATGCTGGCTGCGGAAAAACGCCGCATTGGCATGGTTTTCCAGGATTACGCCCTGTTCCCCCACCTCACCGTCGCCGACAACGTCGGTTTCGGCCTGCGTGGCGAATCGCGCACGAGTCGTGCGGCACGAACCGCCGAGCTGCTCGATCTGGTCGGCCTGGCAGGCCATGCGCGACAGTTTCCCCATCAGCTCTCCGGCGGACAGCAGCAGCGCGTGGCACTGGCGCGGGCGCTGGCGCCACGCCCGCGCCTGATCCTGATGGACGAGCCTTTTTCCAACCTCGACGTCGAGCTGCGCGAGCGCCTGTCCCTGGAAGTCCGCGACATTCTCCGGCGGGAGGCCACCACCGCGCTCATCGTCACCCACGACCAGCACGAGGCGTTCTCTCTCGCCGACTGGGTCGGGGTCATGCACGAAGGGCGCATCCAGCAGTGGGACACGCCCTACAGTCTCTATCATGAGCCGGCCAACCGCTTCGTTGCCGATTTCGTCGGCCAGGGTGCACTGGTCACCGGGGAGATCATCAACGACCATCAGGTGGAAATTGAACTCGGCGTCCTCGAAGGGCGCATCCCGGTGGATTGCGGCACCGCGGGCTGCGACGCCTGCGTGCGTCACTGCCAGGTCGACGTGCTGCTGCGCCCGGATGACATCATTCACGACGATGACAGCCTGCTGCTCGCCGAGGTCGAGAACAAGGCTTTCCGGGGCGCCGAGTTCCTCTACACGCTGAAACTGCCGAGCGGCCAGCGCGCGCTGTCGCTCGTGCCGTCGCATCACAACCACGCCATCGGCGAGAAGATCGGCATCCGCCTTGCCGCCGATCACGTCGTCGCTTTCCCACGCGCCTAGCCGCCCCATGGTGCCATCACCGCTGCGCGGCCTGCTGTTCAACGTCGGTCTCGGCTTCACCGCCGCAATGCTGCTGCTGCTGGCGGTGATCGGCCTGGGCGTGACCCAGATGGCGCATCTGAACGCCGAGCTGGAGCGCGTGGTTTCGGTCAACAACATCAAGACCCGTCTGGCCTCACGCATGCGCGACACCCTGCGCGACCGCGCGGTGCTGATGCACACCATCGTCGTATCGGTCGATCCGTGGGAGAAGGATGCCCAGTTCCTGCGCTTTCAGGAGCTCGGCGAGCGCTACGCGAAGGACCGCAATCAGCTCATCGCGATGCTCGATTCACCGGTGGAAATGCTGGTCATGCAGGACCTGGACATCATCACCCAGCTGAATCAGCCGGCAGTATTCAAGGTGGTGGAAGCAGCGCTCGAGAACGACACACCCAAGGCGCTGACCGTCATGCAGGATGAGGCCATTCCGCTGCAGGATCGCCTGGTCGAGGCGCTCGACAACATGACCAGTCTCCAGCGCGAGGCCAACGAAGCGGCGCTCGGCAAGACGTTCGCCGCCTACCAGGCCACCCGCAACCTGATGCTGGTCCTGGGGATCGCGGCAGGTGTCCTGGCTATCGTGGTCGCCGTCCTGGTGAGCCGCCGCATGTTGTCGCAGACGCGCCAGCTCGAGACCGAAAAACAGAAATACCAGACCCTGTTCGAGACCAACTCCGATGCCGTCGTCATCTTCGACGACCAGGGTTTCACGGACTGCAATCCGGCCACGCTGTCGCTGTTCGGTATGGACTCGGTTGCGCAATTCCTGAGCAACTCGATCCCGCAGCTCGGCTCCGCGATCCAGTCCAGCGGCAAACCCGCGCTGGAGCATGCGATGCAGGCCATCACCAAGGCCCGCGTAAGCGGCCACGCCATGCTGGAATGGGAGGCACGACGAGTCGACGGGTCGGCGTTCCCCACCGAGATCGCCCTGCACGCAATGCGCCTCGAAGGCAAGCCGGTGATCCAGGCGATCATGCGCGACGTGTCGGAAAGGCACGCCGCGGAGGCGGCGCGCGAGGCGGCGGTGCAGATGGCACGCGCCAAATCGGAATTCGTTGCCAACGTCAGCCACGAGATCCGCACCCCCATGCATGGCATTCTCGGCATGAGCGGCTTGCTGCTCAAGACGCCTCTAGACGGCCGCCAGCGTGAATATGCGGCCACGCTGAAGAGCTCCGCCGAAAGCCTGCTGACCATCATCAACGACATCCTGGATTTCTCCAAGATCGAGGCCGGGAAGCTGACCATCGAACAGGTGCCCTTCTCGCCCGAGGCACTGCTGCGCGGGGTGACCGCACTGTTCCAGGCCCGTGCGCTGGAAAAGAACCTCACGCTGACGCTCACGCTACCCGACGGGATCCCGCCAGCGCTGCTCGGCGATCCCACCCGCATCCGCCAGATCCTCCTCAATCTGGTCGACAATGCAATCAAGTTCACCCATGTCGGCGGTGTCGAGGTCCGCGCCCGATTCGAGCGCGTGCGCGGGGAGATCGGCTGCCGTTTCAGCGTCGCCGACAGCGGCATCGGCATGAGCAGCGAGACGCAGCAGCGCCTGTTCCAGGCGTTCACCCAGGCGGACAGCTCGACCACGCGCCGTTACGGCGGCACGGGCCTCGGCCTCGCCGTCAGCCGCCAGCTGGCCACCCTCATGGGTGGCCGGATCGCGATCGAAAGCGACCCGGGGCAAGGCAGCTGCTTCACGCTGATGCTGCTGCTCAAGCCAACCGAGCTGGCACCGGTCGACCTACCCACGGCCGCTTCCATCCAGTTGCGCGGCCGGGTGCTGGTGGTGGAAGACCATCCGGTGAACCAGAAATTGCTGGCGCACCAGTTGCGCGAGATGGGCCTGCAGCATGTGCTTACCGCAAGCGGGACCGAGGCACTCGCCGCCCTGGAGGCGAACGGTTTCGACCTGGTGCTAATGGATTGGCAGATGCCGGAGATGGACGGACTCGAAGCCACCCGCCGTATCCGCGAACGCCCGGATGCCCACGGCAATATCCCGATCATCGCACTCACGGCCAACGCCGACGTTGGTTTCCGGGAAACCTGCCTGGCAGCGGGCGCCAACGATTACCTGAGCAAACCGTATACCGAAGCCGCACTCGCCGCGATGCTCGCACAGTGGTTGCCGGCAAGCGTTCCGGAGTCGGTAGACGTGCCCGTGGCGCCCACGCCGCCGGACACTTTTCCGCCGCCATCGTCAGCCAACGGGCTGCTCGACCTGGATGCCCTGCGTGCGCGCTATCCCGGTAACCCTCAACTGGTCGAGGAACTGGCGACCGTGTTCCGCGAAACCACCGAGGCCAGCCTCGTCGCCCTGAGAGCCTGCATCGACGCACGCGATGCGGAGCGCTGCCGCAAGGAAGCGCATGCACTCAAGGGCGCGGCCGCCAGCGTGCAGGCTCATGCCTTGCAGGCAGGTGCCGCGCGGATCGAGGCGGGGGTACGCTCGGGCGACTTCGAACTGGCTGCCGCCGAACTGGCGTCGCTGGAACAACTGTGCCTGGATCTCGTCTGAACGTGCATTGACGTCCACCTTGCGAGGTGCGTAGGATGCAAGCAGCAGCCAGGAGATCGTCCATGATGCGTCGTGTTCTGCTCGTCCTCATCGCGTTGTTCGGCCTTGCGGCCGAAGCCCACGCGCAGGCGACGGTGCCTCAGGGCCCGTTCAACCCCTACCTGCAGTTCGTGCCGAGCCGCGGCTGGATCGGCGTCACCACGACCCCTTATGGCCCCATGCTCGTCCAGCAGGCCCTGCCGCCGCCCTATCGCGACTACCAGATGAACCGCATCCTCCGACCCGAGGAGAAGCGGCGCTGGCTGCAACTGGCGATGCCGATGATGGCCAACATGATGCAGATGGACGCACGCGAGGCGATGAACTACTTCGCCGTCAAGTACAAGGCCAAGCCCGGGCTGAGCTTCGATGAAGTGGTCGAATCGATGATGCTGCGCGCCAACCAGCTGAACTTCAAGTTTGTCGGCAGCAATCTCATGTGGAAGGACTTCCAGGCGGTGCTGGGCGACAGCAGCGCGCCGCGTGTGGAGGTGTTCAGCTTCTGCGACATCGAGATCGGCCGTGCGCTCCTGAAGATCATTCCGGAAATGGTCGTGTTCCTGCCCTGCCGGATCGCGGTGATGGAGGATGCCGACAAGAATATCTGGGTGCTCACCCTCGACTGGGATGTCACCTGGCTCGACATGGCCGGTCAGCAGGCGGGCCAGCAGATGGGGCTCACGCCGGAACTGCGCCAGGGCGCCATCGACATCCGCGAGAAAATGGACAGCATCATGCGCGCCGCGGCCAACGGCGAGCTATAAGGGCGCGCGCGGGAGGGCCAAAAAACCTGAATGCCCGCGAGACGCCGCTGGTGGCACCATACCGGGCGTTGCCGTCCGATCCGCGCCCCATGACACCGCTTGCCACGCCCCTTGATTCACCCGATGCCCTGGAGCAGGGATTCTCCGACGGCCTCGCCGCCATGCTCGCCACACATCGCGGGCTGGGTGTCTACATCCTCGTGCTCGCCAACGCTGCCTATGATCCCGCGCTGTGGTCCATGCTCGCCCGCGATCTCGCCGCGCGCCACGCGGCGCTCACCGCCGAACTCGTCGACAGCCTGCGCCACGGACGGAAGCTGGCCGAGCCGGACGACGACGTACTGGTCTTCCTCAAGCTCCATGCCATCGGTTTCGACCGGCTCGGCACCATGGAGAGCCGGCGCATCGGACCGTGGGATGCAATGTTCAATCCCATCCGCGCCCTGCGCCCGCCGCGCAGCAGCGCCATGGCCTTCACTGGCCTCCTGCGCCCGTTCGACCCAGCCGGGTTCCACTTCAACAAGCCGTTCCTGGCACGGGAACGTCTGTGGGAAGGCGAAATGGCCGGAAAACCCGCACGCCTCCTCTACAACAAGTTTCCCTTCGCCCGCCTGCACAGCCTGCTCGTTCCCGAGCCGCTGCGTGAACTGCCGCAGATGCTCACGCCGGAACTGCACGGCTGGGCCTGGGATCTCTGCACCGCTTCCGGCGTACCTGACCTCTGCCTCGGCTACAACAGCACCGGCGCCGGCGCCTCGATCAACCATCTGCATTTCCAGAGCTTCGTCCAGTCGACGCCGCTACCCGTGCAGCATCCGCGCTTCGTCCCTAACGGCGGCACGACGGCCTACCCCGTGCCCTGCAGCCATTGCAGCGACCCGGGCGAAGCATGGGTGGAACTCGACCGCCTGCACCAGCAGCAACAGCCATACAACCTCATCTACAGCAAGGCCGGCCTGCACATCCTCCCGCGCATCCCGCACGACAGTCCCGGGCTGGATGCCGACAGCCGCGGTTACGGCTGGAGCGAGCTGGCTGGCGCCGTCACGCTGTTCAGCCGTGATGCCTACGAGACACTCGACAGCCAGACATTCGAGGCGATGCTTGCACGGTTTGCGCCGTAAACGGGATGCGGCAAAATGGGATCCAGCGGCGCAACGGCGCGACGATGCTGGGCTAACCTTGCAACCACTGTCCAACACGTCCGATGGCCCGTCGAATCGTGTGTCTGCCGCAAAGCAACACCGCCACAGGGCGGCGACCGCGTCGTACGGAGCAGGTGTGGAGCGGACTCGCCCCGGGGAACCGATCTGGCGGGAGGCTCGAAGCCCCCTGTTCACGAGGTGTTCAACAGGGCAACCAGCCGTCAACGGTAGTTTTCAGGCCGATGCATTGCGGACGTTCCCGGGCGCTCCCGCCGGGTGTTTCGTCCGCGTGCCGCGCACATCCGATTACATGCGCACACTGTGAACGCTTTGTCGCTATGGTGAGCAATGTAGCTTTGGGAATTGACCGACCCTGACCGGACTGGAACCTGCGATGACCACCCATGACACCACCCGCATCGACGACCTGCGCATCAAGGCGGTGCGCCCGCTGATCACGCCTGCCTTGCTGCAGGAGCGACTGCCCGCCGACGCGGCGGCGCAGACGGTGGTGGAGGCGGGCCGTGCAGCCATCTCGCGCGTGCTGCACGGGGCGGACGACCGGCTGATCGTGATCGTGGGGCCGTGTTCGATCCACGACCACGACCAGGCGCTGGAATACGCGCGACAGCTCAAGACGCACGCCGACGCACTGGCCGGCGATCTCATGGTGCTGATGCGGGTGTATTTCGAGAAACCGCGCACCACCGTGGGCTGGAAGGGCTACATCAACGACCCCCACCTCGACGGCACGTTCGCCATCAACCTGGGGCTGGAAGGTGCGCGCCGGCTGCTGCTCGACGTGCTGGCGCTCGGGCTGCCGGTCGCCACGGAATTTCTCGATCTGCTGAGCCCGCAATACATCAGCGACTTGGTGAGCTGGGGCGCGATCGGCGCGCGCACCACGGAAAGCCAGAGCCACCGGCAGCTCGCCTCGGGGCTGTCGTGTCCGGTCGGGTTCAAGAACGGCACCGACGGCAGCATCCGCGTGGCGGCCGATGCGATCGTCGCCGCGCGTTCGCCGCATGCCTTCATGGGCATGACGAAGATGGGCCAGGCGGCGATCTTCGAGACGCGCGGCAACGACGACTGCCATCTCATCCTGCGCGGCGGCCGCCACCCCAACTACTCCGCCGCGGACGTCGAGACGGCTTGCGCCCTGCTCGCCGGCCACGGCCTGCGCCCGCAGGTGATGATCGACGTGTCGCACGGCAACAGCGGCAAGCTGCCGCAGAAGCAGATCGACGTTGCGGCGGACGTCGCCAGCCAGGTCGCGGCGGGCGACACCCGCATCGTCGGCCTGATGATCGAGAGTCATCTGGAGGAAGGCCGCCAGGACATCGTGCCGGGGCAACCGCTGCGCCGCGGGGTGTCGGTCACCGACGCCTGCATCGGCTTCGGGCAGACGGTGCCGGTGCTGGATGGGCTGGCCGCGGCAGTACGGGCGCGCCGTACCGCGAAAAAAGCCTGATTGGCCAGCCTACCCGGAGCGGGCAGCGCAAAACGGACAAACAGAACCTCAAATAGTTGTTGTCAATGCGAATGATTCTCGCTATCATGCCTGCATGATCACGCTCGCGTTGACCACACCCCGTTCCCTGCCGTCGGATAAACCGGTGGCGCAACGGATCGTCGTGCGCGCCGTCGACCTGCTCGGCCCGACGCGCCAGGTCGTGATCGAACATCGCGGTGAACGCTATGTCCTGCGCCTGACGCGCGGCGACAAGCTGCTGCTCACCAAGTAAACGTAGCGGGCGCATCGTGCGCCCCCCAGCCAGCCAAAGGGCTCCTCTGCCCCGGTAGCCAGCCAGAAGAAATTTTTTGGCCCTTACCGGCATTACAGGAGAAGCCCATGTCGTTCGTCGTTCGTATCCCCCTCGTCGCCAGCGTCCTGCTGTGCACCGTCGCCCACGCCGCGGAATACCCCATTGGCGCGCCCCAGCAGCGCCATGGCCTGGAAATCGCCGGGGTCTATCTACAGCCCGTGGAGATGGAATCGGTCATGGGCCACACGATGCTGCCGGCCACCCAGGCGGACGTGCATCTGGAGGCCGACATCCGCGCACTCGCCAGCAACCCCAATGGCTTCGCCGAGGGCGAATGGGTGCCCTACCTGCTTGTCCGGTACGAGGTCTGCAAGCAGGGCGGCGACTGCATCAGGGGCGACTTCCTGCCGATGGTGGCGAGCGACGGCCCCCACTACGGCGACAACGTCAAGCTGATGGGGCCGGGCAAGTACCGCGTCAAGTTCACCATCCTGCCGCCCAACGACCCGTCCAACCATGCCGGGCACCACTTCCACCGCCACACCGACCGCCTGACCGGCGTGCGGCCCTGGTTCAAGGCCTTCACCGTGGAGTGGGATTTCGCCTTCGCCGGCATCGGCAAGCGGGGGGGCTATTGAGATGCGGACCTTCAATCCCTGCGCCCTGGCCCTGGCGCTTGGCCTGGTGGCGCCGGCCAGCGCCGCCGAGGGTCCGGCCGATTTGGCGCACGCCCTGCAGCAGATGCAGGAACGCCTGGCCAGACTGGAGGCGCGCAACGCCGAACTGGAACGTCGCCTCGCCGGCACCGCGCCCGACGCCGCGCTGGCGCAGCGCGTGCGGGATCTCGAACAGGCGAGCGATGCCCTGGAGGCGGCGCTTGCCAGCGACCGGCTTTCACAAGCGGAGCCCGAGATCGCGACCCGCCTCAAGGCCATCGAATTTCAGGCGCTTGGCCTGCAGCAGCATGCTCGCCGCCTGGAAGTCCTGGACGGCATCACGGCCGGCATCTCCTTCACCAGCGTGGCGCAACACGCCAATGCCGGCGCCACGGCGTCGGGGCATTCCACGCGCCAGCTTTCCTGGCGCGGCGACGCACAGGTCGGACTTCCCGGTGGCCGTGCCGGACACGTGCAGGGTGACCTCTTCTTCCATTTCCGCACGGGACAGGGCGACGGCCTGAGCGACCTGCGGCCGGGTTTTGCCGCGCCCAACGCCACAGCGTTTCAGCTTGGCGGCAGCAGCCAGCCGGACGATGCTTCGCCGATCCTGGCGCAGGCCTGGTATCAGTTGCACGTGCCGCTCGACGGCCGCCCACTCGACGACAGCAGCCGCCACCTGGAAATCACCTTCGGCAAGATCGACCCCTTCGTGTTCTTCGACCAGAACGCCGCAGCCGACGACGAGACGACACGCCATCTGAATCTCGCCTTCGTCCACAACCCGCTTCTCGATGCCGGCGGTGGTGCCGGGCTGGATGCCTACGGTTTCACGCCCGGGCTGCGCCTGGCCTACCAGGACCGCCAGTTCGAGACGCGCGGGTGGGCGGCGAGCCTGGGTGTGTTCGGTAGCGGACCCGGCAGTGCCTTCGATGACAGCCTGCAACGGCCATTCGTCATCGCGCAGGCCGAGGCCCGGCTGCAGCCGTTTGCAGGAAGAGAGGGCCATTTCCGCACCTATGGGTGGCATAACGGCCGCGCCACGGCCCACGACGGTGCCACCATCGAGCGACAACGCGGATGGGGGGTGTCCTTCGATCAGCAAGTGGGCGACGGCGTGACCTTGTGGGGGCGTTACGGCCGGAGTATCGCCGGTGAGCCCGCCTTCACGCGCGCGCTCACCACCGGCGTGGAATTCGCGGGCACCAACTGGAACCGCAGTGCAGATGCCGTGGGTGTCGCGGTCGGCTGGCTGTCGTCCGGCCGCGCCTACCGTGCGGCCAACCCGGACATGCACGGTACGGAGCAGCTCATGGAGTTGTACTACCGCCGGGAGGTCATCCCGGGTTTCGAATTGACCCCCGACTATCAATTCATCCGCCATGCTGCCGCCGACCGCACGGCTCCGGATGCGCACGTGCTGGGCCTGCGGGCGCAGCTCACGTTCTGAAGGAGACTGCCATGACCCAGGATCTGATCCGTTGCGCCTTCGATCACCTGCTGCGCTACGAACTCACCGGCTGCAGCCGTTCGGCGCACCTGGCCGCAAGCCTGCTTGACCGGCTGGCCGCGCAGCGCGACATCGACAGCGAGACCAGGCAGCTGTGCGGCTGCATGAGCGCCGTGCTGGAACAGGCGTCGGGCACCTCCACCGCCTATGCTTGAGCACGTCCTCCACCATCGTGCCAGCACCTGCGGCGAAAGCGCGAAGGCAGCCGTGTCAGCCCGCCTGGGCCTGGCGATGCGCCGCCATCGCGGCGTCATCCTCGGCCTGCAATGGGCGGTGGTGCTGTTCTACGCCGTGGTGGTGGTGGCGCCGGCCTTGCTTCCCCTGCCTGGCGAGGCTGACCGGATACTCAACCACCTCACCCGCTTCGCCCAGTTCCTGTTCTGGGGCCTCTGGTGGCCATTCGTCATCCTTTCGGTAATGACCCTGGGCCGGATCTGGTGCGGTGTGTTCTGCCCGGAAGGCGCGCTCACCGAATTCGCCTCGCGCTGGAGCCTGAACCGGCATATCCCGGCCTGGCTGAAATGGGACGGATGGCCCTTCGTCGCCTTCGTCGCCACCACCGTGTTCGGCCAGATGGTCAGCGTGTACGAATACCCGGGGCCGGCGCTGCTCATCCTGGGCGGCTCCACCGTCGCCGCCGTCGCCGTCGGCCTGCTGTACGGTCGCAACAAGCGGGTATGGTGCCGCCACCTGTGCCCGGTGTCGGGCGTGTTCGGACTGCTGGCGAAAGTTGCACCGCTGCACTTCGCGGTCGACCGTGCCGTGTGGGACGGGCCGCACGTGAAGAGCGCGCCGGTGAACTGCGCGCCGCTCATCGACATCCGCCGCATGCAGAGTGCCTCGCCCTGTCACATGTGTGGCCGCTGCGCCGGACAACGCGGCGCGGTGACGCTGGCATTGCGTTCACCGGAGGCGGAGATTCTCGGGTCCTCTCCCGCAGCCCCTTCGTCGCCTGCGGGAGAGGGAGGTGAATTGTGGCCTGCGCGCCTGCTCGTCTTCGGTATGCTGGGCGTGGCGCTGGGCGCGTTCCAGTGGTCGGCCAGCCCGTGGTTCATCGCCGCCAAGCAGGCCGTGGCAGCGTGGCTGATCGAACGTGAATGGTTCGGCGCGCTCGACACGCCGGGCCTATGGTGGCTGCTCACGCATTACCCGGAACTCAACGACACCTTCACCTGGCTCGACGGCGGCATGCTGCTCGCCTACATCGGCGCCACGGCGCTCGTCGTGGGCGGCTGGATCCGCCTCTGCCTGGGGCTGGCAGGTCACGCGGCGAAACTACCCTGGACACGGCTTGCCATGAGCCTGATTCCCTTCGCCGGCGCGAGCGTGTTCGTCGGCCTGTCCCTGCTCACCACCGGCCAGTTGTTCGGCGAGGGCATCGTGCTCGCCTGGGCCAATCCGCTCCGCATGGTTCTGCTGACCGCCACCGCGCTGTGGTCGATCACGCTGGCCTGGCGCCTGGGCCGGCACCCGGCTGCCGCCGGTCTCGCGCTCGCCACTGCACTGCCGCTCGGAGCGTGGCATCAACACTTTAATGTCTGGTGAGCGTCCATTATGAAGACATCCCCCTCCTTGTTCGGCGCGCTCGTGGCGGCGACACCCCCGCGCTTGCACGGCGAGGACCCGGCTGGCGCGCCTATCGGGCAGTCAGCTGCAATTGTCGGGCTGACGAGCATCGGGTCGGGTTCAGGGGCTTGTATTAATCAAGGCGAATCATTCTCATTATTATCTGCTCAGGCTGCGCCGCCTACCGCCCGCAACGTCAGCCAGCCTACCGCCAGCCAACGTGTTTGCCGTGCCCTACCGTTGGAGGCTGCATGAATACTTCATCCCTACTGTCCCCATCAGACGCTGACACCCAACCGGTGCGGCAGGACACCACGCCGGTCGTGCCGTCCGGCGAACTGTTCCAGGGCCGGCAGGAAATCGTCATCCGCCACGGTGGCCACGATTACCGCCTCCGAATCACGCGTCAGAACAAGCTGATCCTGACCAAATGAAGCCCTACGGGATTGGCCGTGCAGATCGGCCCGGACTGGTCCTGGTCGTCGCGGCACACGGCCTGATCCTGTTCGCCCTCCTGAGCCTGAAGCCAGCCGCACACACTGTCGCGCCCGCCCACCCGCTGACGGTGACGCTGATCACGCCGTCCGCACCGGCATCACAAGCGGAAATACCCGAGCGCTTGCCGCCCACGCCACTTGCCGACACACCGCCCCCGCGCCTTCGGCCGCCGGTATTGTCCACCACGGTGCCCGCGCCTGTACCCGCCCCCGCGCCTGTCCCGGAGGCGGTCGCCGCCACGCCCGAAGCCGTGTCGTTGCCCGCCATGCTTTCCGCACCGCCACAGAGAACGGGGATGGCCGCCGAAATCCCCTCATCCGCCCCGACCCCGGATGAACAACCCGTGGTGCCGCCAGTTTTCGACGCCGATTACCTGCACAACCCGTCTCCGGCGTATCCCACGCTCTCACGCCGTCTGCATGAGCAAGGCACCGTGCTGTTGCGTGTGTACGTCAACGCGGACGGAAGCGCAAACCGGATCGAGGTGCGCGCATCGAGCGGCCATGAACGTCTCGACCGCGCCGCGCGTGATGTGGTCGGCCACTGGCGATTCACCCCCGCCCTCCGCGGCGACACACCTGTCGCGGCGTGGGTGCTCGTGCCCATTTCTTTCAGCTTGAGGAGTTGATGCGCATGGAAACGCAAACCCTGGGCTTCGCCCATTTTCTCAGTCAGGGCGACGCAGTCGCGCATTTCCTGCTTGCCGTGCTGCTGCTGATGTCGGTCGCCACCTGGTATCTCATCGCAACCAAGACGGTGTCCAATTGGAAGATGCGCCGCCGCGCACGCGCCTTCCTGGGACACTTCTGGGAGGCCCCGGACATGCTTGCGGTGGGAGTCCGTCTGCGCGAGCAGGGTGTGGGTGATCCGTTCTCACACCTGACGCACCACGGCCTGCGCGCGGCCGAGCAACATCGCAACCGCAGCAGCCAGCGCCTCGTCGAGGCCGGCTCGGCCGACGAGTTCCTCACCCGCGCCCTGCGCCGGGCCATGGAGCAGGACACCGCGCGCCTGGAATACGGCCACACCGTGCTTGCCTCGGTGGCTTCCAGCGCACCATTCGTCGGTCTGTTCGGCACGGTCTGGGGCATCTACCACGCCCTGCTCAACATCGGCATGAGCGGCCAGGGCAGTCTGGACCAGGTTGCCGGCCCGGTCGGCGAAGCGCTGATCATGACCGCGCTGGGACTGGCCGTGGCCATTCCCGCCGTGCTCGCCTACAACGCCTTCACGCGGGCCAACCGCCTGCTGTTGGCGGAACTCGACGGCTTCGCCCACGACCTGTTCGCCTTCATGTCCACCGGCATCCGGGCGGAAGACCGCGGTATCCCGCCGCACGTCCTGGCGAGGGTCGCGTGATGGCCTTCGGCGGATTTTCCGGGAATCCCAACAGCCAGCCGGTGGCGGAAATCAACATGATCCCGCTCATCGACGTGATGCTGGTGCTGCTGGTGATCTTCATCGTCACCGCCCCCCTGCTGACGCACGCAGTGAAGGTCGATTTGCCTCGGGCCGCCAGTCAGGTCGACGGCTCTCCGCTGGAGCCGGTTCGCATCGCCATCGGGCCGGATGGCAGGCTCGACTGGAATGGCGAGCCGGTCTCCCGCACCGAACTCAGCCAGCAATTGAGCGCCGCTGCCGCCCAATCACCCCGGCCGGAACTGCATATCCTCGCTGATCAGGCGGTGGCGTATCGCCACGTCGCCGACGTGATGGCGGAGACCAGTCGTCTGGGCCTGAGCAAGATCGGCTTTGTCACCGATCCGGGTCCGACAAGATGAGGGGAACACGCGGAACGCTCGCCCGGGCTTGAGCAAGGTCGGCGCAGTCAGCGACCCACACGAGGCCTGTCAACCCAATTCACAAAGCCGATCCGCCCATCCGGGCACATTTGGCAGATGCTTTTCCCAACCCCAGCCAGCCAAGCGCACCTTGCGTCGAGCCAGCCAGTTTCATGACTCAAGGAGTGATTGATGATGTATTGCAAGCCCACCGCCCGGCGCGCCACACTGCGCCTGACCCCGCTCGTCCTGGCCATGGTTGCCGCCATGCCGTTACCGATCGTTGTGCATGCAGCGGACGTCGAATTACCTCGCATCGACGTGGTCGGCAGCGCGAACGAGGACGCGCGGAAGATTCCGGGGGCGGTCAATGTCGTGACCGCGCGGGACCTGGAATTGCTGCAACCGATGTCGACCGAGGCAGCCCTGAGAAACGTGCCGGGTATCGTCATCAAACCCGAGGAAGAATCCGCCATCGTGGCCAACATCGGCATGCGCGGTCTGAGCGCGGCCGATTACAAGTCGCTGATCCTGGAAGATGGTGTCCCGGTCGCGCCGGGCCTGTTTGTCGGCAACGGCCGCTACTACAACCCTCGCATCCAGCGCATGGAAGAAATAGAGGTTCTCAAGGGCGCCGCGTCGCTGCGTTATGGGCCGAGCACGATTGGTGGCGTGATCAACTACAAGACGAAGACGCCTCAAGCCGGCATTTCCGTGTCGGGTCGAGCCGGCTCGCACAATTACCATGAAGCCACCGTCGAGGCGGGCGCACGTGCTCCGTCTGGGGAGGCCATAGGGGGAATGGTCTACACGCAGGCGCGCAGTGACGGCTTTCAGAACAAGGGTTTCGACATGCAGGATCTGATGATGAAAGGCGGCATGGCGATCGCGGACGACCAGTGGATTGGTGTGAAACTCACCCACTATGACAACGACGCGAACATCTCGTATCGCGGTTTGTTCCTGGATGCATACAAAGCCGGTGCAAGCTTCAATCCGGCGCCTGATGATTGGTTCCTCACCCAGCGTCGCTCGCTTGACATCAACCATGAGTGGACGATCAACGCCGAAGCCGCGCTCAGTACCTTGCTCTACTGGAGCGAGATGAATCGGGATTACTGGCGTTTTGGCACAGTGTCCGGCACCCCCACCAAGATAATCGACGGCCTGACCCACTGGAACTACAGTGACAGTGTCAGCGGCAACAATCGTGCTTTCGACCGTGTCGGGCTGGACACGCGGCTGAGTCTGAAGCACGGCGCGTTCGGTGTGCGCAACGAGGCCGAACTGGGTCTGCGCATCATGGAAGAGGAAATGGTTGACCAGACGATCAAGGCTACGCGTGCGCAGCCTCGAACAGGAAGCCTTGATAAGGATGTCATCGATTCGGCAACCAGTTATGCACTGTTTGCACAGAACCGTTTCATCATCACGGATCGTCTTGCGGTCACGCCTGGCGTAAGGATCGAGACTTACGACCAGCAACGCGATGAGCGCAAGGACATTGCGAGCACGCCGGGGACCCATGTAAAAACCTCCAACACCGAGGTACTGCCTGGCGTGGGTGTGACTTTCCAGTTCGATCCTGCGGCTCAACTCTATGGCGGCGTCTACAAGGCGTTCGCCCCCGCACTCAATGGCGATGCCCTCGATGGCCTGAAGGATCAGCAACTCGAAGCCGAACGTTCTCTCAACGTCGAAATCGGTGTACGTGGTGGCGCCAACCGCTGGCGTTACGAAGTCACGGCCTTCCGGATGGATTTCGACAATCAGATCATTCCGGCGAACAGCAATACCGACTTCCAGAAAACCAACGGTGGCAAGACCGTGCACCAGGGCCTGGAAGCCGCCATCGGGTTCGATTTGGCCAGCGGCTTCAGCCTGGATGCCAACCTTACCTACATCCCCGATGCGGCGTTCTCCGGAAACCGCTACACGGCGGATGGGACCCTGGATATCCCGGATGGCAACCGCGTGACCTATACGCCTGAAGTGGTGGCCAACCTGACGCTGGGCTACAAGTCCGGCCCCCTGAAGGGCGCCTTGAACGTCAATCACGTCGGCTCGCAATTCACCGATACCGCGAATACCGTTGCGATTACGGAAAGTACCAGCGGTTTCTTCACTGGCAAGCTCGATGCCTACACCACGCTGGACCTGACCGCCGACTATGCGGTCAACAAGAAGCTGAACATGTTTGCAGCGCTGCGGAACGTGACCGATGAACGTTACATCGCCAGCCTGCGTCAGGGTATCTATGCGGGGCCGGAGCGCAATTTTGCCGTCGGGGCAAAGTACACGTTCTGATCAACCGCGCGGGTTTGTGGTGGCACCCGCCCGGGCCGCCCCCATCGCACCGGATCGCAGGGTGATGGCGGGTGGTTGACGGGCGAGCCGATGTGCACATTCCGTGCGCCACCGACGGCAGCGTTGAACCCGGATTGCCCATTTACCTCATGGAGCATCCGGGGTGAACAAATACGCACCCGCTCAACCGGGTCACGAAGGACAGGTTGAACGCATCAGTTCTTGTGGTTGGAATCCGGCGTACCGCCGATCACCACCAGCGCCGAGGCCTGCACCCGCCCGACGGAGCGCAGGCGGTGCGGCACCCAGGCGTCGAAATAGATGGCGTCGCCCGCGCGCAGGGATTCGGTGCGATCGGGAAACGCGATCTCCACCCGGCCCTTCAGCACGAAGAGAAATTCCTCGCCGGCATGGCCGGAAAGATGCGGGCCGTGAGCGAACTCGCGCGGCGGCTCGACGACGAAGGGCAGCATGCGCTTGGCGCCGGCCTCGGCGGCCAGCGCCTCGACCCGGCTGGCACCGCCTGCGTCGTCGCGCGGCAATTTCAGCCGGGCATCGCGGCGCACCACAACGGCCGGCGCGCGCGCGGCGCCGCCGCCGAACAGGCGCGCGACATCGACGCCGAGGGCATTGGCGATGTTGAGCGCGGCGGCGATGGAGGGCACGCACAGCCCGCGCTCGACCTTGGACAGATAGCTGCGGGTGAGCCCGCTGGCCTCGGCCAGCGCTTGCAGGCTCAATCCCAGTTGCCGGCGCAGGGGACGGATTTGCAGCGTCATGCGGTGCTCGACCTCCTGATTGAAACACGGTGTAGTATATGACACCTTGTGTCATTGATCGCCCAGCCGGGTTCGAAAGGAATCGCCATGCCTGTCGCCGTCGCCATCCGCCATGTCTGTTTCGAGGACCTCGGCAGTTTCGCCTCCGTGCTTGCCGCCCGCGGCTTCGAGCTGCGCTATCTCGAAGCCGGGGTCGACGATCTCGCCAGCTTCGACCCGCTCGCCCCCGATCTGCTGGTGGTGCTCGGCGGGCCGATCGGCGCCTACGAGGAAGACATCTACCCCTTCCTCACTGACGAGCTGATTCTCCTCAAACGCCGCCTCGCCGCCGACCGGCCGACGCTGGGCCTTTGCCTGGGCGCGCAGCTGATGGCACGCGCACTCGGGGCGCGGGTGTATCCCGGCCCGGCCAAGGAGATCGGCTGGATTCCGCTCACGCTGACCGAGGCCGGCCGCGCCTCGCCGGTGGCGCATCTGGACGGCGCGCAAACCTCGATGCTGCACTGGCACGGCGACACCTTCGACCTGCCCGAGGGCGCCACGCTCCTGGCGTCCACCGGGATCTGCCGCCACCAGGCGTTTTCCTGGGGCCGCGCCGCGCTGGCCTTCCAGTGCCACCCGGAGGCGGCGGCCGCGACCATGGAACGCTGGTTCATCGGCCACGCCAATGAGCTGGCCGGGGCGAAAATCCCGGTGCCGCAGTTGCGTGCCGACACCGCCCGCCTGGGCGCCGCGCTCGAAGCCCAGGGCACCCGCTGCTTCGCCGAGTGGCTGGACGCCCTCGACCTGTGATTGCCCTGCCCGCGGTCACGCTGCGCGAGTTGCGCATCGGCCGCGCCCGCGCCTTCGGTCCCAACGGCGAGCCCAGCGCGATCGACAAACGGCCCGCCACGGCGCCCCTGTGGCTGGGGTTGCAGGGCCTGGCCGGCGACGAGCAGGGTGACCCGCACCATCACGGTGGCCCCGAGAAGGCCGTGCATCACTACGCCGCCGAGCACTACGCCGCCTGGCGGCAGGAACTGCCGCCGGCCTCGGCAACACACCTGCAGCCTGGCGCCTTCGGCGAGAATTTCTCGACGCTGGGGCTGACCGAAGCGAATGTCTGCGTGGGCGATATATTCCGCGTCGGCGGCGCCACGCTGCAGGTCTCGCAGGCACGCCAGCCATGCTGGAAACTCAATGTGCGTTTCGGCGTGGCCGACATGGCGCTGCGCGTGCAGCAGAGCGGCCGCACCGGCTGGTATTACCGCGTGCTGGAGGCGGGCAAGGTCGCACCAAACGATGCGCTCGCCCTGATCGACCGTCCCTGCCCGGCGTGGCCGCTGGCGCGCGTGCTGCACTATTTTTTTGTCGAGCCGCTCGACCGCGGTGCGCTCGAAGGACTGGCAAATCTGGCGCCCCTGTCGCCGTCCTGGCGGGCTCTGGCAACACGGCGGCTGACGTCGGGACAGGTGGAGCCATGGTTCGGCCGGCTCACGACACCGGCCACGCAAAGATGAGCCCTCACGGTCACGGCATTTCTGTGCTTTATTGAGGATTCGTCCGAACCGCTCCGGAGAATCCGATGCCCGTCGCAGCGACCGAGCTTACGCGCGAAGTGGTGACCCGACTGGTTGGCGCCGCGGTAATGGCGCCCTCCAGCCACAACTCGCAGCCGTGGATCTTCCGCGTGCGCGGCCGCTGCATCGGCGTCATCGCCGACCGCACCCGTGCCCTGCCGGCCAACGACCCCGACGACCGCGAACTGACGCTGAGTTGCGGCTGCGCGCTCTTCAACATGCGCGTCGCCGCGGCGCACGCGGGGCTGGGCACCCGGGTGTACGGGCCCACGGGGAGCAGCGACCCAGACTGTGTCGCACGCCTGGAGCTGCTTGCGGATGCCGCCCCCGAGTTTGTGCTTGGACATCTCTACGAAGCCATCCCGCGACGCCGCACCTATCGCCGGACGTTCGCCGAGCGCCCGATTGCGGGCGCGACGCTCGAAGCGTTGGCCGCTGCGGCAAACAGCGAGGGGGCCTGGTTCCACGTCCTGCAGGGTGACAGCCAGCGTCGCCAGGCCGCGGAACTGATCGCCGAAGGAGACGACACCCAATGGGCCGATCCGGTTTGGCGCCGTGAGCTGGCGGCCTGGATGCATCCACGCCGCAGTGGCGACGGCCTGACCCTGCCAGACCTGGCGGTTCCCCTCGCGCAGGCGGTGATCCGCACCTTCGACATGGGCCACGGCGTCGCCGCCCGCGATGTGCAGCTCGCCGATGCGTCTCCGGTGCTCGCGGTGCTGGGCACGCGCGGCGACGATCTGGCGAGCCACGTCGAGGCCGGCCAGGCGCTGCAGCGAACCTTGTTGACAGCTTGCCAGCATGATCTGCAAGCGTCCTTCCTGAATCAGCCGATCGAGATCTCGGTATTGCGCATGCGACTGCTGCAGCTGGCCGGGCAAACGGGCTACCCGCAGATGCTGCTGCGCCTGGGCTACCCGGATCGGGAACTGCCCGCGCCGCCGCGGCGCCCACCGGATGCGGTGATCGAGTTCACGTCCGACGCCCCGCCGGGGACGAGTTGCTAAAGCCTCAGCGTTGCGGTGGGGACCCGCGTTGCGCCATCCACGCCTCGACGCTCTGCGGCCGCTGGAAGTGATAACCCTGGAAGCGTTCGCAGCCCTGCCGGCGCAGAAAGGCGAACTGGGCATCGTTCTCCACCCCTTCGGCCACCACCTCGAAATGCAGGTGGTGAGCCATCGACAGGATGGTCTCGACGAGGGCGGCATCGTTGGGATCGTGCGGCACATCCTGCACAAAGCTCTTGTCGATCTTCAGTTCATGCAGGGGCAGGCGCTTCAGATACATCAGCGAGGAATAGCCGGTGCCAAAATCATCGATAGCAAAGCGCAGGCCGAGCGCCGCGAGCTCGGTCATGCGCGCCACCGAAACCGAGGCGTGCTCGATCAGTAGATTCTCGGTAATTTCCAGGGTGAGATAGGTCGGGTCGGCCCCGGTGGCAGCGAGAATCTCGCGCACACGCCGCACGAAGTCGTCCTGCCGGAACTGCCTGGGACTGACGTTCACGGCGACGCGCAGCCCGCGCCCCTCGCCATCCAGCCGCGCGATGAGGGCGCAGGCTTCGTGGAGCACCCATTCTCCGATGGGAACAATGAGGCCGCTTTCCTCCGCCAGTGGTATGAAGCTTGCCGGCATCACCAAGCCGCGCACAGGGTGCCGCCAGAGCACCAGCGCCTCGGCGCCGACCACGTGACCTGTCTCATCGACCTGCGATTGCAGGTAAAGCGCAAACTGCCGAGCGCGCACCGCCTCACGCAATTCGCTATCGAGGGCATACCGTTCCGACACGGCTTCCTGCATCGCAGGCTCGAAATACACGATTGCATTGCGCCCGCGCTCCTTGGCGCGATACATCGCCGTGTCGGCCTCGCGCATGAGATCGTCCACCCCCTCGGCATCCTTCGGGAACAGGGTAATGCCGATACTCGCACCGGTGACGAACTCATGGCCGTCGACGACCACGGGGTTTTCCATGGCGGCGCGCAGTTTTTCCGCCACGGGCAGGACCATCGCCCCGGCGTCGTCCAGACGGATCGCGAGTTCGGGAAGCAGAATCACAAATTCGTCGCCTCCCAGGCGGGCCACGGTGTCTTCCTGCCGCAGAAAAAGTTGCAGCCGCCGCGCGACCTCGCGCAGCACCGCGTCGCCCGTGGCGTGACCGTGGACGTCATTGATGCGCTTGAACTGATCGAGATCGACGAACAGCACCGCACCGCAACGCCGGTTACGCCGCGAGGCAGCCAGGGCCTGACTCAGACGGTCCAGGAACAGCGCGCGGTTGGGCAGGCCGGTCAGCGCATCATGGTAAGCGAGGCGCTCGATCTCGCTCTCGGCGCGCTTGGCCTCGGTCACATCCATGCAATGCCCGATGTAGCCAAGAAAATTACCCTGGGTGTCATGGCGCGGGCTGCCCTGGTCGATGATCCATCGGTACTCCCCGCTGGCATGACGCAACCGGTACTCCATCGAAAACGGTTCGCGCCGCGCGAAGGCATCGCGATAGATTTCCAGGCAGCGGTCGAAGTCTTCCGGATGCACGCCTTCGGCCCAGCCGTTGCCCAGTTCCTGGTCCAGGGTGCGGCCGGTGAAGCGCAGCCAGGGCTCGTTGAAATAATCACAGCCCATGTCAAGGCCGGAGGTCCAGATTAACGCCTGCCCGTTGTTGGCCAGGGTCCGGAAATGCAGTTCGCTGTTCGCCAGTTCCTCGCGCAACCGGTGTTCCACTGACACGTCCCGGAACACCAGCACGGCGCCGCAGACTTCACCCTGGGCATTGAGGATGGGCGCGGCGCTGTCAGCGATATGGTGTAACGTGCCATCGCGTGCGCGGAGCACCGTCTCGCCGGTAAGCTTGCTGGCCTGCCTTTCGCGCAGCACCCTTGGCAGCAGCGCTTCCACCGTCTGATCGGACGTCGCTAGGACGAACACCTCCCGCACCGGCTTTCCTTGCGCATCGCCGCGTGCCCAGCCCGTCAAGGCCTCCGCAACCGGGTTCATCAGCACGACCCGGCTGTCGACATCGGTCGCAAGAATGGCATCGCCAATCGAATTCAGCGTGATCGCCAGGCGCTCCTCGCTGTTCGTGAGTTCCGCTTGCGCCTCCTGCACGGCACGCACCATGGCGTTGAAATTTTCGGCCAGTCCCACGATTTCATTCGCGCCGGTCTCGGGCACGGCGACATCCAGCCGCCCCGCGCGCATCGCCTCCACAGCCGCAGCCAGCCGTCCCAGGGGAACCGCGACCTGGCGTTGCAGCAACCATCCCAGGGCAACGATCAGGAACAGGGTCGCGGCGATGTCGGGGGCGCGCGCCTTGAACACGAACATGCGCATGAGTTGACGCTCACGCGCAAGATCGAAGCCGACAAACACCACACCCTGACGCAGGCTGCGCACGCGTTGTGGGTCGCCTGTGAGCGCGAAGGATTGCATCACGGCCGTGCGATGGCCGTCCGCCGTGACGGCATAAAAAATTGGCAGCCGTGCCGCCTTTGCCGCCGCGAAACGTTGCCTGTCGAACCCGGGAACGACCTCGTCGGCCCGCCGGCCACGCCATGCGGCCTGGTGGGCCGCCAGCACCCGCCCCGCATCGTCAAGCAGCATCACGATTTCGGTGCGCGGATCGGTCGCCACCTGTGCCAGTTCGGCCTCGACCAGGCCAGGGCTGGCCTCCCAGCCCTGGCCGGCCATGCGTGCGATACGGGTGCTGTGGACCAGAAGATCGCGCCTTGCCTGCTCGTCGAGCTGTCCGAGGCGCTTGTCCAGGGCGTTCAGCACGGACACGACCAGCACCGCCAGCAGCACCGCAGCCATGCCCAGCGGCAGCGCAAGGCGCAGGGGAAGCCGCCGCATCATCCTGCTCCAGGCAGGAAACGCGAATCGGCCAGCAGATGCAGGTCGGCCTTACCCTGGAGCAGACCTTGTGCTTCCAGGGCCGCTGACAGCGTATCGACCACCGCGAGCAGACCAGGTCGAGCGCCATCGAGCCAGGCGCGATTGTCGGCCAGCCCCAGGGTTCGCATGCCCCGCAATGCCGAACGAAGCGCCTGCTGGTCGAGCCCCAACCGTGGCGCCATGCGGTGTATGGCATCATCCGGGGCGCCATGCAGATGGTCGAGGGCCCGGAAATACCCGGCCACCAGCTCATGGAGATTGTCCGGGGCGCGTTCCAGCGCATCGGCACGCACCGCGAGCACATCGACGATCAGCCCGGGAACCGCCCGGCTGTCGAAGAGCCGCCGTGCCCCCTGTGCTTCAAGCTGCGTTGCGAAGGGCTCCCAGCTCACCACCGCATCGACTTCGCCGTCGCGGTAGGCGTCGACCTGGTGTCCGCTCGTCAACATGACCTTTTCGATATCCTGCGGCCGCAGGTTCGCATGTTCGAGCAGCTTCGCCAGCATCAATGCACTGGCGGCCGTCTCCTCGACACCAACGCGCTTGCTCTTGAGATCCTCCAGCCGCGCGAGTTCCGGACGCGCCATCACGACGTCCCCTCCATCCGAGTAATCACACACGAGAATGACACGCAGATCGACCCCCCCTTCGCGGGCCAGCAGGCAGTCGTCAAGGGTCAGTGTCGCCGCCTCGACGTCACCGGCAGCGAGCAGCATGAGGTTGGTGGTATTGGAAGGCATCTCCACCAATCGCAGTCGTGTGGGGTCGTACATGCCCAACTCGCGGGCAAGGAACAGGGGTTCATAGCCGATCCATACCACGCAGCCCACCCGTGTCAGTGCCGGCGGACCACCACACGCCCCGACCAACAGCAGAGGCCCCAGCGCGGTAGCAACAAGCAGGCGGCGGCGGTTCCTGTCCATCATTTTCCTTATCCTGTCGAGCGCCCGCTTCGGCGCATCGTGCGACAGCAGTCAAGTCAACGCTCCACGTCCCTTCCGGTTTGTATCCGCGTCAAGGCGAGCAGGGCAAGTTGCATCGATAGCTATTTCCAAACTAGTAGTTAGATGCAGTATAGCCATTGGATATTTCGTGGTAACCCGCACAAAATCGCCATCACGCCCCCCAATCAACTCTCCGGAACCTCGATTTCATGATGGAAAACCCGGCAGCCTGGCTCCCCCCCCAACTCGCCGAACTGCCCCGCTACGTGGTCGCCCTCGCGATCGGCCTGCTGATGGGGCTCGAGCGCGAACGCAATCCCGCTGCCAAGGCCGGCCTGCGCACCTTCGCGCTCACGGCGCTGCTCGGCACGCTGGCCGCGCACCTCGCGGCGGCCCTGGACGAGCGATGGCTGATCGCGGTAGGCCTGCTGCTGGTCGGCGGCATGATGATCGCGGCCTACCTGCGTTCGCCGGCCCAGCCGGACGGTGACCCCGGGACGACGACCGTGGCCGCACTGATGCTGTGCTATGGCCTGGGCGTGCTGGTGTGGCACGACGAGATCCAGCTTGCGGTGATGCTGGGAATCGGCGCGACGATATTGCTCTATTTCAAACCCGAACTGCGCGGGCTGAGCGAGCACATGAGCCGCCGCGACCTGCTTTCGGTGCTGCAGTTCGCGGTGCTTTCGCTCATCATCCTGCCGCTCCTGCCGAACCGCGACTACGGACCTCACGGCGCGCTGAACCCCTATCAGATCTGGTGGATGGTAGTGCTGATTGCCGGAGTGGGCCTTGCCGGTTACGCGGCACTGCGCATCGTCGGCCAGCGGCGCGGGGCGGTGGTGCTCGGCCTCCTGGGTGGCCTGGTGTCGTCCACCGCCACCACCCTCTCGTTCAGCCGCCATGCGCGCGGCAACGACGCCATGATGCCGATTGCGGTGATCGTCATCGTGCTCGCCAACCTCGTCGTGCTGGTTCGCCTGGGCGTGCTGGCGGCCGCAGTCGCCCCCGGCGTGCTGTCACAGCTTGTGCCGGTGCTTGCCGGCGGCCTCTTCACCGGCGCGATCGGTGCAGCCTACGGCGTGCGCCGGCTGCAACCGCAAGGCACCCTGCCCCCGCTGGCGATGGGCAACCCCACCGAGCTTCGCACCGCGATCGGCTTCGGCATCATGTATGCCGTGGTGCTGCTGGCTGCCGCGTGGCTGTCGGACTGGCTGGGCCGGCGCGGCTTGTACGGGGTCGCGCTCGTTTCGGGACTCACCGATGTCGACGCCATCACCCTGTCGAGCCTGCGCCTGCATAATCTGGACAGGCTGCCGGTGGCCGGGGTGGTGAATGTCATCGTGCTGGCCACCCTCGCCAATCTCGTCTTCAAGTCCATGCTGACACTGACCCTGGGCGGTTGGCACATGGCGCGCCACGCGATCCCCGGCATGGGCGCGGTGGGACTGGGACTGCTCGCTGCCTGGGCTATAATGCGCGGTTTTTCCGCCTAGCAATCGAGCACAGCCATGGAAGCCGAAAGCCTCAACCAGATCGAATCGAAAATCGCCGACCTCGGCGAGCGTGCAGGCCAGCTCAGGGGGTTTCTTTGACTACGCTGGCAAGAAGGACCGCCTGGAAGAAGTAAGCCGCCTCGCCGAGGCCCCCGACTTCTGGAACGACGCCGCCCGCGCCCAGGAACTGGGCCGCGAGCGCAAGGCGCTGGAAGATGTCGTGCTGGTACTCGACCGCGTCGCCGCCGGCCTCAAGGACGCCGGCGACCTGTTCGAGATGGCACGTGCCGAAAACGACGACGATACGCTCGCCGCGGTGCGCGACGACCTCGAAGGCATCGAGAACGAGGTCACCCAGCTTGAGTTCCGCCGCATGTTCAGCAACCCGGCCGACCCCTCGAACTGTTTCCTCGACATCCAGGCCGGCGCCGGCGGCACCGAGGCCTGCGACTGGGCGTCCATGCTGCTGCGGCAGTACCTGAAATACGCCGAGCGCAAGGGCTTCAAGGCCGAGCTGCTGGAGGAATCCGAAGGCGACGTCGCCGGCATCAAGTCCGCCAGCATCAAGATCGAGGGCGACTACGCCTACGGGTATCTCCGCACCGAAACCGGCGTGCACCGCCTGGTACGCAAGTCGCCGTTCGACTCGTCGGGCGGCCGCCACACCAGTTTCGCCAGCGTGTTCGTCTATCCCGAAGTCGACGACTCCATCGAAGTCGACATCAACCCTGCCGACCTCAGGATCGACACCTACCGCGCGTCCGGCGCCGGCGGCCAGCACATCAACAAGACCGACTCCGCGGTGCGCATCACCCACCTGCCGTCGGGCATCGTCGTGCAGTGCCAGAACGACCGCTCGCAGCACAAGAACAAGGCGGAGGCAATGTCGATGCTCAAATCGAAGCTCTACGAAGCCGAACTCCGCAAGCGCCAGGCCGAACAGGACAAGCTCGAGGCCGGCAAGTCGGACGTCGGCTGGGGCCACCAGATCCGCTCCTACGTGCTCGACCAGTCGCGCATCAAGGACCTGCGCACCAACTACGAGGTCGGCAACACCCAGGCCGTTCTCGACGGCGACCTCGACGACTTCATCGGCGCCAGCCTCAAGCAGGGTGTCTGAGCTAGCTCGCTACCGACCGGCATTGAGCCCACGTTCGCGGGCAAGCCCACTCCCACGGCAATCGCTGCGGCCTTGTGGGAGCGGGCTCGTCCGCGAAACTGCCGATCGGCGCCTGCAAGACCCGATGATCGATGACTGATCCCTTCCTCTCCGACTTCCTCGCCGCGGGCGTGGACGCCGACGAAGTGCCCGAGCTCGCGGCGCTGAACGCCGCGCGCCCGCTGCTCGACGCCTTCATCACGCTGTTCCGCGGCACCGAGGCCGAGGTGCTGATGCGCCTGCTGGTGCTGCGCGAGATCGGCCGCGAGGCCGACGCGCCGCGCTGGGCGCCCGAGGCGCTGCGCACGCGCTTCACCTATCTCGACGCGGTCAAGCTCGAGACGGTGCTGAAGCGCCTGCGCGACAACGGCCTGCTCGCGATCGGCGAGGACGGCCACTACGCGCTCTCCGACCACGGCCGCAACGCGGTGGCGGCGATCGCCATGCTGCTGCGCTTCGGGGAGGAGGAGGACGCCGAGCTCGGCTTCCTCACCGCCCAGCTCGCCGGCCTGCAGGCGGTGGGCGGCATCACCGCCGAGTCGCTCGGCCACCTGCTCTCCAAGCTCAACGACCTCACCTGGCACTTCGAGGAGGCGATCGCCTCCGGCTCCGAGTTCCGCATCCTCGACGCCCGCCGCCGCCTGTCGGCCAACGGGCGCTGGCTGGAGCGCGGCACCGAGCTGCTCAACAGGCTGCTCGCCGACCCCGAGGTCGACTTCGACATCGCCCGCATCGCGCAGCGCATCGGCCTGGCGCAGTCGCGCCTGGCGCG
>JANJWS010000016.1 GCA_024709425.1 Thiobacillus sp.
CGCCGAGACCTCGCTCACCGTACCCGGCATCCGCTACGTGATCGACCCCGGCACCGCGCGGGTGAAGCGCTACTCGGCGCGCAACAAGGTCGAGCAGCTGCTGATCGAGAAGGTGTCCCAGGCGTCGGCCAACCAGCGCGCCGGGCGCTGCGGGCGGGTGGCCGATGGCGTCTGCATCCGCCTCTATGACGAGGCCGATTTCGCCAACCGGCCGCGCTTCACCGATCCGGAGCTGCTGCGCTCCTCGCTCGCCGGTGTCATCCTCAGAATGAAATCGCTGAACCTGGGTGATGTCGTTGGATTTCCGTTCATCGACCCGCCGAGCAATCGCCTCGTCACCGACGGCTACCAGTTGCTCGCCGAGCTGCACGCACTCGACGAGCAGGGGCAGCTGACGAAGATCGGCAGGCAGCTCGGCAAATTGCCGCTCGACCCGCGCATCGCTCGCATGTTGTTGGCGGCCGAGCAGCAGCGCTGCGTGCGCGAGATGCTGGTCATCGCCAGCGCGCTGTCGGTGCAGGATCCGCGCGACCGCCCGATGGAGCGCGCGCAGGCCGCCGACGAAAAGCACCGCATCTTCGCGGACGAGCGTTCCGACTTCATGGGCTGGCTGAAGCTGTGGAAGTGGTACGACGAGCAGTTGAAGCACAAGAAGACCAACCGCCAGTTGCAGAGCCTGCTGCAGGACCATTTCCTGTCGCCGCGCCGCATGCGTGAATGGCGCGACATCCATGGCCAGCTTCACGCCCAGATCGGCGAACTGGGACTGCGCGAGAACGAGAAGGACGCGGGCTACGACGCGATCCATCAGGCACTGCTGACGGGGCTGCTGGGTAACATCGGTTTCCGCTCGCTCACCCCAACCCTCTCCCCGAGGGAGAGGGAGCAAAAGCTGGGCCCAAACCGATCCAATGAGGGCAACTATCAGGGCGCGCGCGGCATCAAGCTCTCCATCCATCCCGGCTCGGCACTGGCGAAGAAGGGCCCGAAGTGGATCGTCGCCGCCGAGCTGACGGATACGGGCCGGCTGCTCGCGCGCACCGTGGCCGAGGTGCGGCCCGAGTGGATCGAGGCGGCGGGGCACCATCTGCTCACGCGCATGTACCTGGAACCGCATTGGGAGAAGGACGGTGCGCGCGTTGTCGCGTTCGAGCGCGTGAGCCTGTATGGCATCACCCTGGTGCCGCGGCGCAAGATCCATTACGGACCGATCGACCCCGAGCTCTCGCGCGAACTCTTCATCCGCGGCGCGCTGGTGGCGGGCGACTACGACACCCAGGCGAAGTGGCATGCGCACAACCGCACGCTGATCAAGGAGATCGAGGACCTGGAGCACAAGGCGCGCAAGTCCGGCGTGTGGTTGGACGAGGAACGCATCTTCCGCGTGTTCGACGCGCGCATTCCTGCCGGCCTGCACAATGGCGCGGCGTTCGAGCAGTGGCGCCGCGAGGCCGAAGCGGCCGATCCGGAAATACTCTTTCTCCGGCGCGAGGACATCCTGGGCGAAGGCCTCGGTACCGACCACACGCTGTTCCCCGAGACCATGACCGTCGATGGCGTCGCCTGCAAACTCAAATACCGCTTCGAGCCGGGGCACGTGCTCGACGGCGTGACGCTGCACCTGCCGCTGTACCTGCTCAACCGTATCGACCCGCCGCAGACCGACTGGCTGGTGCCCGGCCTCATCCGCGAGAAGCTCACGGCGCTGTTGAAGTTCCTGCCCAAGGACAAGCGCCGCCCGCTCATCCCGCTGCCCGACACCGTGACGGCATTCCTGACGGTAGCAAAACCGGGCGAGGCGATGCTCACCGACGCGCTGGCCGTCTTCGTTCGCGGCAGGACCGGCGCCGACATCCATCCTGACGACTGGAAGGGCGAACTACCGGCACACCTCAGGATGAACTTTAGCATCATCGACGACAGCGGACAGGAGCTCGCCGGCGGCCGTGATCTCGCTGAATTGCGTGGGCAGATGGGCGGTGCGGCGCGCATCACCTACGGTGGCGGCGCGGAGGACAATCCGTTCGAGCGCACCGGACTCACCGAGTGGAATTTCGGCGACCTGCCGGTGCAGATGAAATTCAAGCGTGGTGGCCGCGAACTGACCGGCTACCCGGCGCTGGTCGACACCGGCGAAGCGGTCGATCTGCGTCTGCTCGATGCGGCCGACGTCGCCGAGGTCGAGACGCGGCGCGGCGTTGTGCGCCTGCTGCGGCTGACGCTCGGTGCACAATTTAAACAGCTCGACAAGGATCTGTCGCGGGAGACGGCGCTGGCGCTGAAATACCGTCCATTCGGCAGTGCCGATCGGCTGCGCGCGGAACTGCTCGACGCCATCGCCACGCGCGCGCTGCTGGGCGACGACGATACCCCGCGCAGCGCGAAGGAATTCGACAAACAGAAGGAACGCGCCAAGCCGCGCATCGCCGTCGTGAAGCAGGCGCTGCTGCGCGATGCCGCGGAAATTCTCGACCTTCATGCGCAGGTGTCGGCGCGACTCAATGCGAAGCCGCAGTTCACCGCGGCGATGCGCGATGAGACCGCGCATCTTGCTGCGCTGGTGCCACCGGATTTCGTTACCGCCACGCCGTGGGCGCACCTGAAGGACGTGCCGCGCTATCTGCGCGGAATCCTGAAACGGCTGGAAAAACTCCCGGCAGCCGAGCAGCGCGACGCGCGGGGCATGGCCGGGGTTCTCACGCTGCAGAACAAGTATCACGCGCGGCGCGCGCAAGTGAAGGGCGAAGTGCCCATGGCGCTGGCGGAATTCCGCTGGCATCTGGAAGAACTGCGCATTTCCCTGTTCGCGCAGGAGCTGAAGACGCCCTATCCGGTGTCGGTGAAGCGCCTGGAAAAACTGTGGGACGAACTTGCCAGACAGCCGTTGCCTTGAGTAGGCTTCGCACATGAGCGCGCGCGTGTTCAACCTGCCCAACGTCATTACGATGCTGCGCATCGGCGCGGTGCCGGTCGTCGCCTGGCTGATCGTGCAGCAGAACTGGGTGGTCGCGTGCTGGTTGTTCCTTGCCGCCGCGGTGTCGGACGGCATCGACGGTTTTCTGGCGCGCTGGCTGAATCAGATGACCCCGCTCGGCGCTGCGCTCGACACCATCGCCGACAAGGCGCTCGGCATCGTCACGCTGGTCATGCTGACCTACGCGGGTGCGATTCCATTGTGGGTGACCGCGGCGATCCTGCTGCGCGACAGCGTTATCGTGCTGGGTGCGCTGAGTTACCGCGGCCTCGCCGGCCATCTCGACATCCATCCCACCTGGCTCGGCAAGACGCACATGGCGGCGGAATTCACCCTGCTCGCGCTGGTGCTCGCGGGCCTCGCCGGCGTGGTTGACGCGGGCGACTGGCTGCCGGCGATCTTCGCCGCCGTGTTTGCCATCGCCGCCGCGTCGGGCGTGCAGTACGTGTGGATCTGGGGCGGCAAGGCGCTGCGCGAACGTCAGGGCGCGCGCTGAGCCCAAAGGCGTTCGGCGATTCGCGCGCGATTCGGTAGAATGCGCGCCACGCCCCGGTAGCTCAGTGGATAGAGCAACCCCCTCCTAAGGGGTAGGTCGGACGTTCGATTCGTCTTCGGGGCGCCA
>JANJWS010000048.1 GCA_024709425.1 Thiobacillus sp.
GAAGGCATCCTTGTTCTGGGCGGCGGCGCGCGCGATTCCGGGGGCGATGATGTTGCGGCGCACCAGATCCTGCAGGTTCTGATCGAGCGTCTGCATGCCGAGGTTGCCGCCGGTCTGGATCGCGGAATACATCTGCGCGACCTTGTTCTCGCGGATCAGGTTGCGGATCGCCGGGGTGCCGATCATGATCTCGTGCGCGGCGACGCGGCCGGTGCCGTCCTTGGTCTTCAGCAGCGTCTGCGAGATGACGGCGCGCAGCGATTCCGACAACATCGAGCGCACCATTTCCTTCTCGGCGGCGGGGAAGACGTCGACCACGCGGTCGATGGTCTTGGCCGCGGACGAGGTGTGCAGCGTGCCGAACACCAGGTGGCCGGTCTCGGCCGCGGTCAGCGCCAGGCGGATCGTTTCGAGGTCGCGCAGTTCGCCCACCAGGATTACGTCCGGGTCTTCCCGCAGCGCGGAGCGCAGGGCGTTGTTGAACGACAGCGTGTGCGGGCCGACCTCGCGCTGGTTGATCAGGCACTTCTTCGACTGGTGCACGAATTCGATCGGGTCCTCGACGGTGAGAATGTGCGAGTACTGGTTCTCGTTGATGTAGTCCATCATCGCTGCCAGCGTGGTCGACTTGCCGGAGCCGGTCGGGCCGGTGACGAGCACGATGCCGCGCGGCTGGTCGGAGATTTCCTTGAAGATGGCGGGGCAGTTGAGCTCCTCGAGTGTCAACACCTTGGAGGGAATGGTACGGAACACTGCGCCCGCGCCATACTGCTGGTTGAACGCGTTGACGCGGAAGCGCGCCAGCGAGGGGATCTCGAACGAGAAGTCGATCTCCAGCGTTTCCTCGTACACCTTGCGCTGACTGTCGTTCATGATGTCGTACACCATGCGGTGCACGTCCTTGTGCTCCATCGGCGGCAGGTTGATGCGGCGGATGTCGCCGTTGACGCGGATCATCGGCGGCAGGCTCGACGACAGGTGCAGGTCGGACGCCTTGTTCTTGACGGAGAATGCGAGCAGTTCGGAAATGTCCACGGTGCCTCGTTCTATGTGGGTGGGGTTTTGGCGGATAATAAACAATATGGATAACGGCGAGAGCGCCCGCAAACTTGAGTCTGCAGCGGCGCTGTGCGGGGCGCGTCTGTGTGCGGTGCGGGCGCGTATCGTGTCCGCCTGTGGCGAGGCCGGGCGGGACCCGGACAGCGTGCAGTTGCTGGCGGTGAGCAAGACCTTCGACGCGGGCGCGGTGCGGGCGCTGGCGGCGGCCGGACAGCGCGCATTTGGTGAAAACTATCTGCAGGAGAGCCTGGAAAAGATGACGGCACTCGCCGACCTGCCGCTGACGTGGCATTTCATCGGCCCGATTCAGAGCAACAAGACGCGGCCGATCGCGGAAAACTTTGCCTGGGCGCACAGCGTCGACCGCCTCAGGGTCGCTGAGCGCCTGTCGGCGCAGCGTCCGTCCGGACTCGCGCCCCTGCAGGTGTGCATCGAGGTCAACGTCAGCGGCGAGGCGAGCAAGGGCGGGGTTGCGCCGCCCGATCTGCCTGCGCTCGCCGATGTCGTGGCGATGCTGCGCGGGCTGCGGTTGCGTGGCCTGATGGCGATTCCGGCGCCGACGCCGGATCCTGCCGCGCAACGGGCGGCGTTCCGCCAAGTGCGCGAGCTGTTCGACGATCTCAATTCGCGGGGCCACGCTCTCGATACCCTGTCGATGGGCATGTCGGCGGACCTGGAGTCGGCCATCCTGGAAGGCGCAACCATCGTGCGGGTCGGTACCGCATTGTTCGGCGAAAGGAATTACACCCATGCATAAAGTGAGCTTCATCGGCGGCGGCAACATGGCCGCCGCCATCATCGGCGGATTGGTGGCGAGCGGTACGACGCCGACCGACATCGAGGTGGTCGAAATCAATGCCGAGGCCCGGGCGCAGCTGTCTGCCCGCTTCGGTGTGGTGAGCCATGCCGATCTCGCGCAGGCACGCCTGCACCCGCTGGTGGTGCTGGCCGTCAAGCCGCAGACGCTGCCCGAGGTGGCGGCGGCGCTGTCGACGCGGCTGGCGGGGCAGCTGGTGCTGTCGATCGCTGCCGGGGTGCGGGTGGCCGATCTGTCGCGCTGGCTGGGGGGACACGCGCGCATCGTGCGCGCCATGCCGAACACGCCGGCGTTGGTGCAGGCCGGTATTGCCGGGCTGTACGCGGCGCCGGAGGTCGGCGCCGATGCGCGCTCGCAGGCCGAGACCGTGCTGCGCGCGGTCGGCGGCGTGGTTTGGGTGGACGACGAGACGCAGCTCGATGCGGTGACCGCGGTGTCAGGCAGCGGTCCCGCTTATGTCTTTTACTTCATCGAGTCGCTGGAAGCAGCCGCGATGGCGCAGGGGCTGGCCCCGGCGACGGCCCGTCAGCTGGCGCTGCAGACCTTCTTCGGTGCCTCCAAGCTGGCACTCGAATCGCGTGAGGATCCCGGTACGCTGCGCCAGCGCGTCACGTCCAAGGGCGGCACCACCGAGCGCGGTATCGCTGGCCTCGATGCGGCAGCCGTCAGGCTGGCGATCGGCCAGGCGGTGGAGGCGGCCAGCCGGCGTAGCGCCGAACTGGGCGATGAACTGGGGCGCCTTGCATGATCGAGACCGCACTGAAATTCCTCATCCAGACGCTTGGCAACCTGTTTGTCATCGCGGTGATGCTGCGTTTCATGATGCAGCTGTTCCGGGTGCCGTTCCGCAATCCCTTTGCGCAGTTTGTCGTCGCGCTGACAGATTTTGCGGTGAAGCCGCTGCGGCGGGTCGTGCCCGGGCTGTTCGGACTGGACTTGGCCTGCCTGGCGCTGGCGCTTTCCGTCGAGTTCATCGTCGTCGCTGCCAGCTACTGGCTGGACGGTTTTCCCTTCGCACTCGCCGGCACGCGTGTATGGCCGGTGATCCTCGGACTTGCGGCGGTGCGCTTGTTGAGCCTGACGGTCTATCTCGTCATCGGTCTCACCCTGGTGCGCGCGGTGCTGTCGTGGGTCAACACCAGTTCGCCCTTGATGCCGGTCGTGTACGAGTTGTCCGAGCCTTTCCTGCGGCCCTTGCGCCGTGTCGTCCCGATGGTCGCCAACATCGACCTTACTCCCTTGGTGCTGTTCATCCTGTGCCAGCTCGTGCTGATGGTGCCGGTGCTTGGCCTGGAGCGTGCCTTGCTTGGTGCGCTCTGAGCAGGAACCCCCCGTCTGGGTTCGCCGCGACGGCGATGCCTGGCTGCTCGACCTGCATGTGCAGCCGGGGGCGCGGATCACTGCCGTGGCTGGCGTGCATGGCGACCGTCTCAAATTAAAGCTTTCCGCACCGCCGGTCGATAACAAGGCGAATATGCAGCTGCTGGCCTGGCTGGCGGCGTCACTGGGTGTGCCGAGATCGGCGCTGCGCCTGGTGCGGGGAGAGACATCGCGACAGAAGACGGTCGCCGTCTGCGGCGTTGCGGCGCCCTGGTCAAGAATCCAACAAGACAGCAAACCATGAGCATCCACCTGGAACAGGAAGTCGCGGATTACAGCGAGCGTCGTCTGCGGCTGGCGACGGCGATCACCGAGTATGCCGACTGGCTCGATCGCCAGCACGGTATTGACGCGGAGCGCACGCTGCGCCTGGCGGACACGGCGGCCACGCTGCGCCAGGACCGCCTGGTCGTGGCCTTTGTCGCCGAGTTCTCGCGTGGCAAGACCGAGCTCATCAACGCCCTGTTCTTTGCCGACCACGGCCAGCGCCTGCTGCCCTCCGATGTCGGGCGCACCACGATGTGCCCGACCGAACTGTTGTACAACCCGGACGAGCCGCCCAGCCTGTGCCTGTTGCCGATCGACACGCGCCGCCGCGAGGAGTCGCTGGCGCGGCTGAAACGCATGCCGATCGAGTGGTGCCGCGTGCCGCTCGATGCCGATGACCCGCACCAGTTGCAGGAAAGCCTGAAGAAGCTCGCCGAAACGCGGCCCATGGCGGTAGTCGACGCCATCGAGCTCGGCCTGTGGCACGGTGAGGACGACAGCGTGCGCCACGCCCTGCGGCCCGATGGCACCGTGGAGGTGCCGGCCTGGCGCTACGCCATGGTGAATTACCCCCATCCGCTGCTGCAGGCCGGTTTGACCATACTTGACACACCCGGCCTCAACGCGCTCGGGACCGAGCCAGAACTGACGCTGTCGGTGATCCCCAGCGCGCATGCCGTGATGTTCCTTCTGGCCACCGACAGCGGGGTGACGCGTTCCGACCTCGAAATCTGGCAGAAGCACGTGCATCGACATGCCAATTACCATGTTGCGGTGCTCAACAAGATCGATATGCTCTGGGACGAGCTCAAGAACGACACTGAGGTGCGAGCTACCATCGAGCGACAGGCGGAGGAGACCGCACGCGTGCTCAAGCTGCCGCGAGCGAGCGTGTTCACGGTGTCGGCGCAGAAGGCCCTGGCGGCGAAGATCCGCGGTGACGATGAACTTCGCCTGCGTTCCGGCATCGACGCCCTGGAATACCTTCTGGCACACCAGATCGTTCCCGCGCGGCGCGACATGCTCTTTCATGCGGTGGGGCGTGAGGTCAACGCCATGCTCGATGAAAGCCGGGTCGAACTTTCGGCACGTCTGAAGCGCACCAGCGACGAGCTGATTCAATTGACCCAGCTGTCCGGCAAGAACCGCGAACTCATCGAGCAGACGCGCGCCGTCCTGCAACAGGAAAAGGAAGCGTATGACGCCACGGCCGAACAGTTCCGCGCGACGCGCAGGACCCTGCAGGCGCGTGGCAAGGATCTGCTCGAACTGCTCTCGGAAGAAACGCTGGATGGCATACTCAAGTCCGGGCGAGCACGGATGGAGGACAGCTGGACGACGCATGGCCTGACCCACGGCATCCGCAGGCTGAGCGAGGACATGGGCGCACGTTTCCAGCATGCCAGCGGACTGGCCGACAACATGCTGGGGGTGCTCGAGCAGGCTTATGCGCGCTTTCACCGCCAGCACCGTCTGCCGAAGATGCAGGTGCCGCGGCTCGACCTGGGAGCCTACCGCAACCGCCTCGAAACCCTGATGGCGGAAACCGAGGCGTTCTGCCACGATCCCGCCAACCTGCTGCTGGAGAAACGCTTCATGATTCGCCGTTTCTATGCCGGGCTCGCCGAGGAGGCACGCAAGACCTTCAATCTGGCACGCATGGAAGCCGAACGCTGGTTGCGCATCGCGCTGGATCCCATCATGACGCGTATCCGCGAGCACAAGCACTACCTCGACACGCGACTCGCCAGCCTGCAACGCATTCTCGAGAACATGGGTACGCTGCACACCCGGATGACCCAGCTCAAGCAGCAGATCGAGCGGCTGCGCCGCGACAAGACGGAGCTTGCCCGGATCGGCGAAGCCTTCGCCGGCTGACCGTGGCGCCTCAGCCGTTCAGGCGGTTGAGCAGTGCAGTCGTCCGTTCCGGATCGACGTTCTTCAGCAAACGTTGCGCCGCCGTCGTGATCTCCTCGATGTGCGACTTCAACACCTGCTGCTTGACTTGCAGGAGGCTCGCCGGGTGCATCGAGAACGTGCGCAGGCCCAGTCCCAGCAGCAGGCGCGTGAGCAGCGGGTCGCCCGCCATCTCGCCGCACACCGACACCGGCTTGCCGGCCTTGGCGCCGGCGCGGATGGTCTGCTGGATCAGGCCCAGCACCGCCGGGTGCAGGGGGTCGTACAGGTGCGCCACGCTGTCATCGGCGCGGTCGATCGCCAGGGTGTACTGGATCAGGTCGTTGGTGCCGATGGACAGGAAATCGAGCTGTTCGGCAAAGAACGTGGAAGCCAGCGCTGCCGCCGGCACTTCGATCATGCCACCGACCGGGACGCCCTCGTCGAACTTCAGGCCATCGCGGCGCAAGGAAGCCTTGGCTTCGTCGATGCGTTGCAGCGTCTGGCGCAGTTCGGAGAAATGCGCCAGCATCGGAATCAGGATGCGTACGCGGCCGTGTACCGAGGCGCGCAGGATGGCGCGCAGCTGCGTGAGGAAGAGCCCAGGCTCGGCGAGGCACAGGCGGATCGCGCGCAGGCCGAGCGCCGGATTGTCGGCCACGCTGTGGCCCCATGGCGCCTGCTTGTCGGCGCCGAGATCGAGCGTACGGATGGTGACAGGTTTGCCGTCGAGCGCCTCGGCAACCGCCCGGTAGGAGTCGTATTGTTCTTCCTCGCTCGGCAGGTCGGAGCGGTTGAGGAACAGGAATTCGCTGCGGAAAAGCCCGATGCCGTGCGCACCGGCCGCCTTCACCGCGTCGACATCGTCCAGCAGTTCGATATTCGCCATCAATTCGATCGGCGTGCCGTCGAGCGTTGCGGACTTGCTGGTCTTGAGGCGCTTGAGCTTGTCGGTGTCGATGCGCCACTGGTTCTGCCGCAGCCGGTATTCGGCGAGTACCGACTCGTCCGGGTTGACGATCACTACCCCATCGCGGCCGTCGACGATCAGGAGATCGTGGTCGCGGATCAGTCCGCGCGCGTTGTGCAGCGCCATGACCGACGGCATGCCCATGCTGCGCGCGAGGATGGCGGTGTGGGAGGTCGTGCCGCCGAGATCGGTGATGAACGCGGCGAAGTGGACGTTCTTGAAGATCACCATGTCGGCCGGCGACAGTTCGTGCGCGACCAGGATACGTTCGACGTCGAAGCTGACATCGAGCGGTAGATGGCTGGGATGGCCCGTCAGCACCTTGAGCACGCGCTGGACCACCTGCACCACGTCTTCCTGCCGGCTGCGCAGGTAGGCATCGTCGATTTCCTCGAAGCGTGCGACCAGCGCCTCCATCTGCTGTGCCAACGCCCATTCGGCATTGCACTGGGTGTCGCGAATCAGGCGCTTGGGTTCCTCTGCGATCATCGAGTCGCCGAGGAACATCAGGTGCATGTCGAGGAAGGCGGACAGTTCCGACGGCGCGTTCGGCGGAATATGGTCGCGCAGGTTCTCGAGTTCCGCGCGGGTGGCGTGGATTGCTTCGTCGAATCGTGTGAGTTCGTCGGGGATGTGCTTCTGGTCCAGCATGTACTGCGGCACCTCGACGCGTGCGCTCGATGCGAGGTGTGCATAGCCGATGGCGATGCCACCGGAGACGCCGATACCGTGGAGAGAGAAGCTCATATCCTGGAAATCACAATTGGGCGCGCCTGATGGTGCGTCTGGGCGGGTGGCTGCCGCGACGCGAGACGGCGGCCGGCTGGTGTCTGCAACGACGCGCGAAAACGAACCGGCGCAAGTGGCGCTTCTTGGCGAGTTTCGGCGTAGCCACAAAGGCAGGCGCGTGACCAGGCGTGCCAGCGGGTGCGTAGCGGACTTACCCCGGTGTTGAGCCGGATCGAAGACAGAAGCTTGGCAGTTATATTGGAGGCCATGGGCTCTGAGCGGTCAACTGTGGTTTTCAGGATATCTCTTCCCCGAAGCCGCTGGAAATGAGGCCGGCAAGCGCGTCGATCGCCTCGATCTCGTCTTCGCCTTCGGTTTCAAGTGTGACCGTGCTACCCCGTGCCGCCGCCAGCATCATTACGCCCATGATGCTCTTCGCGTTGACGCGGCGGCCGTTGCGCGACAGGTGGACCTGGCTCTTGAACTGCGACGCCAGCTGGGTCAGGCGCGCCGAGGGGCGGGCGTGCAACCCGAGCTTGTTGACGACTTCAACGTCCCGTTGCTGCATGGCACATGGTCTCGGAAATGTGGTTGATGCTGTTGCGGCCGCCTTCGACGATGCGTTCCACGAGTTGCGGCAGCGCGAGCGTCTCGCGATAGTTCAGTGCCTTCAGCAGCATCGGCAGGTTGGCGCCGGTGACGCCCTCGATGTGCATCGGATCGAGCACGCGGCACAGCGTGTTGCTCGGCGTGGCGCCGTACATGTCGGTGAGGACGAGAATGCCGTCGCCCTCGTCCAGTTCGTCGAGCCGTGCCTGCAGCGCCTTCTGCCGTTCGTCCGGGTCGGCATGGCCAATGAAATCCAGCGTCGCGAGCCCCCGCGGGCACTGTCCCAGCACGTGCGTGGCGCACTCGACCAGGCTGTCTGCGAGCGAGCCGTGGGCGACGATGAGAATGCCGATCATGGCGTGGATATTGGAGCAAAAAACGAATTGTAGCGCGAGGCGTGAGCGGTGAGCGGCAAGTCGCTTATCGCGGGCAAGCCCGCTCCTACGACGGGTTGTGCGTGCAGGCTTGTTGCAGGCGTCGAGACGATGGCATCCCTACACCCCCTCTCCCTTGAGGGATGGGGAGAGGGTGGTGGCGCTGGCGGCCCGGCAGCGCATAGCATGGGCATGTCTGTGTGGGGAGGGAGCGAACGCTGGACCCAAAACGGGCCCACTCCCCAACCCTCTCCCAGAACGGGGGAGGGGGCGAACGCTGAGCCCAAAACGATTAACGAAGCCGGGCTTGCATTTCGGGGGTGACGTGCATCCTGCCTGCGGCATCGACCGCGAGATACTCGTGCACGCCTAGCCCCGCCGCACGCTCTGCCAGCCGCGTCGGGCCGTCGATGAACAGCGGCTTCGACAGCGCGTCGGACAGGGTGCCGGCGCGTGCACCGCGCACCAGAATCGTCACCGACTGCATCGCCGAGGCCGGCCGACCGCTGCGCGGGTCGATGAGGTGGCAGTAGCGGCGCCCGTCGGCCTCGAAGAAACGCTGGTAGTCGCCCGAGGTGCCGATCGCCTCGCCGTCGTGAAGATCGAGCGTCGCCAGCGTGCCTGGGGTGCGCGGGTGCTGGATGCCGACGCGCCAGGGGCGTTCACCGTGGCGGCCGAGCGCGATGACGTTGCCGCCGATGTTGACCAGCGCGTGGGCGATGCCGTGCTGCCTAAGGATGGCGACGGCGTCGTCGAGCGCGCGGCCCTTGGCGTAACCGCCGAGATCGAGCTGTACCGCAGGGTTGCGGCTCGACACCGTCTCGCCGCCGATGACGAGATCGGCCATGCGCGGGCGCCGCGCGACCCAGGCGGCGACGGCGTCGTCGTCGGGTACCTTCTGTTGCGGCGCATCGGCCTGGAATCCCCACAGCGCGATCATTCCGCCGATGGCGGGATTGAAGAGTTCATTGGATTGCGCCGCGAGTGCCTGTGCGTCGCGCAGCATTGCCGCGAGCTCGGGCGAAACCTTCGCGCGCTCGCCGCGCGCCAGCGACGCGTTGAGGCGCGACAGCGCGCTCGGCTGCCAGGCGTGCAGGTCGCGATGCAACGCGTCGAAGCGCGCCAGTACCGCGGTCGCCGCCTCGCGCGCCTGCGCTTCCGGCGCGCCATGGATGCTCACCTCGACCAGCGTACCGAACACGTAGGCCTGCTGCTGGTGCAAGGGCGGCGGGCTGCATGCGGCGAGCCCGAAGACGAGCAAGAGCGCGATCAGGCGGCGCGCCGCCGCCCACCAGCTGACGGCCGTCAAGCGCGCACCACGCGGGCGAAACTGCGTTCCAGCGCGGCGACGAACTGGCCGGCGACATCGTGGCCGCTCTGCGCCGTGATCTCCTGGAAGCCGGTGGGGCTGGTGACGTTGATCTCGGTGAGGCAGTCGCCGATGACGTCGAGTCCCGCGAGGAAAATGCCCTGCTCTTTGGCCCACGGCGCGACGGCCTCGGCGATGCGGCGGTCGCGCTCGCTCAAGGGCTGGGCGCGGGCGGTGCCGCCGGCAGCGAGGTTGCCGCGCGTCTCGCCGGCCTGCGGAATGCGCGCGAGCGCCCACGGCACGACTTCGCCGTCGATGAGAAGGATGCGCTTGTCCCCCTCGCTGATCGCGGGCAGATAGCGCTGCGCCATGATGGCGCGCGTGCCGTGCCGGGTGAGTGTTTCCAGGATGGCGTTGCGGTTGGCGTCATTCCGAGTCAGGCGGAAGACGCCGCTGCCCCCCATTTCGGTGAGCGGCTTGACGATGATGTGGTCCTGCTCGGCGAGGAAATCGCCGATCGTCGCAGCATCCGCGCTCACCAGCGTCGGCGCGACGAATTGCGGGAAATTGAGGATGGCGAGCTTTTCGTTGAAGTCGCGCAGCGCCGCCGGCCGGTTCAGCACGTGGGCGCCGTTGGCTTCGGCCACGCCGAGCAGGTGCGTGGCGAGCAGATAGTCGGTGTCGACGGGCGGATCGGTGCGCATCACCACCGCATTGAAGTCCTTCAGACGGCGCACTTCGGTATGCGCGACGCGAAACCAGTCGTCGCCGGCGGCGACATCGAGCGTGGCGCACGGCGCGTGCGCGATGCCGTCGCGCACGAAAAGTTGGCGCGCCTCGCAGGCGAGCACGTCGTGACCACGCGCCGCCGCGGCGCGCATCATCGCCACCGAGCTGTCCTTGTACGGCTTGAGGCTCGTCAGCGGATCGACGACGAACAGCAGTCTCATGCAGCGGTATCGGAGAGTTCGTTGAGCGTCTCGTCGAGTTCGACGCTCGCCGCCAGCATCGCCAGTCGCGCGATCACGCCGTACGCGTAGAAGCGGTTGTGGCTCGCGTCGGGGTTGGCGCTGCGGTCGGGCGTCACGCAGGTCTCGTCGAACGCCAGCGGCACGAAGTGCCTGCCCGGGCTGTTGAGGTTCTCGTCCGCACCGCGTCCCGTGGGCACGCGGTCGAAGCCGCCGACGACAAAGTGGTCGAGCATGTAAACGACCGGCTCGGCGACCGCCTCGTTGATGCTCTCGAAGGTGTAGACCCCCTCCTGGATCAACACCTCGGTGACGGCCATGCCTTCCTTGCCGACCGCCATCTTGTTGCGCTGCTTGCGGTTGAGCTCGCGCACGTCGTCCGGCGACTTCACCGTCATGATGCCCATGCCGTAGGTGCCGGCATCGGCCTTGACGATGACGAAGGGCGGCTGGTCGATGCGGTATTCGTCGTACTTGGCCTGGATGCGTGCGAGCAGCTTCGAGACCTTTTCCGCCAGGCAGTCCTCGCCCTGGTGCGCGTGGAAATCGATTTTCCCGCACTGGTCGAAATACGGATCGATGAGCCACGGATCGATGCCGACGAGCCGCGCGAATTCGATCGCCACCTGTTCGTAGGCACGGAAGTGCCGTGACTTGCGCCGTGTCGCCCAGCCGGCATAGAGCGGCGGCATGATGGTCTGTTCGATGTTCTTGAGGATCTCGGGGATCCCCGCGGACAGGTCGTTGTTGAGCAGCACCGCGCAGGGATCGAAATCCGCCAGCCCGATGCGGTCGCCGTGGCGCACCAGCGGTTCCAGCGTGAGACGGCCGCCGGCCGGCAATTCCAGCGTCGTCGGCTGCGTGATCTCGGGGATCAGCGTGCCGATGCGCACGATGAGGCCGGTCTGGCGCAGGATGTGCGCCAGCACCGCGACGTTCTGCAGGTAGAAGGTATTGCGCGTGTGGTTCTCTGGGATGAGCAACAAACGTTGCGCGTCCGGGCAGATCTTTTCCACCGCTCCCATCGCCGCGTGGATCGACAGCGACATGAACGCCGGGTTGAGATTGTTGAAGCCGCCGGGAAACAGGTTGGTGTCGACCGGCGCCAGCTTGAAGCCGGCGTTGCGGATGTCCACCGAGGTATAGAACGGCGCTGCCTGCTCCTTCCACTGCTGGCGGAACCAGTGCTCGATGGTCGGCTGCGCGTCGAGCAGGCGTCTTTCCAGTTCCAGCAAAGGGCCTGTCAGTGCGGTGGTGAGATAAGGGACCATAGAATACGCATTCCGAGATATGTTCGTATTCTAGGCCAAGCCCGATGTTTGACATCGTTTTGTATCAACCCGAAATCCCGCCCAACACCGGCAACCTCATCCGGCTTGCCGCCAACACCGGCTGCCGCCTGCATCTCGTCGAGCCGCTCGGCTTCGACCTCTCCGACAAGCAGGTCGCGCGCGCCGGACTCGACTACCATGACATGGCCTGCGTGCGGGTGCACGCCGATTGGGGCACCGTGCAGGCGGCGCTGT
>JANJWS010000006.1 GCA_024709425.1 Thiobacillus sp.
CCCGTGGGCGCAGCACGCCTGCGCCCGTTCACCCTCTCCCCCAACCCCCCTCAAGGGAGAGGGGAGTCACGGACAACGCGCCGGGAAAAAGCGGCATCCCCGCCGACCCCTCTCCCCTCAAGGGGACTCCCGGTCGTTGTCGTCCTGCGGCATCCTGGAGGGCCGTCGAGTGCGGACACTCAGCGGGCCGGCATGCCCGGCGCGGTCACCGGCGGGGCAGGCAGCCGCGCGGGGATTTTCTGGTACCCCACCGGCAGGTCGAACAGTTCCGGCCGGACCGGGTCACTGGAAAACTGCTGGAATTCCAGCCGCACGCGCGACGGCAGCTTGCGCGCGAGGTTCGCCATGGGGCCGCCGCCTTCGTGCGTGCCGGCGACCTCGCCGGCGCACGGCAGGCCCTGCGGCGCAAGCTTGCGCAGGACTTCGCTCATGACCTGGGCGTAGGCGGGTGCGACGCGGGCGACGGCGGGCACGGCGAGAAAGAACCCCGGCCGGGCGGCGGCCTCGACGAGGGGCCGCACCGCGGCCTGCTCGGGCACGCCTTGGGCGAGCCAGATGCGGCCGGTGAGGTGGAACACGGTTTCCTCGTTGCCCAGGCGCGTCGGCACGCTGGCGGCGAGCGTGTGTTCACGGCAGGTCCAGTGCTGCAGGCTGCGCATGGCGCCGGTGGGCTCGAACATCAGCTTGAGCCGCACGGACGGCGCGCTGGCTTCGGTGGCGGCGTCGAGCGCGGCGAGATCGTGCACTTCGGCGGTGCGGGTGAAATGGTCGACGATCATCGCCTGCCGCGTGGCGAGGTCGAACAGGTGGGTGATGGCGCGGCCGCGGTCGGTGAAATCGCGCCGTACCGCGGTGCCGCGCACCCACACGCGCTCCTGGCTCGACAGCGGGGTGCCGAAGGCATCGATGGCGCTGTGCCCGACGAGCGACAGGTCGGCCCGTGCGGACGCGCTGCCAAGGGCCAGGGCGGCGAGAAACGCCAGTCCGGAATAACGGGTCATTGCTTGCCTTCGTGTCGTGTTTCGTCGAATCCCAGGCGCTGGTATACCCGCAACAGCGGCTTCGGCGCCCACCAGTTGAGGCGGCCCATGAGCCGCAGGGTCGAGGGTACCAGCAGCATGCGCACCAGTGTCGCATCGACCACCACAGACAGCAACAGCCCCAGCCCGATGGCCTTGATGAAGACCACCTCGCCCAGCGCGAAAGCGCCGAGCACCACGCCGATCAGCAGCGCGGCGTTGGTGATGATCGGCCCGCTGCGCTGCATGCCGGTCGAGACGGACTTCAGGCTGTCGCCCTTGGTGGCATCGCACATTTCCTTGACGCGCGACAGCAGGAACACCTCGTAGTCGATCGACAACCCGAAGGCGGCGGCAAAGATCAGCACCAGGATCGTGCCGTCGAGCGCGCCCTGCGGGGTGAAGCCCAGCCACGCGGAAAGATTGCCCTCCTGGATGATCCACACCAGCGCGCCGAAGGTGGCGGACAGCGACAGGAGGTTGGTGAGCACGACTTTCAGCGGCACCAGCACGCTGCCCAGCATGAGGAACAGCAGCACGAAAATCACCGCGATGATGGCGAGCATCACCTTGGGCACGCCCGCGCGCAGGGCATCGAGATAGTCCAGGTGAAACGCCGGGAAGCCCCCCACCACGACCTCGCGGATGGCGGGATCGGCCGGCAGCGCCCGGATGCGCTCGACCAGCGCGCGCGCTTCGGCCGAGGCCGGGTCAGGGCGGTACTGCACATGGAGGAGCGTGGTATCGCCGCGGCTGTAGGCCTCCAGCGCGGCCTGCGCCGGGGGGAACGCTTCGGGGTGCTGGTACAGCATCTGGTAGTCGGCCAGCGTGAGGGCGGGATCCAGGCTCAGGAGGCCGGTGGCCCGCGTCACCCCGGGCAGCGCGCCGAGCGTTTCGTGCAGCCGGTGCAGCGCCGCGATGCTGGCGGGATCGGTAAGTGGCACGCGCGTGCTCACCACGACCAGGATCGGGCTGAGCTCGTTGAGCTCGAACGCGCTGGCGAGAATGTCCTGAACCTGCCGGCTTTCCGCCGCCGCGGGCAACGAGCGCGCATCGGCCGGGCCGATCTGCAGATGGCGCACCGGCCAGCCCATCACCAGCAGGATCGCCAGCGACCCCAGCAGCACCAGCCGCGCGTGGCGCATGACGAAGTGGCTGAAGCGATACCAGCGGCCGCTCTCGCCAATATCCGGCGCGCGCCGTGCGAGGAAAGGCGGCACCCAGCTGTTGACGCGGTGCCCGAGCAACGCCAGCAGCGCGGGCAGCAGCAGGATCGTCGCCAGCATCGCGGTAGCCACGGAGATGCCACCCGCCAGGCCCATGTTGTGGAAGAAACGCTGCGGCAGCAGGAACAGGCAGAACAGGCTGCTCGCCACGGTGAGCCCGCTGAACATCAGGGTGCGCCCGGCGGTGCCGAGGGTGATGCGCAATGCGGCATCCACCGGCTTGCCGAGCGCGAGTTCCTCGCGAAAGCGCGACACCATGAAGAGGCTGTAATCGACCGCAAGCCCCAGCCCGAGCATCGACACGACGTTGGGCGCGTACACGCTGATTTCGGTGCCCCAGGTGGCGAGCTTCATCCACGCCATGCTGCTGGCGATGGTGGCGGCACCGACGATGAGCGGCAGCAGCGCCGCCACCGCGGAACGAAACACCCACACCAGCAGCACCGCGAGAAGGACGAAGCTTGCCGCCTCGGCGACGCGCAGGTCGCGGTCGAGCTGCTCGCGCACGTCGACGTACACCGCCAGTTCCCCGCCGAGGCGGATGTCGAGGGCATCGCTCGCGAGCGTGTCGCGCAACGCACGGTAAGCCGCGACGCCTTCGTCGGCGCCGCGCGCGAGATTGACCAGGGCGTAGGTGTGGCGGCCGTCGCGCGACTTCAGCCGGGCGTCGCCCGTGGTGTAGTGCGTATGCACCGCCTTCACGACATCCAGACTGATAAGCGGCGCCAGCGCGGCTTCCACCGCCGCACGATACGGCGGATCGTCGACCGACTCCGGGCCGTCCCCGCCACGCGGGCTGAACAGCACCACCACCGGTGCCTCGTCGTGATGCAGGCTCTCGCGCAGCAGCGTTTCGACGCGCGCCGAGCCCGATGCCGGCGCATGCCAGCCGGGGTTGAGCGTGAGCCGCGCGGCAATGTCGTGGCCAAAGCCGACGGAAAAGACCGTCCACGCCACCGCCACGGCGACGAACACCCAGGGCATGCGCACCACCCAGCGCGCCAGCGTCGTGAACACGCGCCCCGTCCCGTCCGTCAGCGCGCCGCCATGCGGCGCTCCGCCTCACGCACGACCGCGTCCAGCCGCAGCCGGATTTCTTCCTGCACGTAGCCGTCGGTCAGTGCCGGCGGCGGCGGCAGGAGCGGCACGACGTGCGCCCGATAGACGAGGCGCACCGGCCGGCGGTTGCCCTCGATGCGCCACTCGCCACGCATCGACGCGACCCAGCCCGACACCGAGCGGAAGCCGATCCACCCCGGCGGGCGCTCGTCCATCGCCAGCACGACATGGTCAGGCAGCACCAGCGCCAGCAGTCCCCCTTCCCCCTTCTGCTCCACCAGGCGCGGCCGCGCGTGCGGCGGCGACACCTGGCGCGACAGCGTCATCCCCGGCACGAAACTCGCCAGGCGGTTATAGTCAGTGAGCGTCGCCCACAGCACCTCGGCGTCGGCATCGACCTGGGCCACCGCCTGGATGCGCACGCCGGACAGGCCGATGTCGGTCACCACACTGGCGCGCGCCAGCACCACGGCCGGCAGCAGCCATGCCAGCACGCCCAGCAGGATTCTCCCTTTGATCACGCCTCGCCTCCGCAACGGGACGCCCCGGAATGGGGTTTCTTGTTTCAGTTTCCTCCATCCAAAATAAAAGGCAACCCGAAGGTTGCCTTGTGTGCGCACCGGGCCGAAGCCGGTCAGATCTTCCGGCGCAGCTTCTGGATGGTGGCCAGCTGGGCGATGGCTTCGGCGAGTTCCGCCTGCGCCTGCGCGTAGTCAAGGGTCGCCTCGCGGTTCTTCATCGCTTCCTCGGCGGCGCGCTTGGCTTCGAGCGCCTTCGCCTCGTCGAGATCGCTGCCGCGAATGGCGGTGTCGGAAAGGATGGTGACGACATGCGGCTGCACTTCGAGAATGCCGCCAGACACGTAGACCATCTCCTCCTCCGCGCGGTCCGGCACCTTGATGCGCACCGTCCCCGGCTTCAGCGTGGTCAACAGCGGCGTGTGCCGCGGGTGGATGCCGAGCTCGCCGCGTTGCCCGGGCGCGATCACCACTTCGGCGGAGCCGGAGTAGAGCGCCTTTTCTGCGCTGACGATGTCGACGTGGATGGTCATGGCCATTTTGTAACCTCGTGTTTAGGGGCTAGGGACTAGGATTTAGGGGCTAGGGAAAAGCGCGCGTAGCGCACGTCACCCCTAATCCCTAGCTCCTAGCCCCTATCCCCTGAAGCATTACTGGATCGTCTTCGCCTTCTCGACCGCTTCCTCGATCGGGCCGACCATATAGAAGGCCTGTTCCGGCAGGTGGTCGTATTCGCCTTCGACGATGGCCTTGAAGCCGGCGATCGTTTCCTTCAGCGACACGTACTTGCCGGGGGCGCCGGTGAAAACTTCGGCGACGAAGAAGGGCTGCGACAGGAAGCGCTGGATCTTGCGCGCGCGCGACACGGTGAGCTTGTCTTCCGGCGACAGTTCGTCCATGCCCAGAATTGCGATGATGTCGCGCAGTTCCTTGTACTTCTGCAGCGTGCCCTGCACGGCACGCGCGACGCTGTAGTGTTCGTCGCCGACAACCTGCGGGTCGAGGATGCGCGAGGTCGAGTCGAGCGGGTCCACCGCAGGGTAGATGCCGAGCTCGGCGACCTGGCGCGACAGCACCAGGGTCGCGTCGAGGTGGGCGAAGGTGGTCGCGGGCGACGGGTCGGTGAGGTCGTCCGCCGGCACGTACACCGCCTGGAACGAGGTGATCGAGCCGGTGCGGGTGGAGGTGATGCGCTCCTGCAGACGGCCCATCTCGTCGGCCAGGGTCGGCTGGTAGCCTACCGCGGACGGCATGCGGCCGAGCAGCGCGGACACTTCGGTGCCGGCCAGGGTGTAGCGGTAGATGTTGTCGACGAACAGCAGCACGTCGCGGCCTTCGTCACGGAAGTACTCGGCCATGGTGAGGCCGGTCAGCGCGACGCGCAGGCGGTTGCCGGGCGGCTCGTTCATCTGGCCGTACACCAGCGCGACCTTGTCGAGCACGCCGCCTTCCTTCATCTCGTGATAGAAGTCATTGCCTTCGCGGGTACGCTCGCCGACGCCGGCGAACACCGAGAAGCCGCTGTGCTGCACGGCGATGTTGCGGATCAGCTCCATCAGCGTCACCGTCTTGCCCACGCCGGCGCCGCCGAACAGGCCGACCTTGCCGCCCTTGGCGATCGGCATGATGAGGTCGATGACCTTGATGCCGGTTTCGAGAATTTGCACGGAAGCCGCCTGGTCGGCATACGCCGGCGCCTTGCGGTGGATCGGCATCTTCGTTTCGGCATTCACCGGGCCGGCTTCGTCGACGGGGTCGCCGAGCACGTTCATGATACGGCCGAGGGTTGCCTGGCCGACCGGCACCATGATGGGGTTGCCGGTAGCGAGCACGTCCATGCCGCGTTTGAGACCGTCGGTCGAGCCCATGGCGATGGTCCGCACGATGCCGTCGCCGAGTTGCTGCTGGACCTCGAAGGTCAGCTCGGGCGACTGCATTTTCAGCGCTTCCATCACGCGGGGCATGGCGTCACGCGGAAATTCCACGTCCACCACCGCGCCGATGATCTGAACAATTTTTCCGTTGCTCATGTTGCTTTCCTAATCAAATGAATTCTGTGGGCCCGCTCACACCACCGCCTCAAACCGCCGCCGCACCGGCGACGATCTCGGACAGCTCCTTGGTGATCGCGGCCTGGCGGGTCTTGTTGTAGATGAGCTTGAGTTCGCCGATGACGTTCTTGGCGTTGTCGGACGCGGCCTTCATCGCCACCATGCGCGCCGACTGTTCGCACGCGATGTTCTCGGCGACGGCCTGGTAGACCAGCGACTCGATGTAGCGCTGCAGCATGGCGTCGACCACGGGCTTCGCGTCGGGCTCGTAGATGTAGTCCCAGTGCGTCTTCAGGCTGGCTTCGTCCTCGCTCTCCAGCTTCGACAGCGGCAGCAGCTGCGTCAGCGTCGGTTCCTGCTTCATCGTGTTGACGAAGCGGTTGTAGACGATGAACAGCGCGTCGATGCGACCTTCCGTATAGGCATCGAGCATGATCTTGACCGGACCGATCAGCGCTTCCAGGTGGGGGGCGTCGCCGATGCCGGTCAACTGCGACACGACGCTGGCGCCGAGCCGCTGCATGAAGCCCAGGCCCTTGTTGCCGATCGCGGTGACGTCGACCTCGACGCCGGCGGCCTTCCACTGCTTCAGCTGGTTCATCACCAGGCGCAGCGCGTTGGTGTTGAGGCCGCCGCACAGGCCCTTGTCCGAAGTGACGATGATGAGGCCTGCGCGCTTGACGCTCTCGCGCGGGACGACGAAGGGATGCTTGTATTCCGTATGCGCGTAGGCCAGGTGCGTCGCCACGTTGGCGATCTTCTCGGCATAGGGGCGCGCCGCCTTCATGCGCTCCTGCGCGCGGCGCATCTTGGACGCCGCCACCATCTCCATGGCCTTGGTGATCTTGCGCGTGTTCTCCACGCTCTTGATCTGGGTCCGTATCTCTTTTCCGGCTGCCATGCTGGCTCCTCAGTGCGCGATCAGTAGACGCCGGTCTTCTTGAACTCGTCGACCGCGGCGGTGAGCGCCTTTTCGGCCGCATCGTCGAGGTTGCCGCTGCTTTCGATGCTCTCCATCAGCGCGCCGTGCTTCGACTTCATGAAGGCCTGCAGCGCCGCTTCGAAGGCGAGGATCTTGCCCACTTCGACGTCGTCCATGTAGCCCTTGTTGACGGCGAACAGCGTGAGCGCCATCTGCGACACCGACATCGGCGAGTATTGCGGCTGCTTCATCAGCTCGGTGACGCGGCGACCGCGCTCGAGCTGCTTGCGGGTAGCCTCGTCGAGGTCCGACGCGAACTGGGCAAAGGCCGCGAGCTCGCGGTACTGCGCCAGCGCCAGACGCACGCCGCCGCCAAGCTTCTTGATGACCTTGGTCTGCGCAGCGCCGCCGACGCGGGACACCGACAGGCCGGCGTTGATGGCGGGACGGATACCGGCGTTGAAGAGGTCGGTCTCGAGGAAGATCTGGCCGTCGGTGATCGAAATCACGTTGGTCGGCACGAAGGCGGACACGTCGCCGGCCTGCGTTTCGATGATCGGCAGCGCGGTCAGCGAGCCGGTCTTGCCCTTGACCGCACCGTTGGTGAGTTTCTCGACGCAGTCGGCGTTGATGCGCGCGGCGCGCTCCAGCAGGCGCGAGTGCAGGTAGAACACGTCGCCCGGATAGGCTTCGCGGCCCGGCGGGCGGCGCAGCAGCAGCGACACCTGGCGGTAGGCCCAGGCCTGCTTGGTGAGGTCGTCGTACACGATCAGGGCATCTTCGCCGATGTCGCGGAAGAACTCGCCCATGGTGCAGCCGGAATACGGCGCGATGTACTGCATCGCCGCGGCGTCCGACGCGGTCGCGGCGACGACGATGGTGTGCTCCATGGCGCCGTGCGCCTCGAGCTTGCGCACCACGTTGGCGATGGACGACGCCTTCTGGCCGACGGCGACGTAGATGCACTTCACGCCGGTGCCCTTCTGGTTGATGATGGCGTCAACGGCCACCGCAGTCTTGCCGGTCTGGCGGTCGCCGATGATGAGCTCGCGCTGTCCGCGGCCGATCGGCACCATGGCGTCGATCGACTTCAGGCCGGTCTGCACCGGCTGGTCGACGGACTTGCGCTCGATCACGCCGGGGGCGATGCGCTCGATCGGCATGGTGGTGTCGGCGGCGACCGGGCCCTTGCCGTCGATCGGCTGGCCCAGCGCGTTGACGACGCGGCCCAGCAGGGCGCGGCCGACCGGCACTTCGAGAATGCGGCCGGTGCACTTGGCGACGTCGCCTTCCTTGATGTGCTCGTAGTCGCCCAGGATCACCGCGCCGACCGAGTCGCGCTCGAGGTTCAGCGCGACACCGAAGGTGTTGCCCGGCAGTTCGATCATTTCGCCCGACATGACGTCGGACAGGCCGTGGATGCGGACGATGCCGTCGGTGACCGAGACGATCGTGCCCTGGGTGCGCAGTTCGCTCGACGCGCCGAGGTTCTCGATCCTGGCCTTGATCAGTTCGCTGATTTCGCTTGGATTCAATTGCATTTCAGTTCTCCGAACCGTGAGGTTCCGATAAATATGGGTTGGATGCGCCCGGCCCGGTCAGCCCTGCAGGGCAAAGGCCATGCGCTGCAGCCGCCCTTTGACCGAACCGTCCATCACCTGGTCGCCGATCGCGATCACGGCGCCGCCGAGAAGCTCGGGGTCGACCGCGACCTTCGCACTGACCTCGCGCTGGAATTTCGCCTTAAGTGCACCGACCAGGTCGTCGACCTGCTCGGACGTGAGCGGCTGCGCACTGGTGATGGTGGCTTCGAGCGTGCCTTCGGCTTCGGCGCGCAGCGCCTCGAATTGCGCGGCGATTTCGGGCAGCAGCGCCAGGCGGTCGTTTTCCGCCAGCACCTGGACGAAGTTCGCACCGCGCTCGCCGAGGCCGCTGCCGGCCACGTCGACCATCACGCCGGCCGCACGCGCCGCGTCCAC
>JANJWS010000103.1 GCA_024709425.1 Thiobacillus sp.
TGAGGCTAGTTTAGGGATTCCTGATATATGCATCCAACGATTAATTTTGGTGTCTAATATCGAAAAAACCGATGGCCGAAAGATGGACACCGAACTCGCCCGCACATTCCTGATGGTGGCCGCCACCGGGAACTTCGTCGCTGCAGCCAGCCGCCTGCACGTCACGCAATCGACCGTGAGCGCGCGCGTCCACACGCTGGAGGCCTCGCTCGGCGCCCGGCTGTTCCACCGCGGGCGCAATGGTGCCGAGCTGACCGCGGCCGGCAAGCGTTTCCTGCGCCACGCCAAGCATCTGGTACGCACGGTCGAGCAGGCACGGCACGACGTCGGCCTGCCGCAGGGGTTCCATGACGTGTTGACGCTCTCGGCCCGGATCGCCCTGTGGGAAGGCTTCCTGCCGCACTGGGTGGCGTGGATGCGCGAATCCGCGCCGGACGTTTCCCTGCGCCTGGAAATCGGCTTCGAGGCCGACATCATGCAGGGGCTGATCGAGGGCACGGTCGACATCGGCGTGATGTACACGCCGACCTCGCGCCCCGGCTTGGTCGCGGAAGCGCTGTTCGACGAAACCCTCCTCCTCGTGACGAGCGACCCGGCGCGCGAATGGCCCGACGAGGGCTACATCCACGTCGACTGGGGACCGGAATTCCACGCCCAGTTCAGCGACCACCACCCCCACGTGCCGCCGCCCGCCATGGTCACCAACATCGGCTGGCTGGGTCTGCAGCAGCTGCTCATCTACGGCGGCAGCGGCTACTTCCCGCAGCGCTTGGTGCGTCAGCACATCGAGGCGGGGCAGCTGTGGCGCGTCCCCGACGAACCGACCTTCAAGCTGCCCGCGTGGATGGTGTTTCCGCGCGACAGCGAAAGCGGCAGCGCAACGCTGCGGAGCGCGGTCGAGGGGCTGAGAAGCCTGGCGCGCGAGGAACAGGTGCCCGCCTAATCAGGGCTTGCGCGCGACCAGGTCGACCAGCGCCGACATGCCGTGGTGGTGGGTGCCCTCGCTGATGAAGGATTCGTGCTCGGCGAGGTGCAGGATGTCCCAGTCGCCGAACCATTCGCGCAGCAATGCGGACGTGTACATGTTGGCCGCGCTGGGCGGGCCGCCGGTGCCGTATTCCAGCTGCTTCGGGGTGTAGCCCTGCAGGATCAGCACGCCGCCGGGCCTGAGCGTGCGGCGGATGCCTGCGATGATGCGCTCGCGTTCGGGCGGCGGGGCGAACTGGATGAAAATCGCCGCGACCAGGTCGTAAGCCGCTTCCGGCCATTGCCAGTCGAGGACGTCGGCCAGCTCGGTCTCGAGCGCCACGCCGCGGGCGGCCGCGAGCTTCCGCGCCTTCTCCAGCGCCGCCGGCGAGACGTCGACGGCGTGCACCGACGCGCCCTGCTCGGCCAGCCACACCCCGTTGCGTCCCTCGCCGTCGGCGACCGCCAGCGCGCGCATGCCGGGGCGGATCAGCGCCGCCTGGCTCGCGAGGAAGGCGTTCGGCGCGGTGCCGAAGATGTACGCCTCGGTCGCGTAGCGTGCGTTCCAGAAATCGGAACTCATGCCTATTGCGCGTTGGCGGCGAGCAGGCGCTCGAGTTGCGCCGCCGGGACCATGCCAGGAACGCGCACGCCGTTGGCGAAGACCAGGGTCGGCGTGCCGTTCACCTTGAGCCGGTTGCCCAGGGCGATCGTGGCCTCGACCGGATTGGCGCACTTGCCGTCGTTGTTCGGCACCGTGCCGCGCGTGATGTACTCGTCCCACGCCTTGTTGCGGTCGGGGGCGCACCAGATCTGCTTGGACGTCTGCACCGCCTTCGGATGCAGGCCCTCGATCGGGTAGAGGAAGGTGTAGACGGTGATGTTGTCGACCTTGGCGAGCTCGGCCTCGAACTTGCGGCAGAAGGGGCAGTCGACGTCGGAGAACACCACCAGCTTGCGCTCGCCCTTGCCTTTGACCGTCTTCAGCGCGTTCTGCAGCGGCAGCGTGTCCCACTTGATGGCCTGCAGCTTGTTGAGGCGCGCCTGGGTCAGGTTGGTGCGGTTCTTCAGGTCGATCACGTCGCCGCTGAACACGTACTGCGCCTTGGCGTCGACGTAGATGAGCTGGCCGTCGAGGTAGACCTCGAACAGTCCGCTGTAGGGCGTCTTCTGCACCGATGCGATGTTGGCGCCCGGGAACTGCTGGGTCAGCGCCTTGCGGATGACGGCCTCGTTGGCCTGCGCGGTCGTGGCGAACATCAGGCTTGCGGCCAGCGCCAGGGAGGTGAGTTTCATTCGGTGCTCCAGAAAAAAATCAAACATTCAGGCCATCGCCTCGCGGACCAGTGCCGCCTTCAGCGGCGGCACGCGGTCGACGAGGGACATCCCGGCATTGCGCAGCCAGCCGGCGTGCTCGGCGGCAAACAGGTGGTGCAGACCGTGGGTGAGCGCCTGCATTCGCTGCACGGGTTCGGCACGCTGGCGCGCGTAGGCCTGCAGCACCCGCAGGTCACCCGGGGTGCGGCGATGCCGCGCCAGCACGTCGGCGAGCGCCTCGGCGTCGCCGAAGCCCAGGTTGACGCCCTGCCCGGCGAGCGGGTGAACGCCGTGGGCCGCGTCGCCGACCAGCGCCACGCCCGGCGCGACCGGTGTCTCGACCCGGATCAGGCGCAGCGGGAAGGCGGCCGCCGGCGTCAGCAGACGCAGTGCGCCGAGCCGGTCGTGGCCCGCGGCGCGCACCGCGTCCGCCAGCGCCTGCGGATCCAGCGCGACCAGCTCGTCGGCATGCGCAGTCCGGGTTGACCAGACCATCGACATGCGGTTCCCCCCCGACGGCGGTTCTCGATGTCCCTCGGGGGTGCTCCGATACACAACGGGCTCTTGTGCCCGCGAGGGTGGAAGCCCGTGTGGAATCGTATGCCCCCGCAGCGGCAGCCAGGCGAGGATGTCGCCGCCGGCGAACCACTGGAACGCGGTCCCGCGGTGCGGCCGCTCGCACTCGAAGTTGGCCACCACGCCGCTCTGGCCGTAGGGCGTGAGCGTCGACGCGAGCCCCGCCCACTCGCGAACGCGCGACGCCGCGCCGTCGGCACCGACGAGCAGTTCGGTCTCGAGCAGCGTGCCGTCGGCCAGCGCCAGCCGGATGAGCGCCCCCTCGCGGGCGATCGAGTCGATCGCTGCGGGGCAGTGCCGGACGACGTTGTCCTCGTCCTCGATCGCCCGCCACAGCGCGTGCTGCAGGCGCCCGCTCTCGACGATCGCCGCCAGGTGCGACACCCCGGCTTCGTAGGCGTCGAGCCGCAGCACGCCGCCGGCGTCGCCCGCCACGTCCATGCGGAACACGGGCTGCACGCGGCCGGCGTCCATCCGCTGCCAGGCGCCGACACGTTCGAGAAAGCGCTGGTGGGCGGGGCTGATCGCGTAGATCCGGGTATCCCAGGCCTCGCCCGGCACCGCGGGCGGCTGGCGCTCGACCAGCGCGACCCTGAGGCCCTGGCGCCCGAGCGCGAGCGCCGTGGCCGTCCCGACCAGGCCGGCGCCGACGACGACTGCCTGATAGCGTTGCCCGCTCATCCGCGCGCCCCGAAAATCATGCGCCGCGCGACGAAGGTCTTCAGCGGTGGCAGGGCTTCGAGCGCCATGAGCCCGATTCCCCGTGCATGGCGCAGGGGCGCGATGTCGTTGGAAAACGCCCTCACCAGGAAGTCCGTGAAGCCCAGGCCGCCGAACACGTCGGCACGGCGCCCCCGCGCGTAGGCGGCGAGCATGGCGGCGCTGCCGAGCTCGCCCGTGGGGGTGTCGCCTGCGAGGCTCGCGAGTTCCCAGGCGTCGCGCAGGCCGATGTTGAAGCCCTGCCCCGCGACCGGGTGCAGCGTCTGCGCGGCGTTGCCGATGCGCACCACCCGCTTGCCTGCCGCGCTGCCCGTGTAGGCGAGCCTCAGCGGGAAGGCCTTGCGCGGGCTGGCCCTGAGGAAGCGCCCCTGACGGCCGCCGAAGTGGCGGTAGAGCGCGTCGAGGAATTCGGCGTCCGCCAGCGACACGATGCGCTCGGCATCGTCCCGCCTGGCCGTCCACACCAGGGCATACGATCTTTCACGCGCTTCAGCGCGTAGAAAGTCGGAGTCCCCTCGTGGGGCGTAGCCTTCTCCCCTGGGCAGCAGCGCAGCCGGCCCCTCCGGGGTGAAGCGCTCGTACGCCCGGTTCGCGTGCGGCAGTTCGGTCTCGACATCGCAGACAACCGCGACCTGGTCGTACTGGCGCTCGAACCGGGGGGCGGGCGCATCCTCGCCGCGCCCGCCGTCGGCCACCACCACCAGTGCCGCCGCGAGCATGCGGCCGTCTGCGGTGCGCAGCGTCGCAGCAGCGTCGCCCCCTTCGATGCGCTCGACCGCCACGCCGTACTCGACCGCGATGCCCGCCTCGGACAGCGCACGCTTCAGCGCGGCGGTGAGCGCGGCGTAGGGCAGCACGTAGCCGAGTGCCGGCACGCCGACCTCGTCGGCGTCCAGTCGCGCCACACCGAGCGCGCCGCGCTGCGAAACGTGGATGCGGGTGATCGGCGTGGCGTCGCCGAGCAGCGCCCACGCGCCGAGGCGCTCGAGGATCAGCCGCGCGCCGTGCGACAGCGCCAGGATGCGGGAGTCGGCCCGGGCGTCGGCGGCCTGCGCCTCGAGCACGCGCGCCGTGACGCCCTGCTGCCGCAGCGCCAGCGCGCATACGGCGCCGACCGGACCGCCGCCGACGATGACGACGTCGCTCGTACTCAGCCCCGCATCCATGCCTCGATCTCCGCGACGGCCTTAGGCGGCGTCGTCAGCACCTCGCAGCCCGTTTCGGTCACCACGACGTCGTCCTCGATGCGGATCCCGATGTTCCGGAACGCCTCGGGGACATCGTCCGCCGGGCGGATGTAGAGGCCCGGCTCGACCGTCAGCGTCATCCCCGGCACGAGCGGCCGCCATTCGCCCTTCAGCTTGTATTCGCCGGCATCGTGCACGTCCATGCCAAGCCAGTGGCCGGTGCGATGCATATAGAAGCGCTTGTACGCCTCCGACTCGATCAGGCCGTCGACCTCGCCGCGAAGCAGGCCGAGGTCGGCCATGCCCTGCGTCAGCACGCGCACCGCCGCCTCGTGCGGCGCGTTCCAGAGGCTGCCGGGCCGCACCGCGCCGATCGCCGCCGCCTGCGCGGCCAGCACCAGCTCGTAGGCGTCCTTCTGCGCCGCGGAGAAGCGGCCGTTGACGGGAAAGGTGCGCGTGATGTCGGCCGCGTAGCTGCCGAACTCGGCGGCGGCGTCGATCAGGATCAGGTCGCCGTCCTTGAGCGGCTTGTCGTTGAACACGTAGTGCAGCACGCAGGCGTTGGCGCCGCTGGCGACGATCGACGTGTACGCCGGCCCCGCGGCCCCACCGCGCCGAAAGGCCGAGAGCAGTTCGGCCTCGATCTCGTACTCGTGGCCGCCCGGTCGCGTCGCGCGCATGGCGGCGCGATGCGCGCCGCCGGAAATCTCGGCGGCGCGGCGCATCAGCGCGAGCTCGTGGCCGTCCTTCACGAGGCGCATCTCGTCGAGCCAGATGCGCGCGTCGACCAGCCTGCTCGGCGCATGGACGCCGCTGCGCGCCTTCTCGCGCACCGAGTTGAGCCAGCCGACGACCTTCGCATCCCATGCCATGTCGCGGCCGATGATGTAGGCGAGCTGCGGCTGGTTTTCCAGCAGCCTGGGCAGTTCGGCGTCGAGCGTCCCGTAAGCGAATGCCTCGTCGAACGCAAAGGCCTCCCGGGCCGCGTCCGGGCCGAAGCGGAAGCCGTCCCAGATCTCGCGCTCCTCGTTCCGCTCGCGGCAGAACAGGATGTGGCGCGGCTCCCTGCCCCCGACCAGCACCACCACCGCCTCGGGCTCGGCGAAGCCCGTCAGCCAGTAGAAATAGCTGTCGTGGCGGTAGGGGTAGTGGGTGTCGCGGTTGCGCGCCACCTCGGGGGCGGTCGCGATGACCATCACGCCCTCGCCCATCTGGTCGATGACCCGCTGGCGGCGGGCGCGGTAGATCGCGGAATCAGGCTGCATGCTCTTGTCTCAGCTCCTCGTCGAGGGCGGCCAGCCGCGCCGGCGTGCCGACGTCGACCCAGCGCCCGCCGAAACGCTCGCCGGACACCCGCCCGGCGTCGATCGCCAGCCGCAAGAGCGGCGCCAGCGGCGCCTTCTCGCCCGCCGGCGTGCGGGCGAACAGCGCGCGATGGTAGACGCCGATGCCGGAGAAGGTCAGGCGCGCGGGATGCGGCGTCAGCGGCGCATCGGCGTTCGTCACCCGGCCGCCGTCGAGCACGAAATCGCCGTTCGGGTGGTGGGGCGGATTGTCCACCAGCACCAGGTGCGCCTGGTCGTGCCCGGCCGCCAGCCGCGCCAGCGGCTCGGCCAGCCGGGCGAAGTCGTATTCGCAGTAGATGTCGCCGTTGACCACCGGAAACACGTCCACGCCGATCAGTGGCAGCGCGGTGGCGATGCCGCCGGCCGTCTCGAGCGCGCTCACCTCGCGCGAATATTCGATCGACACGCCGAAGGCCGCGCCGTTCCCGAGCGCATGCTCGATCTGCTGGCCGAGGTGGGCGTGGTTGATGACGATGTGCGCAAACCCCGCCGCGCGCAGGCGCTCGACGTGCCAGACGATGAGCGGCCTGCCGCCGACCGCCAGCAGCGGCTTGGGCGTGTGGTCGGTGAGCGGACGCATGCGCTCGCCGCGGCCGGCGGCGAGGATCATCGCGGTCGCTGCGCTCAAAACGTGTACCCCGCCTGCGGCTGCCTGTCCTGCAGCGCGTCGAGCAGGAACAGCAGCGGCTTCAACTCGTCGTAGCGCTCGCACACCTTCCTCAGGTAGTGCATCACCAGCGGCATGTCCTTGAGGTAGCCGTCCTTGCCGTCGCGGTGATACAGCCGCGCGAAGATGCCGAGCACCTTGATGTGGCGCTGCGCGCCCATCCACTCGAAGTCGCGCCAGAACTCGCCGAAGTCTTCGCGCACCGGCAGGCGGGCGGCACGCGCCTTCTCCCAGTAGCGGATGATCCAGTCGAGCTGCATCTCCTCGTCCCACTGGATGTAGGCGTCGCGGTAGATCGACGCGAGGTCGTAGGTGATGGGACCGCACACCGCGTCCTGGAAGTCGAGGATGCCGGGATTGGGCTCGGACACCATCAGGTTGCGCGAATGCCAGTCGCGGTGCACGTAGACCTGCGGCTGAGCGAGGTTGTTGGCGAGGACGCGCTCGAACACGGTGTCGAGGATGGCGCGTTGGTCGTCGTTCATGCTGACGCCGAGATGCTTCGCCACGTACCACTCGGGGAACAGCAGCAGTTCGCGGGTCAGGAGTGTGCGGTCGTAGTCGGGCAGCACGCCCGGGCGGCTCGCCTGCTGGATACGGATGAGGGCGTCGTTCGATGCCAGGTACAGCTCCCGCGCGTTGCTTTCATTGAGCGCCGAGAGGTAGGTGGTGTTGCCGAGGTCGGTCAAAAGCAGGAAGCCCTGCTCCAGGTCCTGTGCCAGCACCTGCGGCACATGTACCCCGGCCTCGCCGAACAGCCGCGCCACGGCGATGAAGGGCCGGCAATCCTCGTGCGCCGGGGGGGCATCCATCACGATATAATCGCCGCCTTTGGCAGTCACGCGGAAATAGCGGCGAAAGCTCGCATCGGCCGACGCCGGTGCGATGTCGAGGGTGTCGCCACCCAACTGGCGAGCGGCCCAATCCTGCAATGCCTGCAAACGTTCCACGATCCTGCTACTCCGAATAACCCAACGCGGATTCTACATCGCTTGTCCTCCCTGCCCGGCCTTGCCCTCGTCGTGCTGCTGCTGATCACCGGCCCCGCGGTGGCGGAGGGGCTCGTCCTGAAGAAGGACGTCGAACTCGGCGGCTCGGCAGTCGCCGGCAAGGATGGTCCATTGTTCATTGCTGCAGACCGTGTCGAGTCGACCGCACCGGATATCGTCGAGGCGCACGGCAACGTCGAGGCGCGCAAGGCCGGGCAAAACTTCTTCGCACAGTGGCTGCGTTACGACATCACGCTCAACTCGGTCGAGGCACACGGCGCGGTACGCCTGGAACAATCGTTGCTGTCGGTCGAGGGCGGCACGCTCAAGTTCGACCTCGACGATTACAGCGGCGAACTGACCAACCCCACCTACCGGCTCACCGCCCAGGCGGGACGTGGCGGCGCCGAACGCATCGATTTCATCGACAAGGAACGATTCGCCCTTGCCGATGCAACCTACACCACCTGCCCGGTCGCCAACGACGACTGGTACCTCAAGGTCGGTGAACTGGACATCGACAGGACACGCAACGTCGGCACCGCACGCGGAGCTTCGCTGCACTTTCTCGGCATGCCTGTCCTTTACACGCCATGGATGGACTTTGCGCTCAACGATGAACGCAAGACCGGCATTCTCGCCCCCACGTTCGGCACCACCGAGCGCAGCGGCCTCGACGTGCTGGTGCCCTATTACCTCAACCTCGCCCCCAATTACGATGCGACCCTCTACCCGCGCCTGCTCTCGAAGCGCGGCGTGCAGCTCGGCAGCGAGTTCCGCTACCTGCTGGAGAACGCGCGTGGCGAGAACCGCCTTGAATACCTGCCGAATGACGACGAAGCCGGCCGCTCGCGCTGGAGCATGACGCTGCAGAACGAATACCAGGTCGATGCGAACACCCATGCCGGCCTGCTGTTCAACCGCGTCTCCGACAACGACTATTTCCGCGACCTGTCCAATCTGATCGCAGTCACCTCGCAGACCCACCTCAACCGAGAGGCCTGGATCGCCACGCAGCGCCCCGGCTGGCAGGCCGAATTGCGTGCGCAGAGTTTCCAGACGCTACAGGATTCGACTGCTGTCGCGCCGATCGCCGAACTGTATGCACGGTTGCCCCAGGCTCGCTTCAGTGCGGCCCGCACTTTGCCTGGCGGGCCCGAATTCCGTTTCAACGGCGAAGCGACCCGCTTCGATCATCCAGATGCGACGCAGCCGGAAGGGACCCGGATCCTGGCCTACCCCACGGTGCGGCTGCCGCTCACCAACTCATTCGGTTTCCTCACGCCGCAACTTGGCTGGCACGGTACCTATTACGCGCTCGACGACGACGCCGACAAGGCACATCTCTCTCGCAACCTGCCAATTTTCAGCCTGGACAGCGGCGTCGTGTTCGAGCGAGCGCTTCATTTTGCGGGACAGGAATACGAGCAGACGCTGGAGCCACGGGCCTACTATGTGTTCGCACCCCACCGGGACCAGGACAGCATTCCGAACTTCGATACCGCGCTGCTGGACTTCAGCTACGCACAGATGTTCACGGAAAACCAGTTCATCGGCGGCGACCGCGTCAATGACGCAAACCAGTTGACGCTCGCCGTAACGAGCCGCTTCACCGAAGCGAACAGCGGTCTCGAGCGTCTGCAGGTCACGCTCGGCCAGCGCTACTATTTCAGCGATCAGCAGGTCACCCTCAATCCCGGCGAACCCGCTCGCACCAGCAATGCGACCGATCTTCTCGCTGCGGTCAGCGGACAGATCACACGCGACTGGCGCATCGATACCGCATGGCAGTTCGACACCCAAAACGGCACCACCATCCGCCAGAACCTGGGCGCCGCCTACCGACCCGGCCCCGGGCGAGCATTGAACTTCGGTTACCGTTTCATTGACGAAACCACCGAGCAGGTCGATGTCTCGGGCCAATGGCCGCTGTCCGGACGCTGGTACGGCATGTTCCGCTACAACTACTCATTCCAGGACGACAAACTGGTCGAGGGTCTCGCCGGGCTTGAATACAATGGCGGCTGCTGGATCGTGCGCGGGGTGTTCCAGCGTCTGGCCACGAAGGAAGACCAGTCGACCGATGCGTTCTTCCTCCAGCTCGAATTGACAGGCATGGGGCGGATCGGCGCCAATCCCCTCGACGTTTTGAAACAAAGTGTTCCCGGATACAGGCCCAGCAATGACATTATTCAAACGCCCTAGAAATCGTCTGTCACGGTGGATTGCCGTGCTGCTGCTCGCCGGAGCGGCCGCGCTGCCCGTCCATGCGGCAACCCCGCTCGACCACATCATCGCCGTCGTCAACGACGAGATCATCACACGGCAGGAACTCAGCCGTCGCTATCGTGAGGTACAACAGAACCTGGCACGGCAGAACACGCCCTTGCCGCCACGCGCGGCGCTCGAAACGCAGTTGCTCGAACGCATGGTCACCGAACTGGCCCTGCAACAGCATGCGCGCAGCACAGGGATACGGGTCGACGCCGTACAGGTCGAGCGGGCCCTGCAACGCATCGCCGCGCAAAACCAGCTCGACCTTGTGGGCCTCGCCATTGCACTCGAGCGGGAAGGACAAAGCCTCGACAGCATGCGTGCCACCATCCGCAACGAACTTCTGATCGCACGCGCCCGCGAACGTGACGTCGACAATCGCATTGCAATCAGCGACGCCGAAATCGAGGGTTACCTGCAAACGCAGGCACAGCAGGGCACCGAAACCGAGTACGATTTTTCGCACATTCTTGTCAGCGTGCCGGAGAATGCCTCGCCGGAGCAGATTCAGGCCCGCCGTGCGCGGGCCGAGGATATTCTCGCCCAGCTGGCCGCCGGCGCCGATTTCGCCCAGCTCTCGGCGAGCTACTCCGATGCGCCCAACGCCCTGCAGGGTGGCGCCTTCGGCTGGCGTTCCGGGGGCAAGATGCCCGCCCTGTTCGTCGAGGCACTGAAACCCCTGAAATCGGGCGAGGTCGCGCCGTTGCTGAAAAGCGGGAACGGCTTCCACATCCTCAAGCTCAACGACAAGCGGGGGCTCGATGCCACCCTCAGCGTCACGCAGACCCATGCACGCCACATCCTTATCAAGACCAACGAGCTGGTTTCCGAAGCCGATGCGCGCCAGCGCCTTCTGCAGTTGAAGGAACGCATCGACAATGGAGTGCAGTTCGACGAACTCGCTCGCCTGCACTCGGAGGACGCCAGCGCCTCCAAGGGTGGCGACCTCGGCTGGGTCAATCCTGGCGACACCGTGCCCGATTTCGAGAACGCGATGAATGCGCTGAAGCCGGGTGAGGTGAGCGTGCCGATCCAGTCGCCGTTCGGTTGGCATCTCATCCAGGTACTGGAACGCCGCGCGCAGGACGTGACCCAGGAGCGTCAGAAGTTCCTGGCACGCCAGGCGATCCGCGAGCGCAAGGCCGAAGAAGCATTCCAGGACTGGGTGCGACAGATCCGGGACTCGGCGTACGTCGAACTGCGCCCGCTCGACTGAGTTGCGGCCGCCCGTCATCGCCCTCACCGCCGGCGAGCCTGCCGGCATCGGCCCGGACCTCTGCGTCGCCCTGGCGCGCGAGACACTGGACTGTCGCCTCGTCGTGCTCGGCGACATCGACGTGCTGCGCACACGCGCCCGCGCGCTGGGGGAAGACACCGAATTCACCCAGGGCGAAGACGTGCCCCTGCACCGGCGCGGCGCCCTGCACGTACGCCACCGGCCTGTCGCCGTGCCGGTCACGCCCGGCACGCTCGACCGCGCCAACAGCACCCACGTACTGGCGCTGCTCGACGCGGCCCTCGCGGGTTGCATGGATGGCACCTACCGCGCTGTCGTCACCGCCCCGGTGCACAAGGGTGTGATCAACGACGCCGGCTTCGCCTTCACCGGCCACACCGAGTATCTCGCCGATCACAGCGGCACGAAGCGCGTCGTGATGATGCTCGCCGGCGGCAGCCTGCGGGTCGCGCTCGCCACCACCCACCTGCCGCTGCGCGCAGTACCGGATGCCATCACACCGGAGCTGCTCACCGAGGTCATCCACATCCTCGACACCGACCTGCGCGCGAAATTCGGCATCGCCCGCCCACGCATCGCTGTCGCCGGACTCAACCCGCACGCCGGCGAATCCGGTCACCTCGGCCGCGAGGAAATCGACGTCATCGAACCCGTGCTCGCACGCCTGCGCGAAGAAGGGCTCGACCTCGCCGGCCCCTTGCCCGCGGATACCCTGTTCTCGCGCATCCGCCACGATCCGTGCGATGCCGTACTTGCGATGTACCACGACCAGGGCTTGCCCGTGCTCAAGTACGCCAGCTTCGGCGCCGGCGTCAACGTCACCCTCGGCCTGCCCTTCATCCGCACCTCGGTCGACCACGGCACCGCACTCGACCTTGCTGGCACCGGCCGTGCGGAAGTCAGCAGCCTACTGGCGGCAATCGCGATGGCGGTGGAGATGGCGGGTCAGGGGATAGTGTGATGCCATTTGATCCAAGACGCGGCTGAAAGCCGCACAAAAACCCTGATTCCTGAATCCTGATCCCTGACCATGCATACCCCTCGCAAGCGCTTTGGCCAGAACTTCCTCGTCGACGACGGCGTGATCCACGCCATCGTCAACGCCATCCGGCCGCAGGCGGGCGAGACGGTGGTGGAGATCGGTCCGGGACTGGGGGCGCTGACGCGGCCGCTGCTGGAACATCTGACGCACCTGCACGTGGTCGAGCTCGACCGCGATCTGGTCGCGCGCCTGCGCCGCACGTGGCCCGCGGACCGGATGACGGTGCACGAGGGCGATGCGCTGAAATTCGATTTCGCCAGCCTCGGCGACGGCCTGCGCATCGTCGGCAACCTGCCCTACAACATTTCCACGCCACTGCTGTTCCACCTGCTGACGTTCGCTCCGCACATCCGCGACATGACCTTCATGCTGCAGAAGGAAGTCGTCGAACGCATGGTCGCGGCACCGTCGACGCCGGACTATGGCCGCCTGTCGATCATGCTGCAGCGCCGCTGCCACATGGACTGGCTACTCGACGTGCCACCGACGGCATTCAATCCGCCCCCCAAGGTCGATTCGGCCGTGGTACGCCTGATCCCGAAAACGCCCGCCGAAATTGCGCCGCTGGACGAAGCCCTGTTCGCGCGTGTCGTCGCCGCCGCGTTCGCGCAACGCCGCAAGACGCTGAAGAACACACTCGGCACGCTGTTCACCCCTGCCGACTTCGCGGCGCTGGGCATCGATCCCGGCCTGCGCGCGGAGGCACTGGCGATCGTCGACTACGAGGCACTCACCTGCCGGCTCGCGGCTCAGCCCGCCAGGAACGGATAGTCGGTATAGCCCTTCTCCTCGCCCGTATAGAGCCGTTCGTAATCCGGCGCGTTGAGCGGCGCGCCGCGCCGGAAACGTTCGACCAGATCGGGATTGGCGAGCAACAGACGGCCGAAGGCGATGGCGTCGGCCTCGCCACCCTGCAACGCGAGCTGCGCACTGGCGAAGTCGTACCCGTTGTTGAGAATGAGGTTGCCGCGATACAGCGCACGCAGGCGCGCGTAATCGAACGGCACCCATGCCTCGTGCGGGGCGCCGCCGGTGCCCTGCAGGATATCGAGGAAGGCGAGGCCGAGCGGATTCATCTGCGCCACCACGTACTCGAACATTCCCTGCGGATCGTCGTCGGCCAGGTCGTTGAACGTCGTCACCGGCGACAGGCGCACGCCGACGCGGTCGCTGCCGACCGCCTCGCACACGGCCGCCATCACTTCCAGCAGCAGGCGCGCGCGGTTCGCCTGGCTGCCACCGTAGGCGTCGGTACGGCGATTGGTCGACGAACGCAGAAACTGGTCGAGCAGGTAGCCGTTGCCGGCGTGCACCTCGACACCGTCGAACCCCGCCTCCATGGCGTCGTGCGCCGCCTGGGCGTAGGTGGCGACGAGGCCGGACAACTCGTGCGTTTCCAGCGCGCGCGGCGTTACGTAGTCCTGCATGCCGACGCCGGTGAACACCTGCCCCGCCGGCCGGATCGCCGACGGCGCGACGGGCAATGCGCCGCCGGGCTGCAGATCGGGATGCGAAATGCGCCCGACGTGCCACAGTTGCAGTGCAATCCGGCCGCCGGCGTCATGGACCGCGGCGGTCACCTGCTTCCAGCCGGCAATCTGTTCCGGCGTGTGGATCCCCGGCGTGCGCGGGTAGCCGTGGCCCGCCGCACAGATCGGCGACGCCTCGGTCAGGATGAGGCCGGCCGACGCGCGCTGCCGGTAATATTCCGCCATCAGCGGCGTCGGCACGTTGCCTGCATCGGCACGATTGCGCGTCAGCGACGACATGACGATACGGTTGGGAAGTTCGAGCGCGCCGAAACGTGCGGGGGTGAAGAGATCGGTCACGGGTAAATACCTCGCGGGAGTCGGGTAAGGTGATAGTTATGGCGCGTCGCGAGAAAAATGCAAGTTCCGCGCCGCGGGAACCTCCCGCGCCGACATGGTCCTACCCATGACCTGCAACGCAGGCGTTCAGCCTTTATCGCCCACAAGGAAGCCACAATGCAGAAACAATCTCTCGTCGTCATCCCTGTCGCCATGCTCCTTGCCGCCGGCTGCGCCACCAACGACCTCGGCGACCGGCGCGACCTCAGCAAGACCGAGAAGGGTGCCATCATCGGCACGGCAAGCGGCGCCGCACTCGGCGCCATCATCAACCACAGGAACCGCGGCAAGGGCGCCCTGATCGGTGCCATCGGCGGCGGACTCACGGGAGCTGGCGTCGGCTATTACATGGACCAGCAGGCACAGGACCTGCAAAAGCAGTTGCAGCCGGAAATGCAGCGCGGCGAGATCACCTTGGAAAAACGCGCCAGCGACAACGCGCTGCTCGTCAGCATGACCGCCAGCACCGGCTTCGATTCTGGCCTTGCCGTGCTGAAGCCCGCCTACTTGCCGACGCTGGACAAGATCGCGCGGGTACTGAACCAGTACGGCAAGACCACGGTGACCGTGATCGGCCACACTGACAGCGTCGGCACCCACGAATACAACCAGGGGCTGTCCGAACAGCGCGCGCAGGCGGTCATGGACCATTTTGCCGCGCGCCATGTCAATCCGGTGCGCCTGGAGGCGTACGGCAAGGGCGAGACTCAGCCGCGCGCCGACAACGCCACCGAAGCCGGCCGTGCCCTCAACCGCCGCGTCGAACTGTGGATCCTGCCGGTGGTTGCCGGCTGAGGCTCAGTCGACGCGAACGTCCACCTTGCGCGGCTGCGCATGCGCGGCCTTGGGGATGCGCAGCACGAGCACGCCGTGCTCGAAACGCGCATCCACACGTTCGGTATCGAGCTCGCGTGACAGCGTGAAGCTGCGCCGGTATCGCGGCAGGCTGACTTCCGCATGCGTCGGTTCCATGCCGGAAGGCATGTCGAGCGCCACCTCGCCCTCGATGGTGAGGGTGTCGGCCTCAAGTTGCAGCGCCAGCCTGTCCTTCGGCACGCCGGGCAAGTCAGCGTACAGGGTGATGCCGGCAGCATCCTCGTAGACATCGACCGGCGGAATCAGCGCGGCGTCGTTGCGTTCGGCTGTGGGGCTCTTGGCGGTGTCGGTCATCATCGGCTCCTTACTGAATCTCGATACGGCGGGGCTGCGCCGCCTGCAGGCGGGGAATGTGCAGATGCAGCACCCCTTCGCGGTAGCGCGCTTCGATCGCAGCAGCATCGACGTCGTCGGGCAGATTCACGACCCGGCGGAACCGCCCGGCAAAGCGCTCGTCGATATGCAGCGTGGTCTTGGCTTCCAGATCGGTTGTGGCCGGCTTGCGCTCGCCGGCGATGGTCAGCACGCCCTTCTCCACCTGCACATCGAAGCTCGCCGGGTCGACGCCGGGGGCGAAGGCGTAGAGTTCCACCGCCTGCGGCGTGCTGCCGACGTTGATCGACGGAAAACCGCCGCGGCCGAGGCCACGGATACTGGGCGACAGCTCGTAACGCTGCTGCACATCGCGCTGCAGGCGGTCGAGCTCGGCGAACAGGTCGCGCGGGAACAGGCTTCGATACATCATGATGACATCCTCCGGATGTGATGGCTGTGCGACGGTAGATAGGAGCGCACAGGCGGTTTTCAATACCTTGAAGCGCAAACACCAGCCATCATTTATAAAAAGTAAGGGTGACTGCGACTGACGAGGACGCCGCATGCAATTCAAGGACTATTACCAGACACTGGGCGTGGCGCGCGACGTCGGCGCGGACGACCTGAAGAAAGCGTTCCGCAAGCTCGCGCGCAAATACCATCCGGACGTTTCCAGGGAACCCGACGCGGAGCGCCGCATGCAGGAGGTCAACGAGGCCTACGCGGTCTTGTCCGACCCCGAAAAGCGCGCCGCCTACGACCAGCTCGGCCGCGGCTACCAGCCCGGGCAGGAGTTCCGTCCGCCGCCCGACTGGGACGCCGGCTTCGAATTTTCCGGGCACGGTTTCTCGCCGCACGAGGCAGCCGGCTTCAGCGACTTCTTCTCCGAACTGTTCGGGCACATGGGTGCTGCACCGCGCGGCGCACGTCACACCGGCTTCCGGGCACAGGGCGAGGATCACCATGCCAAGGTGATGCTCGACGTGGAAGATGCCTTCAGCGGTGCCCCGCGCCAGATCAGCCTGCGCATGCCCCAGGTCGACACGCAGGGGCGCGTGCATCTCGCCACCCGCACACTCAACGTAAAGATCCCGCGCGGCGTGCACGCCGGCCAGGTCATCCGCCTCGCCGGCCAGGGTGCGCCGGGCCTCGGCGGCGGCCCTGCCGGCGATCTGCTGCTGGAGGTGCAGTTTCGGCCGCATCCGCGTCTGCGTCCCGACGGACGCGACCTGCACCTGACCCTGCCGCTGGCGCCATGGGAAGCCGCGCTCGGCAGCGTCGTCAGTGTCGACCTGCCGGGTGGCGCGGTAAAAGTTCGTATTCCCGAAGGCGCACAGAGCGGCAAACAGCTGCGCGTGCGCGGCCACGGCCTGCCGGGCGAACCACCGGGCGATCTCCTGCTCGACCTGCAGGTGGTGCTGCCGCCGGCCGACACGCCGAAGGCGCGACAACTCTATGAAACCATGGCGCGCGATTTGGCGTTCGACCCGCGCCGCTCGTGGAGAGCCTGACCATGCACGACGATGACATCCTCACTGGCAGCCTGATGGAAGCGTCGTGGCTGACGCTGGAGCAGGTCGCCTCCGCCTGCCGCGTCGAACCCGAATGGCTCGCGCGCCACATCGACGAAGGCCTGTTTCCGCACGCCGAAAGCATCGCCGGCACCTGGCGTTTTTCCGGGGCGAGTCTCATGCGTGCGCGGCGCATGCGCCAGATCGAGCGCGACTTCGACGCCGTACCGGAGCTCGCCGCCCTGGTCGCCGACCTGCTGGAAGAGCTCGACGCGCTGCGGTGCCGGGGTTAGGGCTTGGCCCACCCCGCAGTGCCTTTCTGGATGAATTCGATCGGATAACCGTCTGGATCCTCGATGAACGCGATCACCGTGCTGCCGTGCGACATCGGTCCGGCCGGGCGCAACACCTTGCCGCCCTTGGCGGCGGCCGCCTCGCATGCGGCATGGGCGTCGTCGACCTCGATCGCGATATGGCCATAGCCACCGCCGAGTTCGTAATGGTCGACGCCCCAGTTGTAGGTCAGCTCAAGCACCGTGGAGCGATCCTCGGTATCGTAGCCGACAAAGGCCAGCGTAAACTTGCCGCCCGGATAGTCCTTGCGGCGCAAGAGCTTCATGCCGAGGACATGGGTATAGAAATCGATCGAGCGGTCGAGGTCGCCGACACGCAGCATGGTGTGAAGAATACGCATGGCCAGGAAGCTTTCAGTTTGTCTGCACGGAGGACGCTCTGCCTGGGAAACCGAAACTTGCAAACAGTTCCCCGATACTACGGTCCCTCGATGTGGGTGATCAGAAAATTCTGGTATGGCTGCACCCATTCGAGGGTCGCGGTTTGCCCGGGCGCGGGGAAATCCGGCACCGTCGCCGTCCGCTCGACACCCGGCAGCCACGCCACGCCGCCCGATTGGAAACTGGTGAATGTGTGCGAGTCGAAGAAGCTGCCGTCGGCATAGACCTCCACCACGTGCGTGCCGTTGGCCAGGTTGTTGAAGTTGTATAGCAGCGAAAACCCGGTGTCGGTACGGCCGCACACGCTGAGGGTGCCAAGCAACCGCGTTCCCGCACCAGCCTTCCCGAGATGGACGCCGTCGATGTAGACGTCGATGTTTCCGGAGGTGCAGTGATATCCCGAGATCACGCCGATGCCCGACGCTGTGCTCCCGTCCACCGGCGTGCCGAGCAGGCCGACGGAGGCGATCGCCGCCGGCGCGGCGGGATCCGGCGCGACGCTTGCCGACGCGGGCACGTCGCTGATCCCGGTGATCAGGAAGTTCTGGTACGACTGCACCCATTCGAGCGTAGCGGTCTGCCCGCTCTGCGGAAAGTCCTCCACTGTCGCCGTCCTGCTGGCACCGGCGAGCCAGGACATACCACCCGACTGGAGGCTGGTGAAGCCGCGGGTTTCGAGCAATCTGCCGTCCGCATAGACGGCGAGGGTATGGTGGCCGTTGGCGAGGTTGTTGAAGTTGTACAGCAGGGAAAAGCCGGTGTCGGCGTGGCCGCAAATCGGCCAGGTTCCAAGCAAACGGGTCCCTGCGCCCGCCTTGCCGAGATGGACGCCGTCAATGTAGACGTCGATGTCCTTCGCGCTGCAGTGATAGCCCGATATTACGCCGATCCCCGACACGGTAAGGTCCGCCGCCGGCGTGCCCAGCGCGCCGTGGGCGGAATCGAGAGGCAGGCTGACCGAATCGATCCAGGCCGCGTCGGCGCCGTCGGTCCAGGACTCATCCTTCACGTAGGCCCAGGTCAGCGTATGGGCGCCAGCGCTGATCGGGTAGCTGACCTCGGTCCAGTCGATTTCCCCAGAGCCGTAGTCGACCAATTCATCGTCGATCATGAACAGAAAGTAGTCGTAGTCCGCCTCACTCGACACCTTTGCGGCGAAGCGGACGTAGCCTTCCCGGAAGGTGCCGGAATAGGTGACCGCGGACACCCCGTTGTCGCCGACCACCGCCGACTTCAAGCTCTGTCGCCCACCTCGCGCCCTGTCCGATGCTACGGACCAAGGCTCGTCGGATTCGATCGGGTGAAGGGACCAGCCCGCCGGCAGGGGATCATATGGAAACGCGTCGTCGACCCTGGTGAAAAGTGCCGTCACCCACTGGGGGGCACTCATGGCCACGCTGCAGGTGGGTGCGGTCCCCGAACACGCCCCGCTCCAGCCGGCAAAGACGTAGCCGTAGTCCGGACGCGCGGTCAGGGTCACGTTCGCATTGGTGGTGAAGGACTCACTGCAATCGGTCCCGCAATCGATCCCGGCGGGCGACGAACTGACCCTTCCGGTGCCGAAGCCTGACCGGCTGACGAACAGGCCGGTGCCCCCCGGCGTGAACGCCACCCGGTCGACCCAGCCGGCGTCCTCGCCGCCCGAGACGGCGTCATCCTTGACATAGGCCCAGGTCAGCGTGTGCGTACCAGCGGGGATCGCGAGGCTGAACGGTGCCCAGCCGGTTTCGCCGGTGATGTAATCGACCAGTTCGCTATCCAACACCAGGGCCAGCGCGTCGTAGTCCTGCTCCGACGACACCTTCCAGTAGAAGCTGAAGTTGCCCGGTCCCGTCACCGTAGTCTGCAGGTAGCTGATCTGGTTCGCGCCGACGACCCCGGAGCGCACCGCGTCGCCGCCGTCGTGACCGGCCGCGGCCTGCCATGTCCAGTCGGCGTCGCCGCCCGTCACCCAGGAAAGGGCCACCGCATCCGTGCCGTCGCCCAGAGCAGGCACGGCGCTGACATTGCTGATCACGGTCGTCGTCGAAGAAGCCAGGAGGTTGTTCGCCTCGTTGCTCTCGGCAAGCAGATTCCCGGCATCCACCACGACGCCGAGGTAGTATGCGCCCGGCATCACCGTCGTCGGTACGGTTACGTCGAGTGAGCAGGATGCATCGGTAGCATCGGCCATAATGGCCGGAAGGTCGCAAGCCGCCAGCCAGGTATCGCTGCTGGAAATCGTGCCGTTGCCAGACAGGTAAAGATGGGCCTTGCTCGCCCCCGCCGCGCCGCTGCCCCGGTTGGCCACCGTCAGGGACACGGGAAGTGTGCCACCGACATGGGCCTGGCTGCCGGCACGGACCTCCGCTGGCACGAGGTCAGGCAGATTGGCGGGGACCACGCTCACTGTGTGGCCGTGCGAGCAGTTATTGTAGACGTCGGCCTCGCCCGCCACCTCCGCCACGCAGGCACCGTAGTAATAGGTTCCCGTGACGGCGGGCGCCTCCGCATGGCAAACCGGCGCGGAAACGAACGCCCCAGCCGACAACACTCCGATCGCCACGGCCGGACAGGCGAGCAACGCATCGGCCGCACCGATTGTCGCATCGGTAGAGCGGTAGTAGCGCAAGGTGGTCGCACCGCTCGCTGTGTTGCCGGCATTTTTCACGCTGGCCGAGACGGTGAGCGGTTCGCCGGCAACGAGACTGGCAGGCGACACGCTCGACGCGCTGATTTGCAGATCGGCGGTGGGTACGGCTCCCGCGCTCCCGCTGAGGCGGTCCAACGCCGCCTTGCAGTCGATGCGCGGCTTGATGACGCCATTGCGCCAGTCCAGCACCGGCGCGCCGGTTGCCTTGAGCGCCAGTTCGATCTCCTCCACCGTGGCGGCCGGCCTGGAATGCTTCAGGACCGCCCAGCAGCCGGCGACGTGGGGGGCCGACATCGAGGTGCCCTGGCCCGTCGCGTAGGCCGCACCCGGCACGGACGACTGGATCGCCGAGCCCGGCGCGAGCAGGTCCAGGATGCCTGCCGAATTCGAATAGGCAGCCACTTCGTCGACGCTGGAGAGGCCGCCATTCCAAGTCTCGGCGGAATTTGGCTGACCCGCTGTATCCCAGGTGCCACCTACGCTGACGGCGCTCGAGATACATGCCGGGAAGGCGATCGCGTCTTCGAAGCCATCGTTGCCCGAGGCGACAACGGTGGCGATGCCTGCCGACCTTACGTTGTCGATCACCTGTTTGGCCGCGCGGAAGTCCGTATAACCGTCGCAGTGTTCGCTGAACTCGCCGCCGCCCAGACTCATGTTCGCCGAAGCGACCGAGTATTGCTCGCGCTGGGCATAGACATGCTCCAGGGCACGCATCCAGTCCGACGAATACGCCAGCACGCAATCTTCACCGCTGCAGTCGCTCTTGCGGCTGAACACCTGGATGGCGATGATGGAGGCTCCTGGCGCCGCGCCGGTTAGCCCTTCGCCGCTTCCGGCGACGATGCCCGCGACATGGGTGCCATGCGAACACCCGCTGGCGCACGGCGTCGCCGCGCCTACACCGATCTGCTCGTCGCTGCCGTTCGGGCACAGCGATTGCGTACCCTGGCCCGCATGGGTTGTCGAGAAACACGCTTCGTGCACCACCCGGCCACCGAGGAAGGGATGGTCACGCTGCACCCCGGTGTCGAGCACGGCCACCGTCCAGCCGTCACCGCGGTAGCCCGCTGCCGACGCCTTGTCGGCATTGATGAGCGGCACGCTCTGCGCAAGCGCCGGTTTGACCAGGGTGTCCTCTTCGATCGAGCTCACCCGTTCGGACCGAAGCAGCTGCTCCAGCGTCTGCGCGCTGACGGTCAGCGCCAGGTGCGGGCTATAGCGAAAGCGCTTGACCCCTTGCAGCGGGCTGCCGCCGAATTCGCCGAGCACGGCATCCTGCATGGCCGCGATGCGCGCCCGTTGCAGCGCCTGCGCCGTGCCATCGAGTTCGACATCCAGCCTGCTCTTCATGCGCAACCCGAGTATGACCGGAATACTGCCCTGTGCCCTGGCCTTGAATCGCAGGGTTCTCAGATCCTCCACCAGGTCGCCGCGGGTGGCCACCATCGGCAAGTCCGGGTCGGGGGTCGCATTTCCCGCGCCCGTTGCAGGTGCGGAAACGAGCACCACCGCGCAAAATCCGGCAAGCGCAGCGCGCGACGGAACAAGGGAAGCAAAGTCGAGGCGCATCATTACATTGCCTTATCGGCGGTTTGCCTCAAACCTGAAACAGGGCAGGGCCCATCCTGTGCAGCGCTGCCCGACGAGCCCGCGCATCCGGGCACAGCACGGCAACCTGCGCCCAGAAGCGGGGCGAATGGTCGAGATGGACGAGGTGTGCCAATTCGTGCGCGGCGACGTAGTCGACCAGCGCGAGCGGTGCCTGCACCAGACGCCAGTTGAGGCGGATGTGGCCACGCCGGGTGCAGCTGCCCCATTGCGTCTGCGCATCGGATAGCGCAAAACGCGCTGGCGCACGACCCAGATGGCGGGCAAGACGGGTGAGCCGCCAAGCCAGCAGGCGCGCTGCGCGCGCATGCAGCCAGTGACGCACGAGGGCTGCGACGTCGGCTGACAGCGGCGCATGCACGCGCAGGTGGTCGCCATGACGGCGTACCTCGCAGAACAGCGACGGATGTACCTCGATGGCGAGCACACGCCCGAGGTAGCGCACTTCGTTTGCCGGTGCGGCGAGCTGCGGCCGACGCGCCTGCATACGCGCCCACGCACGCCGAAGCCAGTCACGCTGATGCAGGACGTAGCCTTCGATCTCGGCACGCGGCGTCCACACCGGCGCATGGATGCGCACTTCGTGCGCGGTGACAGTCAAGCCCAGCGTGCGGCGACGGCGTGAGCGGCTCAACCGGTACGGCACGGCCGCATCGCCGAGCTCGAGGAAGCCGCTATTGGCGCGCGGCAGCAGGGGGCAACCTCGCCATTTCAGCCTCGATCCACGCCTCGGCCGCGCGGGTGAGCTCGGCCGCGCTCTTGCCGGCGGTCTCGATTGCCGGACCGATGCTGACGGTGACGGTCCCGGGGCACTTGATGAATGCGTTCTTCGGCCACACTTCGCCGGCGTTGTGCGCCACCGGCACGATGGGCGCGCCGGTCTCCGCCGCAAGCCACGCGCCACCGATGCCGTAACGTCCCTTCTCGCCGGGTGCGACGCGTGTGCCTTCGGGGAACACGAGCACCCAGAAATCCTGCGCGAGCTTGGCCCTGCCCTGGCTGACGATCTGTTTCAGCGCCTCGCGTCCCGCGCTGCGGTCGATGGCGATCGGCGAGAGCATGCGGTAAGCCCAGCCGAAGAACGGCACCTTGAGCAGTTCCTGCTTGATCACGGCCGACACCGGTGGAAACAGGAACAGGAACGCCACCGTCTCCCACGCCGACTGGTGCTTGGCGAGCACCACCGCGGGGCGGTGGGGCAGGTGCTCGCGGCCGCGCACCACATAGCGGATACCGAGCACCCAGCGTGCGAGCCAGATGACGATGTGGTTGTAGCCGGTGACCATGCGATAGCGTGTGTGCGCCGAAAACGGAAAGCTCAGTACGGCGACCACGCTGAACAGCACGGTAAGCAGCGCCTGCAGGACGGCGAAGAGCGTCGAGCGCAGCAGGTTCATGCGGCAGTCTTGAGGAGATGTTCGACCACTTCGCCGAGATCGGCGAACACTGGCGTGTCGGCCGGCACCCCCCCCGCCGCCAGCGTTTTCTCGCCCTTGCCGGTGCGCACCAGCACCGGTCGCGCCCCGACTTCGGCGGCGGCAAGGAGATCGCGCAGCGAATCGCCCACCGCCGGCACGCCAGTCAGCTCGCGCCCGTAACGTGCCGCGATCTCGCTGAACAGCCCCGCTCTCGGTTTGCGACAATTGCATTCGGCCTCGGCGGCATGCGGGCAGTAGAACACCGCCTCGATACGCCCACCGGCCTGCGCCACCGCCTTGTGCATCTTGGCGTGGATCGCGTTCAGCGTGGCCATCTCGAACAACCCGCGCGACAGGCCCGACTGGTTGGTCGCCACCACCACGCGCCAGCCCTCGCGGGTCAGGCGCGCGATCGCCTCCAGGCTGCCGGGGATCGGTTTCCATTCCTCCGGCGACTTGATGTGCTGGGCGGAATAGACATTGATCACGCCGTCGCGGTCGAGAATGATGAGCTTCATGGCGCCACTCCTGTGCTGCGTCCGTCTATCTTACGCCGCCAGGCGCGACAGGTCCGCCACCCGGTTCATGGTACGGTGCAACTGGTTGAGCAGCGTCAGCCGGTTGGCCTTGAGCGCGGCATCGTCGGCGTTGACCATCACCTTGTCGAAGAAGGCGTCGACCGGCGTCTTCAGCGCGGCAAGCGCCTGCAGCGAGGCCGTATAGTCCCCCGCGGCAAAGGCGGCGTCGGCGCGCGGCGCGATTTCGCCGAGCGCGGCGAACAGGGCTTTTTCCTCTGCCTCGACGAAGCGAGCCGGATCGGCGGAATCACCCACCGCAACGTCCGCCTTCTTCAGGATATTGGCCACGCGCTTGTTGGCGGCCGCAAGACTCGCCGATTCGGGCAGTTGTGCGAACGCACGCACCGCCTGCAAGCGCTGTGCGATCTCATGTAGCGGCGGCATGTTGGCGAACACCGCCGCGACCGCCTCTGCACCGAACTCGGGCGTGAGCTGGTTGGCATTACGCTCGTAGACGAACAGCTTAACTTCTTCCGCGACGTTGCCGGCCAGTAGGCCGGCAGGGAACGCCGTCAATGTGTGTTCGATCAGGTCATCCAGCTTCAGATGCAGGCCTGACTTGTCGCCGGCGAACATCGCACCGAGCAACTGGAACGACTTGATCACCGACAGCGCGTGCCGGCGCAGCGCGAACGGATCCTTGTCGCCGGTCGGCTTCAGCCCGATGCCCCAGATGCCGACCAGCGTTTCCATGCGGTCGGCGATCTGCAGCACTTCACTGATGAGGTTGGACACCGAATCGGTCTCGTCGCGGCGCACCAGATACTGGTCGGCGATCGCCTGCGCGACGCGCTCGTCCTCGCCATCGTGGCGCGCATAGTAGCCGCCCATGATGCCCTGCAGCTCGGGGAATTCGCCAACCATGTCGGTCAACAGGTCTGCCTTGGCGAGCAGCGCGGCGCGATCGGCCAGCTTCACGTCGGCGTTCAGCCTTTCCGCGACCCAGCGGGCGATTGCGCGCACCCGCTCGACGCGCTCGCCCTGGCTGCCGAGCTTGTTGTGATACACCACCCTGGCGAGCCCCGGCACGCGCGATTCCAGCGTCTTCCTGCGGTCCTGGTCGAAGAAGAACTTGGCGTCGGCCAGGCGCGGGCGCACCACGCGCTCGTTGCCGCCGACGACGGCCGATGCATCCTCCGGCGAGATGTTGGAGACGATCAGGAATTTGTTGGTCAGCTTGCCCGCCGCGTCGAGCAGCGGGAAATATTTCTGGTTCGCCTTCATCGTGAGGATCAGGCATTCCTGCGGCACGTCAAGGAAGGTCGCCTCGAACTGCCCGACCAGCACGTTCGGCCGCTCGACCAGTGCCGTGACTTCGTCGAGCAGGGCGTCGTCCTCGACCGGCACCAGCGCGAGCGGCGCGGCGGCGGCGGCGAGCTGGCGCGCGATCTCCGCACGGCGCTCGGCGAAGCTCGCGATGACCGCGCCCTCCTCACGCATTTGCCCGGCATAACTGGCGGCCGATGCGATCGACACCGGATTCGCCTTCGCCTCGAAGCGATGGCCCTGCGTGGTGCGTCCCGCCGCCAGCCCCAGCACCGACACCGGCACCACGTCGGCCCCGTGCAGCGCGACCACGCCGTGCACCGGGCGCACGAAGTCGACCGTGCTCCAGCCATCGGCGAGCTGGTAGGTCATCACCTTGGGAATCGGCAGCTTCGCCATTGCCGCTTGCAGCGCGTGCTGCAGCCCCTCGGCCAGCGCCACGCCGGGCGCCACGCTGTCGTGGAACAGCGTTTCGTTCTTGCCCTCGCCCTCGCGGCGCAAGCCGCTCACGGCATCCGCATCGAGACCCAGCGCCGCCAGACGCTTCAGCAATGCGGGTGTCGCCTGTCCCTGCGCATCCAGACCAACCGCAACCGGCATCAGCTTGGCCGACACCGGCTTGTCGGCGGCGCGTGCCCGCACATTTTCCACATGCGCGCCCAGGCGACGCGGCGAGGCGAAATTCGTGACGGTGGCAATGGCATCGGCCAGCCCCTGCGCGGCCAGGCTCTCGGCCAGCGCCGACGCGAACGCCTCGCCCAGCTTCTTCAGCGCCCTGGGCGGCAGTTCCTCGACGAAGAGTTCGACCAGCAGGTCCTGCGTGCTCATGCCGCCTCCTTCTTCGCCAGCATGCCCTGCACGTCTTCCGCCCACGCCCGCGGCGCCATCGGGAAACCCAGCCGCGCGCGGCTGTCGAGGTAGCTCCTCGCCACGCCACGTGCCAGGTTGCGGATGCGGCCGATGTAAGCGGCGCGTTCGGTCACCGAAATCGCGCCGCGCGCGTCGAGCAGATTGAAGGTATGCGCCGCCTTCAGGACCTGTTCATACGCCGGCAACGCGAGCTGCGCCGCCATCAGTTCCTGCGCCTTCTTCTCGTGTGCGCCGAAGGCCGTCAGCAGGAAATCCACATCGCTGTGCTCGAAGTTGTAGGCGCTCTGCTCGACCTCGTTCTGGTGGTAGACATCGCGATACGTCAGGCCTTCCGTCCAGGTGAGATCGAACACGCTCTCCACCCCCTGCAGGTACATGGCAAGACGTTCCAGGCCGTAGGTGATCTCCCCGGTGATCGGCTTGCAGTCAATGCCGCCCACCTGCTGGAAATAGGTGAACTGCGTCACTTCCATGCCGTTCAGCCACACCTCCCAGCCCAGCCCCCAGGCGCCCAGCGTGGGGTTTTCCCAGTCGTCCTCGACAAAGCGCACGTCGTTCTTTTTCAGGTCAAACCCCAGCGCCTCCAGCGAGCCGAGATACAGCTCCAGAATATTCGCCGGCGCCGGTTTCAACACCACCTGAAACTGGTAGTAATGCTGCAGCCGGTTGGGGTTGTCGCCGTAGCGGCCGTCCTTGGGCCGGCGGCTCGGCTGCACATAGGCGGCCTTCCACGGCTCGGGCCCGAGCGCGCGCAGGAAAGTCGCGGTATGCGAAGTGCCGGCGCCGACTTCCATGTCGTAGGGCTGAAGCAGCGCGCAGCCGCGCTCGCCCCAGTAGCGCTGCAGGGTGAGGATGATGTCCTGGAAAGTGGGTTTCACGGCGTCATGACGGCTCTCGGAAAAGCGTCATTTTACCGTGCCCGGCATGCTTTCCGTGCGTGATCCCGCGCGCGCCGTAAAGGGACAGCCGCCGCCCGCATTGCGGGCGGCGCCAGCTATGCGAACCGCGGCGGCACGGGGAAGTGCAGATTGATCTGCGTCTGGGCGTCGCCCGTGGGAATATTGATGAAGAAGATCCCGCGGTCGTTCAGCAGCCCCAACAAATCCGCACTGCCTACAGGTCCGAGCAGCTCGAAGCCGGTGCGGCTCTGGAACGAGCGGTCGATGCCGTGGTTCATCAGGTCGCTCTCGTTGCCGGGACGGGCATTGTGGAAGCCGTCGGTCAGCGTCGCACCGATCAGGCTGTGAACGATCTCGTGCGACAGTGTCTCCCCCAACAGTCGCCCCAGAATTTCGATCGCGCGCGATTTCTCGGGCGAACTCGTCAGGCCGCCGCCCATCAGCACGCTGACCACGTCATTGGTGACTTCATCCACTTCGGCGTTGGCGTTGCCCGATACGGCGTCGTCAAATGCGCCCGCCCAGACCTGGATGGTTTCATCGAAGCTGGCCGGGCCGATCGGCCCGATGCCAGGGCTCGTCCGCCCGTAGAGCGCCGCGGCCGGTGGATCGCCGCGAAAAGTCGCTACGGTGACGTTGCCCGCAGCCGCGCCACCGGCAGCAAACTGCGCCGGCAAGCCCTCGTTGAACGGCGCCATGCGCCAGACCGTGCGCACATTCGCGGTATTCAACAGCATATCGCAGACCTGCTTCGCCTGGCGCAGCACCTCCTCGATCTCGAAATCGACCAGGTTAAAGCCAGTCATCAGGGGCGTGAAGGTGGCGGGATCGGTGTCCACCGAAACGAACTGCGGAATGGCAATCGGATACTTCACGCTTTCCAGCACCGCGCCGCCGCCATCGCGCACCTCGACGTCGATCTCGGTCAACCCGGGGCGCAGGCCGGTGACGTCGACCTGATTGCCGAACTGCTCGCTCTTGCCGCCCGCCAGCACATAGCGCCCGGCCGCCGCTGGCGGAACACTCCAGTGGATCGAGCCGCCCACCGGCAGCCGCGGGACGCGCACGGAGAATCTGGTTGCCCCGGTCTTGTCCATCGCGCTCGGATTGAACGCGCGGCGCTCCGGGGTCAGGTCGGCGCTTTCGATGATGTAGGAGCGACCCGCGTCCGCCGCCGCACTCGGGCTCTTCACGCCGACGGTTTCGGTCGTGCCGCCGGTGGCGCGCGACACATTGATCTCGCCACCCGGCGTCCCGCCGGCATTGCGGATCGCCTCCTCGATGCTCGGTTCCTTGGTGAGCGGATTTCCGCCGGGCGCTTCGGTGCCACCGCCGATCATGCTGCGCAGGGCGGATTCGGTGAGCTTCGCCCGCTGGTCGTCGTTGATCGCGCCGGCCGCGTGCTGCTCGTTGATCTTGTCGAGCGCCTTGTCGATGTCCTGCCGCATGCTGCCCTGCAGCGCCAGATCGGCCGCTTTGCCGCCGAAGAACTGCGCCGTGCTCAGGGCACCCTGCAAGCCGGCAAGCGCGTTCTTCTGGTTCTCCGTAAGCCCCGTGACGTCGCGGAACAGACTCGGATTCCCGAGCAATTGGGTCAACGCACTGATACCGGTGGGGTCGGGCGCGGAAGGTACATTCTGGAACGCCACGATCGGTTGCGGGAAAGGCTGTGGTGTGAGGTCGGGCGGCTTGGCGCGGCGCGATTCGGTGCCGGGCGACTGGATTGCGGTCGGATCGTCCGGGCACGGCGACTCCTCCCAGCGCCAGAAGCGGCTCTCGTCCTTCTTCTCGCAGCTGTTGCATGCGCCCATCACGCTCTCGGCGAATACGCCCTTGGTCGGCACGGCCAGGCGCAGCGGCGCCACCGGCGTGGTCGGCTGGTAGTGCTCCAGCAGATCGATCGGTTCCTCGTCGTCCGCCTGCTTGAAAGTGGGGTCGAGGTGATAGCCGCGCGCCACCGGAAGGACCAGGCAATTGCCGATGATGCCCACAAGGCGGTTCTCCACCACGCTCGCAATGCTGCGGCCACCGCTGTTGGGCGCGACGAAGCCGTCTAGCAGCATGTAGCGCCGCTGCGCATCCATGCGCCACCAGATGGCTCGATGGTAGTACTCCAGATAGTCGTTGAGATGTTTCAGAAGCGAGTTGGCGTATTCCTTGTCCTCCTCGCGCGGCCGTCTGAGTTCCTGGCGGCTCAGCGGCGTGAAGATGAGCACCCCGTCGGTACCCGACAGATCATTGAGGATGTTCGAGTGGCGAAACAGGTCGTGCGCAAGGTAATCGGTGCGGTAGCCCATCTGGCCGGACCGCACGATGATCTTCGATCCGGTCGGCAGCAGACTGTCAATATTGAGCGGCCCGGCGTTGGTGTTGATCGTGGTGCCGATCTTGATGAACTTGATGCGATCGCGCCGCAGCGGCGGGACGTCGGCATTCAACCGCAGCGAGACATACAGCGCCGCGTCATTCTGAAAATCCGACAGCAAGGTCGAATCAATCGGCAGCAGCGTTTCGTTGTCGTCTTCATCCACGGCGTAGAACTGCAGGCCGTTGGTGATCTCCTCGGCGATACGCGGCCCGAGCTGGGCAGCGAAGATGGCATCCCGCTCCTCCTGGGCTTCGAGATAGCTCTGCCACCACTGCATCGCAGTGATACCCAGCCACCACAGCGGTGACCAGGCCGCCGGCAGAAACGTGCCGTCGATGTTGTCCGCGGGGCGCTGGATACGGAACTGGATCCGCAGATAGCCATCGAGGTAGATCAATTCGTCTTCAGCGTACGCGCCGGTCGGCATATCGCTGCCGACGTAGCTGTCGGCAATGCGCTGTAGTGCGTCGAAACCGCGCGCCAGACGGCGGTTGCGCAGGTGCGTCCCGAGCGGTTCGCGCCAGCGCAGGGCTTTTGCCGAGTCGAAGCGCGAAATCAGCAGCGGCACCAGCAGGCATTCCTGGACATCGGCGAGATGTTGCCGCACCAAGAAATGCCGCAAGACCTCGAAGTACTCGATCGTGATCGCATGGCAGTGATTGTGGTTGGCGACCACCTCGGTCTGTACCCGCACGGTTTCGCCCTGGCGCGCGGTCTGGACCACGGTCGAGCGCTGACTGCGCACGGCCGACGCCCCCTGCATGGTGTTGTCGCGCAACTGCTGCAACGAATTGGCCGACGCGCTGCGCGCGGCACGCTGCGAGGCTGACGAACTCGCCCCAGAGGTACCGCCGCCAATGCCAAGCAGACCACCTAGAAAGCCTGCGCCGCCAAACAGGCCGCCGGCGATCCCCAGCCCGCCGCCGAAGCTGCTGGTACTCGCCGATGATTCGCCAGACAGGCTTTCGCGAACCGAGGAATTCGCGATCTCCGAAATATCGCGGTCACGGCTGAGATAAGCCGAGAGCTGTTCCGATTCCTCCAGGCTTTCGTGCCGCGACGCGCTCTCCCGGCGATCCCAGTCGACGACGACGATCTGTTTCTTCTGGCACGGCGCAAGCGGCAGGCTGTAGAGCAGATCGCCCAGCGAGTAACCGTCGGCGACCCATTGCTGCTTCATGTGCAGGATGTGGCCGTGAGACACGGTACACGCTTGGTAGACAGTTGGCTCGTCGTCCCAGTCGACCGCGTTCGCGCAACTCATGCGGCCGCGCCCGGCGCCGCGCCGCTTGAGCAGGCCGAGCAGCCTGACGAGATCGTTCTTGCGCGTGGCGATTTCCGCCTGTGCCAGACGTGTCAACGAGAATCCGTCGGGGTCGTAGCTGAGCGTCTTGAGCATTTCCGCCTCGATCCGCACCGCGCTCAGATCGACGTGGCCGGTATCGTCATCCGGTGGCTGATTGGGCATCGGCGCCTTCTGGCCGCCAACCAGCTTGAGCGATGCCAGGCTGATCACTTCCGACAGGTGTTCGAGCTCAGGCTTCGCAGTGACCAAGGCATGCTGGGCGAGCGCCGCTTCGTCGTTGAGGTCGATGCCACGCACCCCCGCCTTCCCGGCAGCCGTGGCGGACGGCGGCGTGCTGCGCCTGGCCTTGACATCGGACTGCGCGGCCGGGAACAGCACTGCTTCCGGCTGCGAAGCGACCACGTAACTGTATATCTTGGGATCGAGCAGTTTGATCATGTCACCCAGGCCAACCTTGGGTGGCTCGGTGACGGTCAGTCCCTTGATCTCCGGCTCCGTCGTGCGAACCACGGTGAAATAATCGAACTCCTCAAGCACCCGACTGGGCTTGGTGATATCGACGCACTGACCGGCGCCGACATCCGTCGAGTACGTGCCAGTGGAATTCACCAGATCCTGCGAGTCGGGATCGCGTGGGACGATTGACCCACATCCACATTCACCCTTGCCCCGCGACGCGCCGGGAGCCGGCAGTTCCACACCTAGCACGATGTTCTCGGGGAAGGCCCCGTCGGCATCGAGGCGGATCGGTACCGCAACGCCGCCGTCGACGCTGCCGGATGCCGCACTGTAGAACCCAAGTGGATAGGCGGCCGAGAAATAACCCTTGCCGTCGGTGCACCCGACGGCTACGACGTGCTCGGTCGGCTCCCCAGGTTCGCCCACGACAGATGCCGCGTAGATGACGACCTGCCTGCCTTCGACGCTGCCCTGTCCGGTCGGGTCGACGACCAGCCCACGGATGCGCCCCGGTTTACCAAATGCCGGATCGTCGGTGTGCTGAACGGGAAAGTACTCCTTGGCATCAACCTCGATCATCAGGGTCTGCCCGCCTTGAAGATCCTCGCGCTTGAGGCTGAGCTGCAACAGTTCCTCGCCGTCGGGTGCGACCACCCGCACGGTGATCGGCATATCAGTGGCGGTGTTGGCGGGAAACGTGAGAATGCCGCGGCCCTCGGCATCAACCACCGTGCCCAACTCCGCAGGCACTAGCACCGTGCGGTCGAGATATCCGAGATCGACTTTCTGCGTAAACGAAGCGGCAAGCTTGTGCTGATTGAACGAAGACTTACCTTTCGATTCGAGTTTCACCTTGAGGTTTAGATCAGCCATCGGGCGCTCCTGAAATGATGCTCGGAGTGCACGATTTGAGCCCGCGGCGGAGCGCGGCGCATCCCCCAATTGGGGGATTTCACGCTAGACCTGCGCCGCGGCGAGCGCCTCAATCTCCCCCGACAATTCCAGCCATTCCCCCTCTTCAATCGCCAACTCGTCGATGACGTGCTGAAGCTGCTTGCCCGTTTCGGTCATCTCCTCAACGGAAAGCGCCTCACCCAAGCGGGCTTCGAACGCCGCCTTTTCCGCCTGCAGCGCAGCCATGCTCTTGTCGAGCTTCTCCAGCTTCTGCTTCAACGACTTGATCCTTCCCGATGACACCGGCTTCTTCGCCGCCACCGGCGCAGGTTCCGCCTTGACCACTGGCGAGCTGGCCGCCTTGCCGGCCTCCTTCAGGCTTTCGCGCACGCGCTTGCCCTCTTCCAGCAGATAGCGCTGGTAATCGTCCAGGTCGCCGTCGAATGGCTCGACCCCGCCGCGCGTGACCAGCCAGAATTCGTCGCACACCGATCGCAGCAGGGCACGGTCGTGGCTGACCAGCATCAGGGTGCCTTCGAATTCATTGAGCGCCATCGCCAGCGCTTCGCGCGTGGCCAGGTCGAGGTGGTTGGTCGGCTCGTCCAGCAACAAGAGATTCGGCCGCTGCCACACGATCATGCACAGCACCAGCCGCGCTTTTTCGCCGCCGCTCATGGTGCCGACGGCCTGCTTGACCATGTCACCGCTGAAGTTGAAGGTGCCGAGGAAGTTGCGCAGGTCCTGCTCGCGGCTGCTGAACTGGCCGGCACCGCCATTCGCAATCGTGTCGCGGGCGAGGCGGATCATGTGCTCCAGCGGCGTGTCCAGCGGGCGCAGAACGTCGAGTTCCTGCTGGGCGAAGTAGCCGATGTTGAGGCCCTTGCCTTCGGTCACCGCGCCGGCGACCACCGGCAGGGTGCGCGCGATGGTTTTGACCAGCGTCGATTTGCCCTGGCCGTTGGCACCGAGGATGCCGATGCGCTGCCCAGCAAACACCGATTTGCTGACGCGCTGCACGATCACCGTCGGCGGGGTGCCGGACGGCGCATCGGCGGGCGGCGGATAGCCGAAACTGGCGTCGTCGATGGTCAGCATGGGGTTGGGCAGGTTGAGCGGCTCCTTGAATTCGAAGGTGAAGTCCGCACTCGCCAGCATTGGCGCCAGCTTTTCCATGCGGTCCAGCGCCTTGACCCGGCTTTGCGCCTGCTTGGCCTTGCTGGCCTTGGCCTTGAAGCGGTCGATGAATTTCTGCAGGTGGGCGATTTTCTCCTGCTGGCGGGCGAACGCCGCCTGCTGCAGCGCCATCTGCTCGGCGCGCATGTCCTCGAAGGTGCTGTAGTTGCCGCCGTAACGCGTCAACTGGCCGTTTTCGATGTGGATGGTGACGTTGGTCACGGCGTCGAGAAACTCGCGGTCGTGGCTGATCACCAGCATGGTGCCCGGGTATTTCTTCAGCCAGGCTTCCAGCCACACCAGCGCATCCAGATCGAGGTGGTTGGTCGGTTCGTCGAGCAGCAGCAGGTCGGACGGGCACATCAGCGCCCGCGCCAGTTGCAATCGCATGCGCCAGCCGCCGGAAAAGCTGTTGACCGGCTGATTCAATTCGCGCACCTGGAAACCCAGGCCGAGGATCAGCGCCTGCGCGCGCGACTGCGCGTCGTGCGCGCCGACGTCGTGCAGCGCCATGTAGGGTGCGCCATGCGCTCGCCGTCGTCGGTTTCCTCGGCTGCATCGACTTCGGCCTGCGCTTCGGCCAGCTGGGTGTCGCCGGCAATGACGAAATCGGTCGCGGACTCGCTCGTTTCCGGCATCTCCTGCGCCACCTGCGCCATGCGCCACTGCGACGGCATGGAGAAGTCGCCCTTGTCTTCATGCAGGGTGCCATTGATGAGCGCGAACAGGCTCGACTTGCCGGCGCCGTTGCGGCCGACCAGACCGACCTTTTCGCCGGGGTTGATCGACACCGACGCGTTGTCGAGCAGGACCTTGGCGCTGCGCCGCAGGCTGAGATTCTTGAGGATGATCATGCAGAAGATGCGGCGCGCAGGACACGCGCCACCTGAATCGAAAGCCGGATTCTACCCCGTCACAGCCGCCCGCCCGTTCCGGCTGCCGATTGTTTGCCGCTTCGACACGGGATGACGGTTTTCCGTCAAATCGATGCTCTCCGCGCACCGCTTCCCCCGGCAAGGAATCTATACAAGCTTGTTTTATTGGGAGTTTTTTGTACCACTCCGATGACAGCCGGGGTGGCACAGGCATTGCAAGTATTCAGGCAAACCCCTCAGCAAGGAGAACATCATGAAACTGCAACTCGGCAAAAACCAACTGGTCCTCGAACTCAGCGCCTCCCCGTTCGGCTGGTTCCACGGTCAGACCGAGCGCATGAGCCTCACCAGCCTGTCGCTGATGTTCGTGCAGTTCTCCCTGTTCGCCCGCCAGCCGGCTGCCTGATGTACCTGAACAAGGGCACCCGCGTGAGCCTCAGCCTGTCCTGTTCGCCACTCGGGTTCTTCAGCGGCAGCACCTGCCGCATGACGATGTTCAGCCTCACGCTGTTGTTCGTCGAGTTCCGGGTGCTGCGGCGCCACGGCGCGCCCTGTCTCTGAGCGCCCGGGGCGCGCCCGCCTCACTCAACGCCTGATTTCCAGCACGGCCTCCAGGCCGCCACCCGCGCGGTTTCTCAGCGTCACTTCCCAGCCATTCGTCTCCGCCAGCTGGCGCACGATCGCCAGCCCCAGTCCGGTGCCTCCCGTCGCCTGCGAGCGCGAATTCTCGATCCGGTAGAACGGTCGGAACACCTTCTCCAGTTGCGCCTCCGGAATGCCGGGGCCGGCGTCGCGCACGGTCACGCGCACCGCCTGGTCGCCGCATTCCAGCCCAAGCTCGACCGCCGCGCCGCCATAGCGCAGGGCGTTCTGGATGAGGTTGGCGAGGATCTGCCGCACGGCCAACGGGCCGGCATCGACCGTGCAAGCCGGCGCGCCGGACCACGCCACGCCGGCTTCCTGCGCCAGCTCGGCGAGCAAGGCCGCGAGGTCGAAACGCGCCGCAGCCTCGGGACGCGTGGTGCGGGCGAGATCGAGGTAACCGGCAATGAGCCGGTTCATGTCGCCAAGATCGGCAAGCGCCCGGTCGATGCGCGCCGGACTGGGCGCATCGCGCAGCAGTTCCAGGTTGAGCTGCAGGCGTGTCATCGGCGTGCGCAGGTCGTGCGAGATACCACCGAGCAGCGTGGTGCGGTTGTCGAGCAGGTCGCGCACTTCGGTCGCCATGGTGTTGAAGCGGCGCGCCAGCTCGGCAAGCTCCGCCGGCCCGGTTTCCGGCAGTGGCTCGGGCAACTGGCCCGCGCCGACCTGGCGCGCCGCCTGCGCCGCGCGCGCCAGCGGGACGGTGATGCGGCGCACCAGGAACAGCGCTGTCAGGAGGCTCAGCAGGGTGCCCAGCACGATGACTACCAGCGCGGTGAGCGGCGGGCGCACGGCATAGCGCTGCGGAAAGAAGCCGACACGCAGGTCATGCCCGCCTACCGGCAGATCGATCCACACCGCGGCGGTGCCCGGAACCCCGCGCAATTCGACGGCTTCGGCGGCACGACGGGCAAGCGCAGCCTCGATCTGCCGGCGGAAAGCAAAGCGCGGCGGTTCAGCGGTCGCGCCGACATCGACCGTGGTGAGCCGCAGGCCATGGCGCCGCGCCAGCTCGCGCTCGAACGCGGCGCGCGTCTCGGGCGGCAGCTCCACCCAGGTCTGCGCGGACAGCACGATCAGCCCCGCGAGGTCGTCGGCCGAGCGCTCCGCCACGGGCACGATGACGGTACGATACACCACCCAGGACGCCGCCATCTGGAAGACGATGAACGCGATCGCCAGGGTCAGCGCGGTGCGCGCGTAGAGCGAGCCGGCGATGCGCCGCATGCGCGGGTCAGCCCTTGCCCTGCGGAACGAAGATATAACCCTGCCCGCGCTGGGTGCGAATGTAGGCGGGGTTGGCCGGATCCTCCTCGATCTTCTTGCGCAGGCGGTTGACGCGCACGTCGATGCTGCGGTCGAAAGGGTCGCGCTCGAAGCCGCGCAGCTGGTCCATCAGCCAGTCGCGCGACAGCGCGCGATTGGCGTGGCTGACGAAGATTTCCAGCAGCTCATATTCGCCGCCGGTGAGCGCGATCTCGGTGCCGTCGCGGGACAGTGTGCGGGCGTCGAGGTTGACGCTGAACGGCCCGAAATTCACCCGCCGCGCGGCATCCGCGGCAGCGGGCGCGGGGGCCACGCCGCGCCGCAGCACGGCACGGATGCGCGCCAGCAGTTCGCGCGGGTTGAACGGTTTGGGCAGGTAGTCGTCCGCGCCGACTTCGAGGCCGATGATGCGGTCGATATCCTCGCCCTTGGCCGACAGCATGATGATGGGCGGAAACCCCGGCTGCGCGCGCAGCCGGCGCGCGATCGAGAGGCCGTCCTCGCCCGGCATCATCCAGTCGAGCACGACCAGATCGGGCCGCTTCGTCGCAAGCAGGCCATCGAGCGTCACGGCATCGCCGGCGGTTTCGACGGCGTAGCCCTGTGCGGTCAGGTATTCGGCCACCAGTTCGCGAATGCCGGGGTCGTCGTCGGTGACGTAAATGAGGTCCTTGTCCATGCGCAAACTATAGCAGCGCCACCGGCACCGCCTCTCCCATCCGGTTACACACTGTTACAAAATCACCCTTGCGCGAAACGGTGCGCTTACTTTTCCCACCCACAATGCGAAGCGTGGAAGCGAAACACGCGACCACAGAAACGGAGACCACGATGAATGCACGCACAACCTGGATGTTTGGACTGGCCGGACTGGGGCTTGCCCTGGTGGCACCGGTTCATGCCGCGCCGAACACTTACCTGGATGGCGCTTTCTTCGCGGCTCGCCAGGAAGTCGAGCGGGATGCCCGCCGCGATGCGCGCGAGCCGCGCCGCGACGAGCGCCGCACCCGGAAAGGCGAGGCCGAAGCGGAGACCGAGAACGAACGCGGTTATGGCTATGGCTACGAGCGCCGCAAGGAGCGGCGCGAGGAAGAAGACAGCCGCTCACGCGGCCGCCGCTGAAGCGGTTTCATACACACAGGAAAAGGAGCCCACCATGAACAAACTGACTTTCAACACCACCCTGATCGCCGCCCTGCTCGCAGCCAGTGGCGCAGCGCAGGCCGGCCGGGGCCATGATCGTGCGGACGGCTTTGTCACCCGCGCGAAGGTCGTCGCCAGCGTGCCGGTGTACGAGACGATCAACGAGCCGCGCCGCGAATGCTGGGTCGAGACGGTCGGCTACGAAACCCGCAGCCTCCGCAGCGGCAACAACACCGGGGGCGCCGTGCTGGGCGCCATCGCCGGCGGCCTGATCGGCTCCACGGTCGGCAAGGGTGACGGCAAGGTTGCCGCCGCAGCCGTCGGCGCCGCCACCGGCGCAGTCGTTGGCGACCGCTGGAACGGTAACGGCACCCGCTATGAGTCGCGCCCACAGCAGGTCGAACGCTGCCGCACGCACGACGATTACCGCCAGGTGATCACCGGCTACGACGTGCGTTACCGCTTCCAGGGCCGCGAATACACCACCCGCCTGCCCTACGATCCGGGCGCGTGGCTCAACCTGAACGTGAGTTTTTCCGTGGCCGAAGACCAGCGCCCCGCGCGCTGGAACCAGGGCCGCAACGGCTGGGACGACTGATCGTCGCCCCGCAACCTTGAAAGGAGCATTGCCATGATCCGCAAACTACTCATTGCCGCCACCTTCGCCACCGCCAGCGTTTCCGGTACGGCGCTCGCCCACGGCGATTCCGGCTACGGCCGCGTCATCGAAGTCGAGCCACGCGTGTCGGTCTCCTTCGGTACCGGCTATTACGATGGCTTCCGCGTGCTGTTCGAGAGCGGCGGCCAGCGTTACTGGACCTACACGCCGTACCGCCCCGGTCACGTGATCGTGCTGCCGCCGCCGCATCGCATGCACCCGGTCCACCCCCGCGTCGTGCGCCACACCTACGGGTGGAACGAGCATCGCGGCTGGGACGACCGGCGCGACTGGCGCGATGATCGGCGGCGTGATCGCCGCGATGATCGGCGGGACGACCGCCGCGACGATCACCGCCACCGCTATTGACGGCGCCGGCTCTGCATCGGGGCGTCAGCCCTTGATGCAGACCAGGGGTTTCAGTTTCGCCACCTTGCGTGCCAGCCCGGCGCGATCGGCCGCTTCGACCACCGCACTGACATCCTTGTAAGCCCCCGGCGCCTCCTCGGCGACCCCGCGCAGGGAGGGGCTGCGAATCAGCACCCCCTGGCGCGCCAGTTCGTCGACCAGCGCGCGGCCTTGCCACTGGCGCGTTGCCTGATGCCGGCTCATGGCCCGCCCGGCCCCGTGGCACGCTGAAGCGAACGCACGCGCCCGGCCGGCTTCGGTGCCGACCAGCACGTAGGAGGCCGTACCCATGCTGCCGCCGATCAGCACCGGCTGGCCAATATCGCGCAGGTCCCCGGGCAACGCGGGATGGCCAGGACCGAAGGCACGCGTAGCGCCCTTGCGGTGCACGTACAGGCGCCGCGTCTGCCCGCCGACGGTGTGCGGCTCCAGCTTGCAGGTGTTGTGCGAGACGTCGTAGACCAGGTCGAGCCGGGTGCCCGGACAAACGTCCGCAAACACCTCGCGCGCGAGATGGGTGATGACCTGGCGGTTGGCGAGTGCGCAGTTGATCGCCGCGCGCATCGCCCCCAGGTACGCCTGCCCCAGCGACGACCTGATCGGCGCGCAGGCGAGTTCGCGGTCGGGCAGGTCGATGCCGAAGCCCGGTGCCGCGATCACCATCTGCTTGAGAAATTCCGTGCCGATCTGGTGCCCCAGCCCGCGCGAGCCGCAGTGGATGCTCACCACCACCTCGCCCACGCGCAGGCGAAACCGGTCGGCCGCCTTGCGATCGTAGAGCTCGACGATTTCCTGCACTTCGAGGTAGTGGTTGCCCGAGCCCAGCGTGCCGATTTCGTCGCGCTGGCGGCGCTTGGCCTGATCCGACACCTTGACCGGTTCGGCGCCTTCCATGCGGCCGTGCTCCTCGATGCGTTCGAGGTCGGCCGCGTGGCCGTAGCCGCGCTCCACCGCCCAGCGCGCGCCGCTGCGCAACATGGCATCCATTTCGTGTGCGTTGAGGCGCAGCGACCCTGTGCTGCCGACCCCCGCGGGAATATGCGCGAACAGGCGGTCGGCCAGCCGCTGCCAGACCGGCTCGATTTCGGCGGCGGTCAGACCGGTGTGCAGGGTGCGCACGCCGCAGGAAATATCAAAACCCACCCCGCCGGCCGACACCACGCCGCCGTCGTCGGGATCGAACGCCGCCACGCCGCCGATGGCAAAGCCATAACCCCAGTGCGCGTCCGGCATGGCATACGCCGCCTCGACGATGCCCGGCAGCGCGGCGACGTTGGCGAGCTGCTCGCCCACCTTCTCATCCATGGCGCGGACGAGCGCAGCGTCGGCATAGACCACCGCCGGCACGCGCATGCGCCCCACCGGCGCCATGCGCCATTCGGCATCCGACACCTGCGTGAAGCGCGCGAGATCCATGATCCTAAAAACCCTCAGACGTCGACGACGCACTGCGCGAGCCAACTGCCGGCTGCGTCCTGTTCAACCTTCAAGACAGTATAGGTCGCGCCCTTGATCTCGACCGCGGGCTGGTGCCGCGCCGTGTCGACCGGTTCGCCCCATGCGGTCGCGTGCAGATGATGGTTTTCCACATCGACCGTAAACCGGCCGAACAGCATGTGGCGCGCAGCCATTTCCAGGATCAGCGCATTGAGCCAGTCGACCAGCAGCAGTTCATCGTCGGGCGCCTCGCATTCGAAGTCGACCGCCTGCGTCCTGGCCACCCGCGCGGGATCGGTGACCACCGCCGTCATTGCCAGCGCCGCCTGCTCGAACGCCGCGGCGAGCGTGGGGCCGACACCGCGCACGCCCATGTCGGCCTCGTGCGGGAAATGCTCCCAATGCACGCGTGCCGCGGCCACTGCCTGCGCACGCGCCTGAAAAATGGCGGCCTTGATGCGTGCCGGCTCGACACTGCGCGCCACCGCGCCGGCGTCGACCGCCTGCGCGGCGCGCAGCGCCTGCCGCAGATGGTCTGGCGCGGGAAAGGCACGGGCCTCGTAGCCGGGACGGCCGCGAAAGTCGCATTCGCAGGCCTGCAGAAAATCCTCGAAGCGCTCCGACCGGCGGAACGCATCGACCCGTTCCAGCAGTTCGACGACGGTACCGGGACGCAGTTCAAGCGCGCGATGAACCAGTCCGTGCTCGCGCGCAACGGCAATGGCGAGGTCGCGGCAGTCGGTCGGCACGCGCAGCCGTTCGCACATTTCGCCCACCAGCGCGGCACTCCGCGCTTCATGGCCGATGTGGCGCGGCCACAGTTCGGTGGGCGTCGTGCCCTTGCCGAGATCGTGCACGAGCGCGGCGAACCGTACCGGCAGCGTGTGTCCCCGCTGCGCCGCCCAGTCGATCACGCGCATGACATGGACGCCGGTATCGACCTCGGGATGGTGTTCGGCCGGCTGCGGCACGCCGAACAGGCGATCGAGCTCCGGCAACAGCCGCGCCAGCGCGCCGCAGTCGCGCAGCACCCCGAACATGCGCGAAGGCGTCGTTTCCATCAGCCCACGGGCGAGCTCCTGCCACACGCGTTCGGGGACCAGTGCGTCGACCTCGCCGTTGTCGACCATCTGCCGCATCAAAGCGAGCGTTTCGGGCGCGACCGAAAAATCAGTGAAGCGCGCAGCGAAACGCGCCACCCGCAGGATGCGCACCGGATCCTCGCCGAAGGCGTCGCTGACATGACGGAACACGCGTGCTTCCAGGTCGTGCCGGCCACCGTAGGGATCGATCAGCGCGCCGGCCTCGTCCTCGGCCATGGCATTGATGGTGAGATCGCGCCGGCGCAGGTCTTCCTCCAGCGTGACGTCTGGCGCCGCGTACACGGTGAAACCCTTGTAGCCGCGCCCGGACTTGCGTTCGGTGCGCGCGAGCGCGTATTCCTCGTGCGTATCGGGATGCAGGAACACCGGGAAATCCTTGCCGACCGGCTGGAAGCCCTGCGCGATCATCTCCTCCGGCGTGGCGCCGACGACGACGTGGTCGCGATCGGCCACCGCCCGCCCGAGCAGGCGATCACGCACCGCACCGCCGACGATGTAGGTCTTCATGGCGGCAGCGCCGGCTCAGCGGTGCGCGTGTTCGCGATACTGCTCGTAACGCGCCCGCGGACTATCCGCGCCAAGATATTCCGGTGCGACCGCCTCCAGCGCGGCGGGCTGGAAATCGAACACCGCCGGCCAGCCGCCGGTGCAGACATTGTCGACCAGCATGGCGTAGAAATTGTCGCGGGTCATCAGCTTTTTCCCGGGTTTCAGCTCCAGTGCCCAGGCCTGCAGGTAGGACAGCACATCACCAAGGGGAATGATCGGGCGGCGGTGTCCGGTGAGAGTGCCCACGTAACGCACCAGTTCCAGCAACGTGTAGGCGCGCGGACCGCACAGCTCGTATGCTTCGCCGATGGTCGCGGGATTGTCGAGGCTGTCGGCAAAGGCGCGCGCGACGTCCTCGACGTGCACCGGCGCGAAGCGCGCACGAGCCCCGGCGAGCGGGACCACAGGAGCAAGCTTGAGCAGGCCGGCGAACATCGACAGGAAGGAATCACCGCGGCCGAAGATCACCGAGGGGCGGAACACGGTGACGTCGAGCCCATAACCGTGCACGAACTTCGGGCCGTCGAGGTACCACTTTTCGTGCTCGACATGGCGCCGCCCCGCCTCGCGCACCAGCGCCTCGCCAATGCCCTTGGAACGCTGGTAGGCCGAGCGCGAATTGGGGTTGGCACCGAGCGCGCTCATGTGCAGCAGGCGGCGCACGCCGGCTTCGCCCATGGCGTGGACGACCTTGCGCGGCAGTTCGACATGCACGCGCTGGAAGTCGCCGCGCCGCTCGGACGGCTTGTCGACACGGCCAGCCTTCCCCTCATGCAGGATACCGACCAGGTTGATGACGGCATCGAGCCCGCGGAACTGGCGCAGCAGCGTCTGCGGATCGTGCACGTCGGCCTCGACCACCTCGACGGTGGGCAAGAGGATCAGTTCCTTGGCGGCCTCGCGGCGCCGGCTCAGCACCCGCACGTGGTGGCCGCGCGCGGCCAGCAGACTGACGATATGGGTGCCGACGAAGCCGGAACCGCCGAGAATGCCAATACGTTGCGTGCTCATGATGGTCTGCGGAAATGAATCGAATGACTATCGAATCATAGCTCAGCCCGCGGGATCGTCGTTGCCCGCAGGCTCCGTCTCGCCCGCCGGTGGCGCGGCGCCGCGGCGCGGCGGGATGCTGCCGAGCCTGTCCTTCAGCAGCACCGACGGCTGGTTGAAGCGCTGCGCGTAATACATGGCGTTGCTCAGCACCTTCTTGACGTAATCGCGCGTCTCGGTGAACGGGATCGATTCTACGTACACCGCGCCCTCCATCGGTTGGCTGGCGCGCCAGCGCTGCGCGCGCCCGGGCCCGGCATTGTAAGCGGCCGTCGCCAGCACCGGCGAGCCGTCCAGGCTGTCGAGCACATGCCGCAGGTAATAGGTGCCGAAGCGGATGTTCGTCGCCGGGTCCTGCATCTCGCGCGGATGAAAGCGGGAGATGCCGAGACGACGGGCGATCCAGCGCGCCGTGTCGGGCATGATCTGCATCAGACCGGATGCGCCGACGTTCGAACGCGCGACATTGACGAACCGGCTCTCCTGACGCATCAGCCCGAACACCCACGCTTCATCGATCTGCTGCTCGCGCGCCGCCTGCTGCGCAAGTTCGCGGTACGGCGCCACGAAGCGCAACTCGAAATCGTGCAGGTCACGCGTACGTTCGGCGGTGTGGATCGCGCGGTCGAACCAGCCCAGCCGGCGTGCGACTTCTGCCGCAGCGAGCAGTTGGGCGTCGGAGAATTCCTGGATGCTCCAATTCCATTCCTGCGTCGCCTCGCTGCGCAGGCCCAGCTCGTACAGAGCCACCGCGCGCGCGATACCGGGATGACGGGCCACGGCGTCGATGTCGGCACCGCCGGCCTTGATGTTGATCGCAGGTGCCTGCAGCAGCGGGCCCAGTTCTTCCTGGGCGAGCTGGCCGTAATAATGGTGCTCGCGCGACAGTGCCGCAAAGACCTGGTTGGCGGGCACGGTCAGCCCCGCGGCCTTCAGTGCACGCGCATGCCAGTAGCGCCACACCGGCTGGGTGCGCGCCTCCCCCATACTGTCGACGGCACGACGCACGGCGACCCAGTCGCCCGCCCGCAATGCGCTGCGCGCCCACCACTCGCGCTGCGCATCGCTCAACACGACCGCGCCTGCGCGCGCAAACAGTGCAGGCGCCACCGCCTCATGACGGCGCGCTGCCCAGGTGGCGACCAACCCCCACGCAAGCTGCTGCTCCGGCACCGTCAACTGCACCTCGCGCGCCTGCAGCGCCGCCGTGGCACGCGCGGTATCGCGCTTCGCGATCTGATTGATGGCATACAGGCCGATCTCGCGATTGCCGCGGCTGTCGAAGCGCGCGTCCGCGAGCCAGCGCGCGGGATCGCGCACCGCCTGGTCGAGTTGCGAATTCGCCGGCCGCAGAGCCTCGGGCAACCATGCTGCGACCGCTTTGGCCACCCCTGGATTGCCCGCTTCCAGCGCCAACCGGTAACGTCGCCAGACATCCTCGGGCTGCAGCAGTCCCTCGCCCCGCAGGTGGACAAACAAAGGTGTACACGCCGCCGGCCGGTCCCGCCCGGTGAACCAGAGGGCGATCGCCTCGCGCAACTGGCTGCGGTCACCGGCCGCCCACTCCGCACGCCGCGCGTAACACTGATGCGCCACGTCGGGGCGGCGCAGGCGCGCAAATTCCGCGCGGTACGCCGGCCACAGCTCGCGCCGTCCCAGTTCCTTCAGCCATTCCGCACGCAGCCGCTCGGCCATCCAGCTGCCCGGATGGGCCGCCAGAAAAGCGGCAATCCGGTCGTCGCTCGCCGCCGGCAGCGCCAGCAGCAATTGCCAGAATTCGACCTGCGGGGCAAGAACGTGGTCGGCGGGCACAGACTGCACCACGCGCGCAAGCTCCGCCGATTTGCGCGCGACGAACGCCTGCTGCGCCTGCCGCACCGCCTCGTCACCCGGCGCTGCGATGGCCGATGTCCCCGACAACGACCCAAGCAACAGGCAAGCAGCAATCCAACTCCTCATGATGGCGAGGGTACCACGCGACGCCTTGCCGCTGCTCAGGCGAGGAAGAGCTTGTAGGCGGGGTTGCGCGATTCGTCCCAGTAGCGGTAGCCGAGGCCGTCGAGAAATTTCTGGAACGCGGGCTTTTCCTTTTCCGGTACCTGGATGCCGACCAGCACGCGCCCATAGTCGGCGCCGTGATTGCGGTAATGGAACAGGCTGATGTTCCAGCCACGGCTCATGCTCTGCAGGAACTGCATCAGCGCACCGGGGCGCTCGGGAAACTCGAAGCGGTAGAGCACCTCGTTGACCGCTGTCGGCGCGCGCCCACCGACCAAGTGGCGCACGTGCAGCTTGGCCATCTCGTTGTCGGTGAGGTCGACCGCCTCCAGCCCGTGACGGTGCAGCAGCTCGACGACACGCGTGCTTTCGCCCGCCCCCGGCACCGACAGGCCGACGAACACCCGCGCCTCCTTCGGATCGGAAAAGCGGTAGTTGAATTCGGTGATGTTGCGCGTGCCGAGCAGGCTGCAGAAATGCTTGAAGCTTCCCGGTGTTTCGGGAATGGTGACCGCGAGCACCGCCTCGCGCTTTTCGCCCAGCTCGGCCCGTTCGGCGATGTGACGCAGGCGGTCGAAGTTCATGTTGGCACCGGACGCCACCGCGACCAGCGTCTTCCCTTTCAGCCGGTCGCCGGCGACGGCCGCCTTGAGACCCGCCACCGACAGCGCACCGGCCGGTTCGAGAATCGAACGCGTGTCCTCGAACACGTCCTTGATCGCGGCGCAGATGGCGTCGTTGTTGACGCGGATCACTTCGTCCACATACAGCTGCGCGAGGCGGAACGTCTCCTTGCCGACCTTCTTCACCGCGACACCGTCGGCGAAGATGCCGACGCGCGGCAGCGTCACGCGTTCGCCGCGGCACAGCGAGCGCGCCATGGCGTCGGCATCCTCCGGCTCGACGCCGATGACCTTGATTTCCGGCCGCAGCCGCTTGATGTAGGCGGCCATCCCCGCGATGAGTCCGCCCCCGCCAACAGGAATGTAGACGGAATGGATCGGCCCCGGATGCTGGCGCAGCAACTCCATCGCCACCGTCCCCTGGCCGGCGATGACGTCGGGATCATCGTAGGGATGGACGAACGTCGCTTTCGCCTCCTTTGCCAGCTCCGTCGCATGCGCGCAGGCTTCATCGTAGTTGTCGCCGTGCAGGATCACCTGCGCGCCACGCGCAGCGACGGCATCGACCTTGATCTTCGGCGTGGTCGCGGGCATCACGATGGTTGCGGTGACACCGAGCTTCTGCGCGGCGAGCGCGACCCCCTGTGCATGGTTGCCGGCCGAAGCGGCCACCACCCCGCGCGCCAGCTGCGCCGGTTTCAGCAGCGCCATGCGGTTGTAGGCACCGCGGCACTTAAAGGAAAACACCGGCTGCAGGTCCTCGCGCTTCAACAGCACCCGGTTGTCGAGCCGCCGCGACAGGTTGTGCGCGACATCGAGCGGCGACTCCACGGCAACGTCGTAGACGCGCGAGGTGAGAATGCGTTCGAGGTAATCGTCGGGTCGGCTCATGGCGAGGTTTGAAAAAAGAGGGCGATACGGCTATCTTAGCCGGCTGCAACCAAAATCGACGAAGAGATCATGACCCAGGACGAAATGAAGCAAGCCGTGGCACGTGCCGCGGTGGATTATGCCAAGGGCGGCATCATCGGGGTAGGCACCGGCTCGACCGCCAATTATTTCATCGACGCGCTGGCCGAGGTGAAGGGCCGCATCGACGGCGCGGTGGCGAGTTCCGAAGCCACCGCCGCACGGCTGAAAAGCCACGGCATCCCGGTGTTCGACCTCAACAGCGTGGGCGACCTGGAAGTCTACGTCGACGGCGCCGACGAAATCACCGAGCATTTCGCCATGATCAAGGGTGGCGGTGGCGCACTGACGCGCGAGAAAATCGTCGCCGCATGCAGCAAGCAGTTCGTCTGCATCGCCGACGGCAGCAAGCTGGTCGGCGTGCTGGGCAAGTTCCCGCTGCCGGTCGAGGTGATCCCCATGGCGCGCGCCTATGTCGCGCGCGAGCTGGTGAAGCTCGGCGGGCAGCCTCGCCTGCGCGAGGGCTTCACCACCGACAACGGCAACGTCATCCTCGACGTGCACGGCATGTCCATCGTCGATCCGGTGTCGCTGGAAACCGCCATCAACCAGATCGTCGGCGTGGTGACCAATGGCCTGTTCGCGCGCCGCGGCGCCGATGTACTGTTGCTTGGCACGGAATCCGGGGTCAGGACGTACAAGAAAACGTCCTGACGGAAAGGCACTATCCGCGAAGCGCTACAAAGCATTTCCCGGCACGCAACGCTTCCCGGTTTTTCCTTCGCGCGTCGTCGCGTCCTTCGCGGATAGAAAAGCCTACTGCCGGGGTTCGTCTTCGGGCTGCTGTTCCTGCGCAGGCACGCGGTATTTCTCGTCCGCCCACTGCCCCAGGTCGATCAGTTTGCAGCGCTCGCTGCAGAAGGGCTTCCAGCGGCTCTCTGCCGTCCACGGCACGGCCATGCCACAGATCGGACAACTGACGACGGGCGGCGCAGCGGGTTTCACAGGGTGCAGAACGTCAACTCGAAATCGATCGATTGCTCGGTGCAGGTGCGCGTCTGCCCGGGTGCCGCCTGGACGAAGCGGATGTTGAGCGCGTACTTGTTGGCGGAGATTTCCGGCACACACGGCAGGTCGTCGGCCAGCGCCACCCGGATCAGCAGCGGGTTGCGCGACTCGAGCATGCGCTGGTAGCTGCCGTTCACCGCGTGCTGTATCTCGGGCTGCCCACTGTCCCGCAGCAGACCGAGCACGATGCCGACTGCCGCGCGAATCGGACCGAACGGCCGCAACCAGTCCAGCAGCTGCTGCCCGCGCTCGCCGGCGGGGCGATGCAGCCAGTGATGGTAGGCGGGCAGATCGAATTCGCACATGCCGCCGGGAATCGTAGCGCGCTGCTTGATCGCCATGAGCCAATCATCGTCACGCAGGTGCTGGCCGACCTTGCCCGGCAACCGGTGGATGCCCTGGTGCGCCGAATCGATCGCCGTCAGCACCTGCTCCAGCGTGTTCGCCTCGACATGGGGATTGCCACGCAGAGCCGTCAGAACGGCCTTCTGCCGGTCGAGTTCCTGCAACAAATCTGATTTGAGATCAGCCCGCGCGGCAACTTCCGCGATTTCGAACAGCGTCAGCAGCGCGGCATGGTGTGCAGGCGGCGCGGCCGATCCGGCAAAGGCATCGAACCGGTCGAACAGATCTTCCAGCCGCAGCAGGGTGCGGATGCGTTCGCTCAGAGGATATTCGTAATGGATCACGCCGTGCTGCGCTGGCTGCAAGGGATCAGGCGATTGTCGCCGATCCGGACCGAAAATCAAGAGACTGTGGCGGAAAGTTCGAGATACCTGCGGTGCAGGGCCGCCACCTGCGCGGGCAGCACCTCGGGTGAAGCAGCGTTGTCGATCACATCGTCCGCCAACCCGAGACGCTCGGCACGGCTCGCCTGCGCCGCCAGGATCGCCACAGCCTCGTCACGCGCAAGGCCGTTGCGTGCCATCACCCGCTCGATCTGCACGTGCTCGGGGCAATCGACAACCAGCACACGATCCAGCAGATCGCCATACGCGCCCCCCGTCTCCGCGAGCAGCGGAATCACCACCAGCGCATATGGGCCCTTCACACGCCCGAGTGCGGCTTCGGTTTCGCGTCGGATGCCCGGATGCAGGATGGCTTCGAGTCGGCGCCTTGCCACCGCATCGTTGAACACCCGCCGGCGCAGCGCGGCACGGTCGAGTGTCCCGTCGGCCTGCATGACGGACTCCCCGAAGCTGGCACGGATGGCGTCGAGTGCCGGCTGGCCCGGACGGGTCAAATCCCGCGCGATGACATCGGTGTCGATCACCGGTATGCCTTGCCTGGCGAACAATCCGGCCACGGTGGACTTCCCGGAACCGATACCACCAGTAAGCCCCACCACGAACATCAGAACTGGGCGAGGTAGGCCTGGGTCAGATCCGCGCCGAAGAACAGTGCGACCAGACCACCTCCTGCAAGATAGGGCCCGAAGGGAATCGGCACGCGGCGGTCATGTTTGACCAGCACGATCATCGCCACGCCGATGGCGGCCCCGACCACTGACGACAACAGGATCGTGACGGGCAACAGCTGCCACCCCAGCCAGGCCCCAAGGGCGGCAAGCAGCTTGAAATCGCCAAAGCCCATGCCCTCCTTGCCGGTGGCGAGCTTGAACAGCCAGTACACCGACCACAGGACCAGATAGCCCGCCATCGCACCGATCACCGCGTCCGGCAGGCTGGCGAAGTGGCCGTGCAGATTGAACAGCAGGCCCAGCCACAGGAGCGGCAGGGTGATCGAATCCGGCAGCAGGGTGGTATCGAGATCGATGAAGGCAAGTGCCACCAGTGCCCACACCAGCAGGAGGGCGCCGACGATCTGCATGCTCATCCCCCACTTCCAGGCGACCGCCGCCGAAAGCAAGGCCGTCAGCAGTTCCACCAGCGGGTAGCGGGCACTGATCCGCGCGCCGCAGTCCGCGCAGCGTCCACGCAGCCACAGCCAGGACAGCAATGGGATATTTTCCAGCGCAGTGATCGCGTGCCCGCAGTGCGGACATGCCGAACGAGGCGTCCAAAGGTTGTAACGCGGCGCACCCGGCATCGCTTCGCCACGCAGTTCGGCGCACTGCATCTGCCAGTCGACCTCCATCATCTTCGGCAAGCGATGGATGACGACATTGAGGAAGCTGCCGATCAGGAGACCGAACACGAAGACCAGCCCCACAAAGAGGGCTGGTTCGACTTGCAGCAGCGCCATCAGACAGCTTGGCCCATCTTGAAGATCGGCAGATACATGGCAATCACCATGCCACCGATCAGCGTGCCCAGTACCACCATGATGATCGGTTCCATCAGACTGGACAGGGCCTCAACCGCATCGTCCACCTCTGCCTCGTAGAAGTCCGCCACCTTGCCGAGCATGGAATCGAGCGAGCCCGACTCCTCGCCGATGGAGGCCATCTGCAGCACCATGTTGGGAAACAGACCCGAGTTCTGCATCGCCGCCGTCAGCGCGGTGCCGGTGGATACCTCGCCACGGATCTTGCTGGTCGCTTCCACGAACACCTGGTTGCCCGACGCGCCACCCACTGAATCGAGTGCCTCGACGAGCGGCACACCGGCGGCGAACATGGTCGAAAGGGTGCGTGTCCAGCGCGCAATAGTCGCCTTTTCGATCACGGGACCGAAGATCGGCAGCTTCAGCATGACCCGGTCCATGACCATCTGCACCTTGCGCGAACGCCTCCAGGCTTGCAAGAATGCATAGATGCCGCCACCAATCATGCCGAAGATCGCCCACCACCATTGGACGAAGAAATCGGAAATCGCCATCACCACCAATGTCGGCCCCGGCAGGTCGGCGCCAAAGCTGGTGAAGAGCTCCTTGAACGCCGGGATGACGAAAATCATGATGATCGCGGTGATGATGAAGGCCACCACGATAATGGACACTGGATAGAACAGCGCCGACTTGATCTTGCTCTTGATGGCGAGGATTTTTTCCTTGTACACCGCCAGGCGCTCCAGCACGCCTTCGAGGATACCGGCCGCCTCACCCGCGCCAACAAGGTTGCAGAACAGGGTATCGAAGTACAGCGGATGGCGCCCGAAGGCCTGGGTGAGGCTGCTGCCCTTCTCGATGTCGGCCTTGATCTCCAGCAGCAGGCGCTGCATCGACGGGTTGGAATGGCCGCGCGCGACGATTTCGAAGGACTGTAGCAGCGGCACGCCGGCCTTCATCATGGTGGCAAGCTGGCGGGTGAACAGGGTGACGTCCTTGTCGGTGATGCGCTTGCTCCCGCCACCGAAGAGGCTGCTCTGCTTCTTCACCTTGGTGACGGTGATGCCCTGCTTGCGCAGCTGGGCGTTGACCACGGCCTCGCCGCCCGCGGACATCTGGCCCTTCACCTTCTTGCCACGCTTGTCCATGCCTTCCCAGAGGAAGGTCGCCTCCTTGACTGCCTTTGCCGCTGTAGCCATACGGGTTTTCCCTTACATGTTGGTGACGGCCTCGACCTCTTCCAGCGAGGTGAGACCGGCTTTTACCTTGAGCAGGCCCGCCTGCCGGAGGTCCAGCACGCCCTCCCGCCTGGCCTGGTCGGCAATATCGGCCTCGTTGCCGCCCTTGAGGATGATGCGCGTCATGGCATCGGTGATCGGCATCACCTGGTAGATACCGACCCGCCCCTTGTAGCCCGTGCCGTTGCATATTTCACAACCCACAGCCTTGTAGGGCTGCCACGTACCGTCCAGCTGGTCCGCAGTAAAACCGGCCGCCAGCAGCGCTTCTTCCGGGATGTCGGCGGGCTGTTTGCAGGAACACAGGCGCCGCCCGAGACGCTGCGCGGTGATGAGAATGACCGAAGAGGCGACGTTGAATGGGGCGACGCCCATGTTCAGCAGTCGGGTAAGTGTTCCCGGCGCATCGTTGGTATGCAGCGTCGACATCACCATGTGACCGGTCTGCGCTGCCTTGATCGCGATGTCGGCCGTTTCGAGATCGCGAATTTCGCCAACCATGATGACATCCGGATCCTGCCGCAGGAAGGATCTCAGTGCGGCCGAAAAGGTGAGGCCCGCCTTGTCGTTGACGTTGACCTGGTTGATCCCGGGCAGCTGGATTTCTGCCGGATCTTCCGCGGTCGAGATGTTGACGTCGGGCTTATTGAGGATGTTGAGGCAGGTGTAGAGCGAAACCGTCTTGCCGGAGCCGGTCGGGCCGGTCACCAGCACCATGCCATAGGGGCGCTGCACGGCACTCAGCAGCAACTCCTTTTGCCACGCTTCGTAACCCAGCGCCTCGATGCCCAATTGGGCACTGGTAGGGTCCAGGATACGCATGACGATCTTTTCACCGTACAGCGTCGGCAACGTGCTGACCCGAAAATCAATGGCGCGGCTCTTCGACAGCACAAGCTTCATGCGGCCGTCCTGCGGCACCCGCTTTTCCGAAATATCCAGACGCGACAGCACCTTGATGCGCGACGCCACCTTGTCCTTGATCGCCATTGGCGGCTGGGCCACCTCGAACAGGATGCCGTCACGGCGGTATCGAATGCGGTAGTATTTCTCGTAGGGTTCGAAGTGGATGTCGGACGCCCCCTGGTTGATGGCGTCAAGCATGATCTTCTGCAGATAGCGCACCACCGGGGCGTCATCGATATCGATGCCACCCGCGTCCGGCTGGGAGTCCGCGGCCTCCTCGTCGCTGAAGTCGAGGTTGAGGTCCTCGGCGTTCATCACGGCCATCGTGTTGTCCGCCGCCTCGACCAACCGGTCGATCAGCTTGCCGAGCTTGTCGTCCTCGACCACCACCGGCTCCACCGCTTGGCCAGTCTGGAACTTGACTTCATCCAGCGCCTGCAGATGGGTCGGGTCGGAGGTTGCTACATAAAGCTTGCTGCCGCGCTGGTAGAGCGCGATGACCCGCCGCTTCTGCACGAACTTCGCATCGAGCAGACCCTGTGGCAGACTCTCCGGGTCCATCGCCCCGAGATCCAGATAGGGAAAGCCGAAGGACCCGGCGGCGAATTCGGCGATTTGGTCCGCCTTGAAACGCCGCCCCTTGAGGAGTTCGGTCACGAACGAATCGCCCGCCTGAGAAGCGCGTTTCCACACGCCCTCCGCGTCTTCCTCGGAAAGCCAACCCCGGTTGACCATGGCGCGCGCCAGGCCGGTTAGATTGATATTCGTCACTGCAGCCATGTTGATCCAACCCTGTTCTGCTTTGGATGCCCCCCGTTCGGGACGGGGATCAGAGCCCTTAACGGCGATATTTCGACTAAGTTGAGGTCTCTCCGGACAACACTTCCTGAGACGCCGGCACGTAGATACGCGCGATGCGCACCGCACGATCCTGGGTCTGCACGATTTCCACCGGGATCTCACCCAGTTTGAGGCTCACGCCCGCCTCGGGAATATCCTCGAACTGCTCCAGCAGGAGGCCATTGAGCGTCTTCGGACCGTCAACCGGAAAATCCAGTCCCAGCTTGCGGTTCAACTGGCGCAACGGTACCGACCCTTCCACCAGCCAGCTACCGTCTTCGTCCTGTCGCAGGTAGCCCATGTCCGCCGGCGCCTGCGTGGTGAACTCGCCGACCATCTCCTCCAGCAGATCCTCCAGCGTCACCAGGCCCTGCAGTTCGCCGTATTCGTCCACCACGAGCGCCAGACGCCGGCGGCTGCGCTGGAAATTGCGCAGCTGGGTGAACAGCGGGGTGCCGGCCGGGACAAAATAGGGAACCTCCAGATTTTCCTTCAGCGTCGCAATATCGAGTTCCTCGCCGGCAAGCGTGTGCAGGACGCGTCGAATGTGCAACACACCCAGCAGATGATCCGCGGAACCTTCGACCACCACCAGCCGGGTATGGTGACTCGTGGCGATCTGCTGGCGCAGGCGCTCGGGGTCGTCCTCGATGTCGATCATCTCGATCTGGCTGCGCGGGGTCATCACGTCGTCGACCGTCAGATCTTCCAGGTCGAGCAGGTTGGTCAGGATGCGATGGTGTTCGTGCGGCAATCTTCCGGAGGATTCCAGCACGATGGTGCGCAATTCCTCGAGACCCAGGCTCACCCCCTGCCCGGCCTCGGGTGGCTTGATATGCAGCACCCTGAGGATGCCCTGTACGAACAGGTTGACGAACCAGACGACGGGATACGCCAGCTTCAGCATCGGCATCAGCACGAATCCCGCCGGATACGCGACCCGCTCGGGAAACGATGCCCCGATCACCTTGGGCGTAACCTCGCTGAACACCAGGATCAGGAACGTCAGCAGCAGGGTCGCCAATGAAAGTGCGACGTCCGAATCACCAAACAGACGGATGGAGATGATCGTTGCCAGCGTCGCCGCCGCGATATTGACCAGATTGTTGCCGAGCAGGATGACGCCCAGAAGCTTGTCGGTCTGGTTCAGCAGGGCCAGCGTGATGATCGCCCCGCGCTGACCCTGCTCGGCGGCGTGCCGCAGGCGGTAGCGGTTGATCGCCATCATTGCGGTCTCGGACGCTGAAAAGCACGCCGACAGGAACAGCAGGCCCGCGAGCATGCCGAACAAGGTGCCGATGGACAAGGATTCCACGAGAGGTTCCCGAATTGTGCGCCCCGGACGAACGATCGTTCAGCGGTGGAGCAGCACCTCCAGCACGAACTGCGTGCCAAGGTAAGCCAGCAACAGCAGGGTGAATCCCGTGATCGTCCACACCAGTGCCGTGCGCCCGCGCCAGCCGCGGTAATGCCGTCCCAGCAGCAGGCCGCCGAACACCAGCCATGAGAGGATGCCGAACACGACCTTGTGGGAAAACTGCAACGGAATTCCGAAAATCACTTCCGAAAAGAAGATGCCGCTGAAGAGCGCCAGTGTCAGCAGGGCAAACCCCACGCCTATGGTCCGGAACAGCATCGCCTCCAGCGTCAACAGCGGCGGCGTGCCCTCCTGCAGCAGGCCGCCGCGGTGCAATCGTTTCTCCAGGATTGTCATCAGCACGGCATGTAGCGCGGCCACCGTCAAGAGGCCGTAGGCGAGGAAGGCCACCACCAAATGCGCGCGCAACGCCAGCGACTGCGAGTTGGGAACGACATGCGTGGCGGAAAACGGGGCTGCGAGCAGCACCGAGACCGCCGCCAGCGCGCTGATCCAGGCCTGTGGTCGAACCAGCGGCGCACCGTAGCTCGCCAGCCAGTACACGAGTGCCGTCAACCACACGACGGTCGACAACGAACTACCGAAGCCGAGGCGGATATCGCCCTGCCCCAGCACCATATGGAAGTTGAGTGCGCCGTGCGCCAACAGCGCCAGCGGCATGAGTGTGCGCACCGAGCGTGCATCCGGCACGCGCCACAGGCACCAGGCCATCCAGCCATAAAGCGCGCTCACGCAGAGGATAACCAGCATCAACGGGGACATTCGTTAAAATAGCAAGCCTGTTCAGACCGCTTCATTATCCATGCCGCCCCGGGCGGCAACAAGGAAACCATGTTCGATAACCTCAGCGGGCGCCTCGCCGGCGTCGTCAAATCCCTGCGTGGCCAAGCCCGCATCACCGAAGCCAACGTGCAGGACACCCTGCGCCAGGTGCGCATGGCGCTGCTCGAGGCCGACGTTGCGCTGCCGGTGGTCAAGAGCTTCATCGATGCCGTGAAGGCCCGCGCGCTCGGCCAGGAAGTGCTCGCCAGCCTGTCGCCGGGGCAGGCGCTGATCGGCATCGTCCACGAGGAACTCACCCGCCTGATGGGCGGCGAAAACGCCGAACTCGACCTCGCCGCCGCCCCGCCCGCCGTGATCCTCATGGCCGGCCTGCAGGGTTCGGGCAAGACCACCACCAGCGGCAAGCTGGCGCGCCTCCTGAAGCAGCGCAAGAAGAAGGTGCTGCTCACCTCGGCCGACGTCTACCGCCCGGCCGCCATCGACCAACTGCGCCAGCTCGGCCACCAGCTCGGCGTCGACTTCTTCGAGGCCGGCGACACGCGCGACCCGGTAGCAATCGCGCGCGCCGCCCAGGAGCACGCGCGCCGCCAGTTCTACGACGTCCTCATCGTCGACACCGCCGGCCGGCTGGCGATCGACGAGGCGATGATGAAGGAGATCCAGGCGTTGCACGCCACGGTCAAGCCGGTCGAGACGCTGTTCGTGGTCGACGCCATGCAGGGCCAGGACGCGGTCAACGTCGCCAAGGCCTTCAACGAGGCCCTGCCGCTCACCGGGGTGGTGCTGACCAAGCTCGACGGCGATGCCCGCGGCGGCGCTGCGCTGTCGGTGCGTCAGGTCACCGGCAAGCCGCTCAAGTTCGTCGGCGTCGGCGAAAAACCCGACGGCCTCGAACCGTTCCACCCCGAGCGCATGGCACAACGCATCCTCGGCATGGGCGATGTGCTCTCGCTGATCGAGCAGGCACAGGCCTCGGTCGATCTCGCCGAGGCGAAGAAGCTCGCCGACAAGGTCAAGAAAGGCAAGGACTTCGACCTCGAGGACTTCAAGGCGCAGATCCAGCAGATGCGGAAGATGGGTGGGCTCTCCGCACTGCTCGACAAGCTGCCCGGGGCCGGCCAGATGGCGATCCCCGCGGGCGCCGACGAGAAGGCGATGAACCGCGTCGAGGGCATCATCAACAGCATGACCCCGCTCGAACGGCGCAAGCCCGAGCTCATCAAGGCCAGCCGCAAGCGCCGCATCGCCGCCGGCGCCGGGGTCCAGGTGCAGGAGGTCAACAAGCTGTTGAGCCAGTTCGAGCAGGCGCAGAAGATGATGAAGCGCATGGGCAAAGGCGGGCTCGGCAAGATGATGCGTGGCATGAAGGGGATGCTGCCCGGGATGCGTTAGGGGCCGCCACCGGGAAGCGCCTGGGTTGCGTTTACGCCCAGCGCCCTGCCCCGAGAATGCCAAGCACCACGCGTACACCACTGTATGCGAGCGATGAAAGGATGCGTCCTGGCCAGGGGCGCCGTTGCCAGTCGGCAGGCGCGAGCGCTTCGGCGCCGGCCAGAGCTGTATCGAGGCGGGTGCCGAGTTCACGCGCGAAGGTCTCGTCATCGGCAACGATATTCGCTTCCCGTGCCAGCAACAGGCTGAACGGGTCGATGTTGCTCGAACCAACGGTGGCCCAATGCCAGTCGACCAACGCCGCCTTGGCATGCAGTTCGCTTGCGTGGTACTCGTGGATTTCCACGCCCGCTGTGAGCAATTCACGGTACAGCGCACGTGCAGCAAGCTGGAAGAAGGGGTGATCGGTATGACCCTGCACCAGCAGGCGTACTCGTACACCGCGCGCCGCGGCACGCTTGAGCAATGTGCGGAAGCGGCGCCCCGGAAGGAAGTAGGCATTGGCGATGACAATATCGTGACGGGCGAGGGCGAGTGCCGCGAGGTACACCCGCTCGATGTCGTGACGGTGGGCGAAATTGTTGCGCACGACGAAGGCTGCACGGGTGCGGCCATCGGTCGGCCAGGATGGCTCGATGCGGACGCGCCGGTCGTTGCGTTGTAACCGGGTCAGCGCCACCAACTGCCACAGGCGACGCACGCTCCGATGGATGTCGGCCAGCAGCGGCCCCTGCACTTCAACACTGAAGTCGAGCCGAGGGGCGGCAAAACGAACCGGCTCGAAGTCGTCGATGAAATTCATGCCACCGAGGAAGGCGACACGAGCATCGACGACCACAATCTTGCGGTGCAACCGGCGCAGGCTCCTTGGGTTGGCTTGCCAGCGGCCGACGAGGGGCCGATAGACGAGCACCTCCGCACCGGCGGTTTCGAGCGCGGCACGCCATTCAGCCGGCCAATCGCGCGAGCCGACCCCATCGATCATCACCCGCACCACAACACCCCGCCCTGCCGCACGCATCAGCGCATCACGCACCGCCACACCGCTCGGATCAGCATTGAAGATATAGGTCTCCACATGGATTTCCACCTTTGCCGCGTCGAGTGCCGCAACCAGCGCGGGAAAGAATTCGACACCGCTTTGCAGCAGGCGCACGTGGTTGCCCGATACCAGCTCGACACTGCGAAAAAAGCGTGTTCTCAGGCGCGTTTCCATGAACCGCAGCTTACCCTGTCCATTGACGTGACGGTTGCCCTCAATGCTCCGATAGCACAACGGCGGGAGTCGTTCCTTCCGATTACGGGCCGAGCCGCGTCATGCCGGCACATCGTGTTCATCACGCCGCGGGGCGCCCGCCGCCCCGCAGGATCGGAGCCCGCGGCACGTTTGTCAGGCGCATCCGCCCCGGTCAACCCATCGACGCGGCAGTCCGCGCCCCGACGTCGTCAGCCCGTCGGGCTGAGCTTGGCAGTCAGCGCGGCGTGGTCGGAAATTCGGTGCCACGCATTCCCGGTATGGACGTGCGCGGACTCGATGCTGAAGCGGCGCACGTAGATGCGGTCCAGCTGAAACATGGGAAATATGGAAGGGTAGCTACGAGCGGGCCTGCCATGATGGGTTTCGAACACCTCCATCAAACCGAGTTCATCCGCGAAATAGCGGCCGACCCGGACACGCCAGTCATTGAAATCGCCCGCAAGGATGAGTGGCGCGTCGTCGGGCACCATGGCGCGCACACGCGCTGCGATCATCGCCAGCTGGCGGCGGCGTCCGCCCTCATTCAACGCCAGATGCACATTGATACAGTGAACCGGCATACCGACACCCGGCACCTCGATCTCGCAATGCAACATGCCCCGGCTTTCGAAGGCATGGGCCGAGATGTCCTCGTTCTCCCACGACAGGATCCTGTGGCGCGACAGGATGGCGTTGCCATGGTGGCCGGTATCGTAGACGCAATTCTTGCCGTAGGCAAAGTCGGTGTAGACGTGGCCGGCGAGGAACTCGTGCTGCGGTTTGCTCGGCCAGTGCTGAAAGCGGCTGGCGCGCAGCCCGTGGCTGTGTTGCACTTCCTGCAGAAAGACGATGTCCGACCCGAGGGTGCCGAGGCGCTCGCGCAGCTCGTGGACGGTCAGTCGCCGGTTGAACTGCGACAGGCCCTTGTGGATGTTGTAGCTGGCGATCTGGATCGGTTGGGTCATATCGTCTAATTATATTCGTCCCGGTAGCTCGCGAATGGCGGCAGCGTTGCTGGGGGAAAAACAGCGCTCGGCGGCGGCCTGCCAGGGCAGCCAGCAGTGCTGGGTGTGCTCGCCTGGCGCCAGGATGACCGGTGCCGGGACGGGAAGTTTCAGGCCGAATACGTGCTCGGTGTTGTGGGTAACGCCGGGAGCGTAGCGGTGGCGCCAGCGCGGGTAGATTTCGTAGCACGTCTCGATGCCCCAGGCAGTGAGTTCGTGGGCGGCGGCGTCGAGCCCGGTTTCCTCGCGGAGTTCGCGGACGGCAGTCTCGAACAGGGTTTCGCCGGGATCCTGCGAGCCGGTGACCGACTGCCAGAAGCCCGGTGCGTCGGTGCGTTCCATCAGCAACACCTGGCCGTCGGCAGTGTGGACGACGACCAGCACGGATACGGGAATTTTGTAGACGGTCACTCGATGCGGGCGTTGAGCGGCGCGCCGCTGGCCATGAGGCCGATGAGGCGGTCGATGTTGGGATGCTTGCCGGGATGGCGGCTGGCGTCCTCGGTGTGCTCGGCGAAGATGGCCAGCCCCTCGGCCGCGGCCTCTGCGTTGATCGCGCCGTATTGCTGCAGCAGATAGGCATACACGCGAAACGACCCGGCGCTGCCGGGCGCGTTGGCGATGGTGCCGACCTCGGCGCCGGCGGCATCGGTGAGGACGATCCGGGTGCCGGCGAATTCAGGCAGGGTTTTCAGGGTATCGGCGAATTTCATTTCGATTCCTTCGCAGGCGGCGCGGGTCCAAATTGTGGGAGGCCCGCCCTCGGGCCGATTGCCGGCAATCGCACTGTGCGGGCAATCGCGCCGGGGCGGCGCTCCTACGAGCGCGCGTCAAGCGGCCTTGTCGCTGCCCGCCGGGTTGCGCAGGCGGATGTGCAGCTCGCGCAACTGCTTGTCGTCGACCACGTTGGGGGCGTTGGTCATGAGGCAGGAGGCGCGCTGGGTCTTGGGGAAGGCGATGACGTCGCGGATGGACTCGGCGCCGGTCATCAGGGTGACCAGGCGATCGAGACCGAAGGCGAGGCCGCCGTGCGGCGGCGCGCCGTACTGCAGGGCGTCGAGCAGGAAACCGAATTTCTCGCGGCGTTCCTCGGCGCCGATGTTGAGCGCGGCGAACACCTTCTCCTGCACCACCTCACGATGGATACGCACTGAGCCGCCGCCGACTTCCCAGCCGTTCAGTACCATGTCGTAGGCTTTCGACAAGCACTTGCCCGGATCGGTCGCAAGCCAGTCCTCGTGGCCGTCCTTCGGCGCGGTGAAGGGATGGTGCAGCGCGTCCCAGCGGTTCTCGTCCTCGTTGTATTCGAACATGGGGAAATCGACCACCCACAGCGGCGCCCAGGCGCGGCCGTCGAGGTGGCCCTTCTCATGGCCAACCTTGAGGCGCAGCGCGCCGAGCGCATCGTTCACCACCTTGGCGCGGTCGGCGCCGAAAAAGACGAGGTCGCCGTTCTGCGCGCCGGTGCGCTCGATGACGGCTTTCAGCGACGCTTCGGACAGGTTCTTGACGATGGGCGACTGCAGGCCCGCTTCGTTCAACTGGCTGACGTCGTTGACCTTGATGTAGGCGAGGCCCTTGGCGCCGTAGATCTTGACGAATTCGGTGTAGCCGTCGATCTCGCTGCGGGTGAGCGCAGCGCCGCCAGGGATGCGCAGCGCGGCGACGCGGCCTTTCGGATCGCTGGCCGGGCCGGAGAAGACCTTGAACGCAACGTCCTTCATCACATCGCCGACATCGACGATGTCCAGCGTCACCCGCATGTCGGGCTTGTCGGAGCCGTAGCGGTTCATCGCTTCGTGATAGGTCATGCGCGGGAAGGGATTCGGCAGTTCGATGCCCTGCGCCTTCTGCATCATGTCGCGGATCATGCCCTCGACGAGATTCATGATCTCCTCCTCGCCCATGAACGAGGTTTCCAGGTCGACCTGGGTGAACTCGGGCTGGCGGTCGGCGCGCAGGTCTTCGTCGCGGAAGCACTTGGTGATCTGGAAGTAGCGATCGAAGCCCGATACCATCAGCAGTTGCTTGAACAGCTGCGGCGACTGCGGCAGTGCGTAGAACATGCCGTCGTGCACGCGGGACGGCACCAGGTAGTCGCGCGCGCCTTCCGGGGTGGAGCGTGTCAGCATCGGCGTCTCGACCTCGATGAAGCCGTGGGTGTCGAGGTAGTCGCGCATCAGCTTGGACACGCGATAACGCAGACGCATGTTCTTCTGCATCGGCTCGCGGCGCAGGTCGAGGTAGCGATACTGCAGGCGGATGTTCTCGTTGATGGTCTCGTCGTCGAGCTGGAACGGCGGTGTGAGCGAAGGGTTGAGGATCTCGATGCCCTGCGCCAGCACCTCGACCATGCCGGTCGCCTGGTTGGGGTTCTCGGTGCCGGCGGGGCGCGGCCTCACCTTGCCCACGATCTTCAGCACGAATTCGGCGCGCACGTCCTCGGCCAGCCTGAACGCATCCGGGGTGTCGGGATCGACCACCACCTGCACCTGGCCCTCGCGGTCCCTGAGGTCGATGAAGATGACGCCGCCGTGGTCGCGCCGGCGGTGCGCCCAGCCGCACAGGGTGACGCTGTTGCCGATGTCGACGGCGGAAACCCCGCCGCAGTAGTGAGTACGCATGATTTTTCCTATTGAGTCAGGGTGCGCGCCTCGCCCGAGGCGACGCCCATCGAGATGATGTATTTCAGCGCGCGGTCGACGGACACGTCCAGTTCGACGACCTCGCTTCGTTTCACATAAAAATAGAAACCGTTGACCGGGCTCGGCGTGGTAGGGATGAACACCGCGACGTGCTCGTCCGGCAGCGCACGCGCGACCTCGTCCGGGACGTTGGTCTGGAACGCCAGCGACCAGGCCTGCGGATGCGGATAGCGCACCAGCAGCACCTTGCGGAACGCGTGGCCGTTGCCCGACAGCAGCGTGTCGGACACCTGCTTGACGCCACCGTAGATGGACTTCACGACCGGGATGCGAATAAGCAGGCGCTCCCAAAAATCGACGATTTTCTGGCCGAAGAAGTTGGTGGCGAACACGCCGGTGAGCAGGATCACCACCAGGGTAAGAATCACCCCCAGTCCGGGAATGCGCATGCCGATCCAAGCCTCCGGCTGCCAGTCCGACGGCAGAATGGTCAGGCTCTGGTCGAGCGTGCCGATCAGGAGATGGAGTACCCACAGGGTGATGCCGAGGGGTACCCAGATCAACAAGCCAGTGACGAAATAGCGCTTCATCGGGGGCGTATCAAAAACAAAGAAGCGGGCGGCTTGCACCGCCCGCTTCCCGGTTGGGTCGCGTCCTCAGTGGCAGGCCGGACAGGCACTGGTGCCGCACGCGTGCGACGGTGCCTCGGGCTTTGATTCCGCAGGCTTGTTGCCGCCCTTGAAATCGGTGGCATACCAGCCGGTACCCTTGAGGGCGAAGCCGGCCGCCGTGACCTGCTTGGCGTAGTCGGGCTTGCCACACGACGGACACACCGTCAGCACGGCATCGGACACTTTCTGCATTTCGTCCTGCGCAAAACCGCACGCACTGCATTTGTAGGCATAGATCGGCATGAAAATTCTCCGACAATCAAGAAGTTGCGCCATTATACCCGCAAGCGCACCAGACCGAAATCGGGACTTTTACGGAGAATTTCAAGCCGCTACCAGGCAAGGCTCAGGCTTGCGTAGGCACGCCGGCTGAAAACGTTGGTGTCGCGAAACTCGGCGTAGTCCTCGCCCAGGTTCTGCCCGACCAGCGCGGCCTCCATGTCGTGCCCCTGCCAGGTCCAGCGGCGTGCCAGGCGCAGGTCAACGCGCGTGAAGCGTTCCGTGATGTCACCTTCGGACAGCCATTGCTGGCGGTCGCTGCGCTGGACGAACACGCTGGCGTCCCAGCCCTGCCCCATGCGATAGCGCCCGAGCAGGCTGAAACTGTTGCGCGGCGCCGAATGGGGAATGTCGTCTTCGAAACTTTGTGCCTCGGCCGCCATGTCCGCGGACAGGAACACCCGCGCAAAATTCGCGTCGACCTCCAGTTGCGGCGTCGGCCGCCAACGCAGCTGGATTTCGCCGCCGCGCACGTCTGCCTTGCCAATGTTGGCGTACTTGCGTTCGATGGTGCGCTTCGACAACAGGCCATCATCGCTCGTATCGTAGTTGTTGCGCAGATAGCCGATGAAATCGTCGATGCGATCGTCGAACAACCGGATGTCATAGTCCAGCCGCGCGGCACGCCATGCACCGAGGTAGGCGAGTTCGCGCGACAGCACGCGCTCCGGCGCAAGCCCGTCGGACGGCACGGTGAAAATGTCGAGCACGTCGCCGGAATCGAGGCGGTAAGCCTGGTTGCCGTGTTCCTCGAAGAATGTCGGCGAACGATAGGCGCGCGAGATGCCTGCCCGAACCACGTGCCCCGGCGCGACGGTAAAGCTCGCGGCGAGACGCGGCGAGACGTCGAAACCGGTGAAGTAGTGGTGCTCCAGCATCGCGCCCGCATGCAGCAGCACAGCATCGTGCGCACGCCATTCGAGATTGCCGAAGACGCGTGCCATATCGCCGCGCCAGGTCTTGCCGGTGTCGTAGTAGTGTATGCCCGATACGGTTTCCTCCCGCACTTCGCCCCCCCAAACGCCGCGAAGAGCCGGACTCCACTGTTCGTTCACCTGCAGTTCGACATTGCTGCGGGTCTGCAGCAGATATTGGTCGAGCAGCAAAACGCCCAGCGGAGTCGTCGTACCGCTGAGATCCTGCCGCAGGTTGGCGTCGAAACGGTTGCGCGTGTGATACGCCTGCACCATCCATTCACGCCGCGCGGACTCCACCTTGCGGTAGCCAAGCTGAACGTACAGCGCGCGCGAATCCTGCTCCGGCGGCTCGATCAGACGGCGTGCATCGGTCTCGTCGTCGAGCACCCGTCCCGCCTGCCAGTCACCCTGCGACACACCGAACTGCGCCATGAGTTCGGAGTCTCCGGACCGTTGCCAGTCGATGCGCCCATTCAGGAAGTAAGTCTTCCCGCCTTCCAGGTACCGGCCATTGTCCGGGGCGGCCTTGAAATCGACATCGCGTTCGAAGCGATCGTGTTCGCGCGCAGAAACGGTCAACCGGTAGCGCAGATCGTCCCGACCTCCACCATGCTGTGCCGTGAATCCGTTCGCGGACTGCTCGCCAGCGTGCATGAACACCCGGCTTCCCTGCGCCTGCGCGGCGGTGCGGGTGATGATGTTGATCACCGCGGCAAAGGCATTCGCCCCGTGCACGGTGGCATTGGGGCCGCGCACCACTTCGATGTGTTCGATGTCATCGACGGATAGCGGTAGATCGGTCCAGTACACCGCGCCGTAGTGCGGACTGTAGATCGAGCGCCCGTCGACCAGCACCTGGAAGCGGCGCGAATAGGCGTCGCCCATACCGTGATAGCCGGCCGCCCAGGTATTGTCGCGGGTATACGCGACGGAGAAGCCCGGCACCAGGCGCAGCAGGTCGGGAATGTCGCGAAAACCCGAGGCACGGATCATGTCGCGGTCGATCACGGTCATCGCCGCCGGTGCTTCGTTCACCGGCTGCGACAGGCGCGACGCCGACAACACCACCGGCATGTCGTCGAGAAAATCGGTCTCGCTGACGGCCGCACGCGCAGGAGAAGAAAGGACCAGGGCGCCAAGCAGGGCGCTCAGGGCGCAACGCGCCCCGCCGCGCCCCCGCCCGGAATCGTGTTCAGTTTCCACCCGCGCCGCCCCCCGCCGGCAACCCGTATCACCACTTGATGCTCAGGCTACCATACACGCGGCGGCTGAAAACGTTCTCCATGCGGAATTCGCTGTAATCCTCGCCCAGGTCCTGCCCAACCAGCGCGGCCTCCATTTCGTGCCCCTGCCAGGTCCAGCGGCGCGCCAGGCGCGCATCCCAGCGGGTGAAGGCCTCGGTCCAGTCGCCCTCGCTGAGCCATTTCATGCGTCCCGAGCGATAGACACCCGCGCTCGCCGTCCAGCCACGTCCCAGGTCGTACCGCGCCAGCAGGCTGAACGTGTTGCGCGGTGCGGAGTCCTCCAGGTCCTTGTCGACGGACGGGTCGGCATGAATGAAGGCGCGCGCGTACTGTGCCGACAGCCTGAGCGCGGGCACGGGTTGCCAGTTGGCCTGCAGATCGCCGCCGCGCACGGTGAAGTCGTCGCGGTTATCAAAGCTGGCCGGGTCGCCATCGCTGTTAATGTAGTCGTAAATGGTGTCATGGAACAGCTTGGCGTCCAGTTGCAGGTGCAGCGCCGGGTAAAGGCCAACGTAGCCCACCTCGCGCGACACGATACGTTCCGGCTCAAGGGGATCCGACGGCGCAAAGATCTGCGCCACGGCGGTTCCCGTGGTGGTGTAGTAGGTGAGGTCCCCCTTCTGCTCGAAGAAGGTCGGCGAGCGGTAGGCCTGCGAAATGTTGAAACGCAGCGTGTGTCCCTCCGCCAGGGTGTAGTTGAGCGCCAGCCTCGGCGACACGTCGGTGCCGGTGAAATAGTGGTGCTCGAGCATCGCTCCGCCCTGCAGCAGCAAATCGGGACGCGCCCGCCATTCGAGATTGAGATAGGCGCGTGCCAGCGTGCCGTCGTGACTGTCGCCGGTATTGAAATAACGCCGGCTTTCCACCGACTCGTGGCGCACTTCCGCGCCCCATACCGCCCGCCAGTCCGGCGCCAGGCGTTGATTGCGCTGGAATTCGAGGTTGAAGCGGGTTTGCAGCTGATCAATGCCGGCTTCGAGCATGAATGGTGTCGGCACCGGGGAAACCGGCGGGACCAGCGGAATGACGTTCGGTGCATCCGATGAATTGCGGGAGAAATAGCCCTGCAACATCCACTCGTCGTCGGCACTGTGCACGCGCCGAAAGCGGATCTGGACGTACTGTGCCGAAATATCCTGTCCGGCCGGTTCTTCCGGATGAGACGAAAGCCCCGCCTGCCAGTCACCGACGGAAAGGCCGAAGTGCATGCTGATGTCATCCCTGGCAGACAGCCGATAATCGGCACGGCCGTTGACAAAATAGGTCTGCGAATCCTCGTACAGGCTTATCGGTGTCGTGTTGTCCAGCACTTCCCGCTCGAAACGGTCGCGCGTCTGCGCCGACAGCGTCATCCGATAGCGCAGATCGCCCTCCCCGCCGCCGTGGCGCAGGGTGACGCCGCTCATGCCGTGCTCGCCGTACTGAATGGACGCAAACGCGCCCGGCGTCTGGCTGGGATCCTTGGTGATGATGTTGATGACAGCGAGAAACGCATTGGCGCCGTAGATCGCGGCATTGGGGCCGCGCACCACCTCGATGCGCTCGATGTCGTCAACCGACAGCGGCAGTTCGCCCCAGTTTACCGCACCGTAGGCGGCGCCATAGATGGAGCGGCCGTCGATCAGAACCTGGAAACGCCGCGAGAAGGCGTCGGCCATGCCGTGGTAGCCGATGGCCCAAGTGTTGTCGCGAGTGTAGGCAACGGAGAAACCCGGCACCAGGCGCAGCAGATCGGGAATATCGCGAAAACCGGAAGCGCGGATCGTGTCCTGGTCGATGACGGTGACGGCCGCCGGGGCCTCGTTCACCGGCTGCGACAGGCGCGAGACAGAGAGAACGACCGGCAAATCGTCAAAGAAGTCGGCCTCGGTGACGGTCTGCGCGCGTGCAGGCGCGATACCGTCGAACAGGGCCGCAAGCGCCAGCACGGCGCAGGTTGCGGGTTGTACGCTATTCACCTCGTGCCGCCGTTCTCCGCTTCAATATTCTGTCGGGGTGCCGAGGCTCATTCTAGACGGTATATCCTAGAACGGAATGTCATCGTCGAGGTCGTCGAAACCGCTGCCGGATGCGGGACGTGCCGCGGCCGGCTGCGGCTGGCTGCGCGGCGCGGCCGGGGCATGACCGCCTTCGTCCATGTCGGCCATGCCGCCGGAACGGCCGCCGAGCATCTGCATGCGGTCGCCGCGGATTTCGTAGGCGATACGCTCGATGCCGTCCTTGTCGGTGTACTTGCGCGAGCGGATGCTGCCCTCGATGTAGACCTGGCTGCCCTTCTTCAGGTACTGGCCGCAGACCTCGGCGGTACGGCCGAAGAAGGCGACGCGGTGCCATTCGGTGGCTTCCTGCAGGGCGCCGCTCTTGTCCTTGAACTTGTCGGTGGTCGCCACGCTGAAGTTGGCGACGGCTTCGCCGCTGGGCAGGTAGCGCATTTCGGGGTCGCGCCCCAGGTTGCCGACCAGAATCACCTTGTTGACCGATGCCATGTTTTCCCCCGTATTGAAGTTGAATATGCCTGCGCGGCAAGAGGTGAATTCTATCAGGCTGCCTCGATCAAGCTGCGCAAGCCCGCCTCGTCCCAGCCACGCACGCTGACCTTGAGCAGGGCGACGCCCTCTTCGGCCAATACCGTCGCCTCGACCACACCGGCGAGCGCCGCCATCTGGGCCTTGAGCAGCGCAGCCTGGTCGGCCGGCATGGCGCCAACGTGAAACATGCGGGTCTTGACGGCGGGTGGCGGGGTCATGGACAGCGCGGCGACGAGCCACACTGCCATCAGCGCGACGCAGAAGCCGAACACGGCGGCGAAGCCATGGTGCTGCGCGAGCCAGCCCCCGGCGGCGCCCCCAAAAAACAGGCCGAATGCCTGGGTGGTGTTGTAGACGCCCATCGCGGTGCCCTTGGCCGAGGCCGGTGCAAGCTTGGAAATGAGCGAGGGCAGGCTGGCCTCCAGGATATTGAAGGCGACGAAATACGCGAACAGCGCCCACACGATGCCCCAGAAATGCGCGATGCCCAGCGCAAGCCCAATCTGGGCGGCGAGCATCAGCGCCACCGCGCCGAGAAATACCGGCTTGAGACGGTGGTGCTTCTCGCCATAGATGATGGCGGGCACCATGAGCGCGAAGGAGCCCAGCAGCACCGGCAGGTATACCGCCCAGTGATGGTCGGGGGCAAGTCCGCTGTCCTTCAGCGCCACCGGAACGACGACGAACATCGCCATCTGCGCGGCATGCAGGGCGAAGATGCCGAAATCGAGGCGCAGCAACTGGCCGTTGGTGAGCACGTCGCGCAGGCCGGCGGGATCGGCCTGCGCATCGGCGTGAAAATGGCTGACCGCGGGATCGGGCACCCAGACCTTCACCACCCAGATTGCCGCCAGCGCCAGCACGCCAGTTAGCGCGAACAGCCCCGGCACGCCGATGACGCGGGCGAGCGCAGGCCCCGCCACCAGCGACACGGCGAAGGCAATACCGATGGTCGAACCGATCATGGCCATCGCCTTGGTGCGGTGCTCCTCGCGGGTGAGGTCGGCGAGCATGGCGGTGACCGCGGCGGAAATGGCGCCTGCCCCCTGCAGCGCGCGGCCGACGATGGTCCAGGCGATGTCGGTGGCGGCGGCGGCGACGAAGCTGCCGAGCGCGAACACGATGAGACCGAAGATGATCACCTTCTTGCGCCCGATGCGGTCGGACGCCATGCCGAAGGGCAGCATCAGGAGCGCCTGGGTGAGTCCGTACATGCCGAGCGCCAGGCCGACCAGGGTGTGGTTGTCGCCGCCCGGCAGGTGTTCGGCATACAGCGCGAACACCGGCAGGATGAGGAACATGCCCAGCATGCGCAGCCCGAAAATCGCCGCCAGCCCGGACGCGGCGCGCTTCTCGGCGCGGGTCATGCGTTCGGAGAGGTCGAGGTGGGCCACTGCGGGTTACGTCGAAATCGGGAAGTCCGCTATATTAGCAGGTTGCGAATTACCCTCCCGCCCCCATGGAAAGCATCCGGATCCGCGGCGCCCGCACCCACAACCTGAAGAACGTCAACCTCGACCTGCCGCGCAACAAGCTGGTGGTGATCACGGGCTTGTCGGGCTCGGGCAAGTCCTCGCTCGCCTTCGACACCTTGTACGCCGAAGGCCAGCGCCGCTACGTCGAATCGCTGTCGGCCTACGCGCGGCAGTTCCTGCAACTGATGGAAAAGCCGGACGTCGACCTGATCGAGGGTCTCTCCCCGGCGATCTCGATCGAGCAGAAGGCGACCAGCCACAACCCGCGCTCGACCGTGGGCACGGTGACCGAGATCCACGACTACCTGCGCCTGCTCTACGCGCGCGTCGGCGATCCGCAATGCCCGGAGCACGGCATCACGCTGGCGGCGCAGACGGTGTCGCAAATGGTCGACGCGGTGCTTGCGCTGCCGGAAGACACCAAGCTGATGATCCTCGCGCCGCTGGTGGTGGGCCGCAAGGGCGAGAACGTCGAGCTCTTTGCCGAACTCCGGGCACAGGGCTTCGTGCGCGTGCGCGTCGATGGCAAAGTTCACGAACTCGACGGCGTACCCAAGCTGGACAAGAACAGGAAGCACACCATCGAGGTGGTGGTCGACCGCCTGAAGGTGCGGGCGGATGCCAAGCAGCGCCTGGCAGAAAGCTTCGAGACGGCGCTGCGACACGCCGAGGGCCGCGCGCTGGCGGTGGAAATGGATACCGGCAAGGAACATCTGTTTTCGGCCAAATTCGCCTGCCCGGTGTGCAGCTACGCGCTGCCGGAACTGGAACCGCGCCTGTTCTCGTTCAACAACCCGATGGGCGCGTGCGGTACCTGCGACGGTCTGGGACAGATCACCTTTTTCGACCCGACACGCGTGGTCGCCTTCCCGCATCTGTCGCTGGCAGCCGGCGCGATCAAGGGCTGGGACAAGCGCAACCAGTTCTTCTACATGATGCTGCAGAGCCTGGCGATGCACTACGGCTTCGACCTCGACACGCCGTGGGAGAAGCTCCCCAAACGCATCCAGGATGTAATTCTCGACGGCTCCGGCAAGGAAGCGATCAAGTTTCAGGCGCTGGCGCCGCGCGGCGGCTTCACCACGCGCAGCTATCCGTTCGAGGGCGTGCTCGCCAACATGGAGCGGCGCTACCGCGAGACCGATTCCATGGCGGTGCGCGAGGAGCTCGCCAAGTACCAGAACAACAAGCCCTGCCCCGCCTGCGCCGGCACCCGCCTGCGCGAGGAGGCCCGCCACGTCATGGTCGGCGGTGCGCCGATCTACCAGGTGAGCGCGATGCCGTTGAAGGACGTGCTGGCGTTCTTCGAAGCGCTGAAACTCGACGGCCACCGCGCGCAGATCGCCGAAAAGATCGTCAAGGAAATCGTCGCTCGCGTCGGCTTTCTCAACAACGTCGGGCTGGACTACCTGTCGCTCGACCGCTCGGCCGACACGCTGTCGGGCGGCGAGGCACAGCGCATCCGGCTCGCGTCGCAGATCGGCTCGGGACTCACCGGCGTGATGTACGTGCTCGACGAGCCTTCCATCGGCCTGCACCAGCGCGACAACGACCGTCTGCTGGCGACGCTCAAGCACCTGCGCGACATCGGCAATTCCGTGCTCGTCGTCGAACATGACGAGGACGCGATTCGCGCCGCCGACTATGTCGTCGACATGGGACCCGGTGCCGGCGTGCACGGCGGCGAGGTGGTGGCGGAGGGCACGCCGGAGGAGATTCGCCTGAACGAGGCCTCGCTCACCGGCCAGTTCCTCTCCGGGCGGCGCGCCATCGCCATGCCGAAGAAACGTCGCGCGCCGAACCTCGAGCGCCAGCTCGTCGTCACCGGGGCCTGCGGCAACAACCTGAAGCACGTCACGCTGAACCTGCCGGTCGGCCTGTTCGTGTGCGTCACCGGCGTGTCGGGATCGGGCAAGTCGACGCTCATCAACGACACGCTGTACGCGGCGGTCGCGCGCCATCTGTACGGCTCCACCGCCGAGCCGGCATCACACGGCGAGATCCGCGGCCTGGAATTCTTCGACAAGGTGATCAACGTTGACCAGAGCCCGATCGGGCGCACGCCGCGCTCCAACCCGGCGACCTACACCGGGCTGTTCACACCGATCCGCGAACTCTTCGCCGGCGTGCCGGAAGCACGCACACGCGGCTACGGCCCCGGCCGCTTCAGCTTCAACGTCAAGGGCGGACGCTGCGAAGCCTGCCAGGGCGACGGCGTGGTCAAGGTCGAAATGCACTTCCTGCCGGACATCTACGTGCCGTGCGACGTCTGCCACGGCGCGCGCTACAACCGCGAGACGCTGGAAGTGCAGTACAAGGGCAAGACCATCCGCGACGTGCTGGAAATGACGGTCGAGGACGCAGCCGAATTCTTCGACGCGGTGCCGGTGGTGAAGAAAAAATTGCAGACCCTGAGCGACGTCGGCCTTGGTTACATCCGCCTCGGCCAGTCGGCCACCACCCTCTCCGGCGGCGAAGCGCAGCGGGTGAAGCTGTCGCTGGAACTGTCCAAGCGCGACACCGGGCGCACGCTCTACATCCTCGACGAACCGACCACCGGCCTGCACTTCGCCGACATCGACCTCTTGCTGAAAGTGCTGCAACGCCTGGCCGACGCCGGCAACAGCGTGGTCGTCATCGAGCACAACCTCGACGTCGTCAAGACCGCCGACTGGCTCGTCGACCTCGGCCCGGAAGGTGGGGCCGGCGGCGGCGAGATCGTCGCCGAAGGCACGCCGGAAGACGTCGCCGCCAACCCAGCGAGCCACACGGGGCGCTACCTGCAGCCGGTGCTGGCAAGACGCGGATGAGCGAACCCGTCCGCCTCTCCAAGCTGATGTCCGAACGCGGGCTGTGCTCGCGCCGCGAAGCGGACGCCTACATCGAAAAGGGCCTCGTCTTCGTCGACGGCCGGCGCATCACCGAACTCGGCACCAAGGTCGACCCCGATTGCGCGATCCGGCTCGACACGCAGGCGTGCGCGCAGCAGGCCGAGCGCGTGACGATCCTGCTGCACAAACCCGTCGGCTACGTTTCCGGACAGCCGGAACCCGGCTACCAGCCGGCCGTCACGCTGGTGCGCGGCGACACGCGTTGGGAAGGCGACCGCGCCCCGCGCCGATTTTCGCGTGACCATCTAAAAGGGCTGGCCCCCGCCGGGCGGCTCGACATCGACTCCACCGGCCTGCTGGTGCTGACGCAGGACGGACGCATCGCGAAGCAGCTGATCGGCGACGACTCCGTCGTCGAGAAGGAATATCTGGTGCGCGTCGAAGGGCGGCTCGACGAACGCGGCCTCGCGCTGCTCAACCACGGTCTGTCGCTCGACGGTCGCGCGCTGTGCCCGGCGAAAGTCGCCTGGCAGAACACCGACCAGTTGCGCTTCGTCCTCCGGGAAGGCCGCAAGCGCCAGATCCGCCGCATGTGTGAGCTCGTCGGCTTGCGCGTGACGGGCCTGAAACGGGTACGCATCGGCCGCGTGCGGCTGGGTGAGCTGCCGCCGGGGCAATGGCGCTATTTGCACACCAACGAGTCGTTCTGAAGCCGGCGCCATCACGCAATCGCTATCACGCAATTGTAAAAAATCAGGATTGCGCCTGGCATCGGCCTTGCTTCCGGGGCCTTTCGGGTTTATAAAAAAACCTTCGGCAGGAGGTCGTCCTGCGTTGTCTTTATTTTTCCGTTCAAATACAGGGAGATCTCCATGCAATCCAAACTTCTCGTCGCACTGTTCGCCGCACTCGCCCTGACCGCCTGCCAAAAGGCGGAGGAAGCGGCCGCGCCGGCCATGGAGCAGGCGCAGGACGCGGCGGCCGCCGCGGCGGAATCCGCCGCCGAAGCTGCCGGCGCTGCTGCGGAAGCGGCGGGTGACGCCGCGGCTGCGGCGGGTGAAGCTGCGACCGACGCGGCCGCCGACGCTGCCCAGGGCGCCGCGGACGCAGCCGCTGCCGGCGCAGAAAAAGTGCAGGAGATGGCCGACGAGGCAAAGGACGCGGCCAGCAAGTAAGTCTGTCCTTCACCACTACAACGGCCGGCTTTGCCCGGCCGTTTTGTTTTCCGCCCATGCTGCATGGCAGCGCGGATACAATGGCGCTCACTTCACCGCACGCCCGCCTCATGCGTTTCGTCAGCCTCCTCCTCGCGTTGTTCTGCCTCCCCGCCCTCGCAGCGCCACCGGCAGCCGTCAAGACGCGTCCATTCTCCGAACTGGCGATCCATCCCCTGCGCGAAGCTTCGGCCCAGGTGGTTTCGCTCAATCTCGCCCGGATCGCCGCCGAGGTGCCGGCACGCATCGACAACATCCCGGTCGAACCCGGACAGCGCATCGCCCGCAACGCGGTGGTGGCGCGCCTGGATTGCACCGATCTAAAAATTGCTGCGCAGCGCGCGCAGGCGTCGCTGGAATCCGCACAGGCGCGCCTGAAGCTCGCACAGCAACAGTTCCAACGCAGCCGCGAGCTGGCAACCCGGAATTTCATTTCGAACGATGCGCTGGAGGCGAAGCAGACCGATGTCGCCGTGGTTGCGGCCGAAGTGCGCCTCAATCAGGCAACGCATGCCGCGGCACAGCGCGATGTCGGCAAGTGCACGCTGCGCAGCCCCTTTCCCGCGATCGTCGAGGCCCGCCTGGCGCAGGTCGGCGAACTCGCCAGCGCCGGCACGCCCATCGTGCAGCTGTGGGATACCTCGCGCCTTCAGCTCGCCGCACAGGTGCAGGCGGCCGATGCCGCGCAGCTGGCGCGTGCTGCACCGGTGTTCCTCAGCCAGGGCACCGACTATCCGGTGAAGTTGTTGCGCGTGTCGCCGGCGATGAACCCGGCCGCGCGCACCCGCGAGGCACGCTTCGGCTTTCCCCGCACGCCGCCCGCTCCCGGGGCCAGTGGCGTACTGCGCTGGCGCGACCCGGATCCGTATCTGCCCGCCGATTTCATCACTCGGCGTGGCCAGCAGCTCGGTGTGTTCGTCGCCGACAACGGGCGCGCTCGTTTCGTCGCCCTACCCGGCGCGCAGGAGGGACGCCCAGCGTCGGCTGCAGCGTTGCCCGCCAGCACCCTGGTCGTCACCGACGGCCGCTTCGCGCTACAGGACAAGCAGGCGCTCGGCGTGCGCTGAACCCTTTCGCACGCCACCATGAGCCTGTACGCGCGTCTCGTCACCAACCACCCGCTTGCCAACGTCACCTTCGCGGTGATCCTGCTGCTCGGCGCATTCGCCTATCTCGCCATGCCGCGCGAGCAGGATCCGGATATCAACTTCAACTGGCTGATGGTCAACACCGTGCTGCCGGGCGCATCCGCCGAAGATGTCGAAAAGAAGGTGACCGATCCGCTGGAGGACGCGATCCGCACCGTGCCGGACCTGCGCTTCGTGTCGTCAACCAGCCGCGACAACTCGTCGACCATCCTGGTGCGCTTCCGCGAGATTTCCACGCGCGAGTTCGACAAGCGCGTCATCGACCTGCGCCGCGTGGTGCAGAACGCCTACAACAGCGACCTGCCGGACGATGCGAAAGAGCCGGATGTGCAGGAGCTCACCACGTCGAGCGGCTTCCCCACCGCGATGGTGCTGCTGACCGGGCCGGCCGCCGACGAACGCCTACGCCTGGCGGCCCGCCAGATCCAGGACGACCTGGAGCGCCTGCCCGGCGTCGACCGCGTCATGGCCACCGGGCAGGGCGACCCGGAACTGCGCGTGGAATTCTCCCCTCACGCCGTCGCCGCCCGCGGCCTCAGCGCAGCGCAGGTCGCCGACGCGGTGCGTGGCTGGTTCCGCGACACCTTCGCCGGGCGCGCGCGCGTCGGCGACGACGACTGGCTGGTGCGGGTGATCGGGCAGCAGGCGGACGCCGATTATCTCGCTCGGCTGACAGTGCTGTCGCCGCAGCTCGGCGCGCCGGTGCCGCTGTCGGCCATCGCGACGGTGGAAACCGCGCGTGCGCGTCCGTCCAGCCTCGCAGCCTCGAACGGTCAGCCGGCGGTCATCCTCGCCATCACGAAGAAGAGCCGCATCAACACGCTGAACCTGGTCGGCGACGTCAACCATTATCTCGCCGAGCGCACAGCAGCCATGCAGGCGAAGGGATTCGCCCTCATGCTGTTCGACGACCAGACCGTGCCCACGCAGCACGCCATCGGTGTGATGGAGACCAACGCACTGATCGGTTTGGCGATGGTGCTGCTGTTGTGCTGGCTGTTTCTCGGCAGCCGCCTCGCGCTGCTGGTGAGCCTCGGCATTCCGTTTTCGCTGGCTGCGGCCTTCGCCATGCTGTACGCCCTCGATTTCACCCTCAACATTCCGGTGCTGCTGGGCGTCGTCATCGCACTGGGCATGCTCGTCGACGACACCGTGGTCATCAGCGAGGCGATCTACTACCGCGTCGCACGCGGTGCCGATGCGCTGGGTGCGACGCTCGACGCGGTGCGCGAGGTCGGCCTGCCGGTGCTGGCTGCGGTGTCGACCACCATCGCCGCCTTCCTGCCGCTGATGCTGATGCCCGGCATCGTCGGCAAGTTCATGATGCTGGTACCGCTGGTGGTGACCCTGGCGCTGCTGGCCAGTCTTGCGGAAGCCTACTGGATGATGCCCGCCCATGTCACCGCACTGAAGCTCGACTTCAGCCGCCCCTCGCGCCTGCAGCCCCTGCGCGAACGCGCCACCCACACGCTGCGGGTCAAGTACACGCGTCTGCTGATCATATTGCTGCGCCATCCCTGGATCAGCGGGCTCGCCGTACTCGCACTGTTCGCCGGGGCCGGCCTCCTCGTTGCGACGGGGGCGGTGCGCACCCAGTTCTTCGCGTTCGATCCCATCCGCCTGTTCTACGTCAACGTCGACATGCCGAGCGGCAGTGCCATCGACGTCACCCTGCGCGAGGCGCAAAGGGTCGAGGCCGCGGTGCGCCGCCATCTGCAGCCGGGCGAGGCGCGTGGCGTGACCAGCTACGCCGGGGTGAAATGGACCGATGCCGAGCCGCAGTACGGCGAGGCCTACGGGCAGGTCAGCGTGTCGCTCAATCCACGCGGCGAAGGCATGCGCGAAGTCGGCGAGATCGTCGAAGCGATGCGCCGCGACGTCGAGGCCCTGCCAAGCCCGGGCCGCATTTCATTCACCCAGATTTCTGGCGGACCGCCGGCGGCCAAGCCGATCCGCGTGCGCCTGCTGGGCGACGACGTCGCACAATTGCGTGCCGCGGCACGCGAACTGAAACGTGCCGTCGCCGCCATCGATGGCACGCGCGACGTCACCGACGACGACCTGCCCGGACGCCCGCAACTGGTGCTGCAACTGGATGCCGAGGCCGTCCGGCAGGCGGGGCTCGATGCCGCTGCCGCGGCCCGCCTGGTGCGCCTGCACACCGAGGGCGAAATCATCACCGATACCCGGCATGCCGGCGACAAGATTGAAATCCGCGTGCGCGGCGCGACTGGCAACCAGACTGTCCTCGACGACGTGCGGCAGCTGCTCGCGGACCCCGTCGCGCTGCCCGGTGGCGGCACGACCACGCTGGGCGCCCTCGTTCACGCCGACACCCGTGTCGGTTCGGGCGGCATCAAGCACTACAACCTCAAACGCGCGATTACCATCGAGTCCGACCTCGACAAGGCCCGCCTCGATACAGTCGAGGCGAATGCCCGCATCGCGGCGGCGTGGCACGCGATCGCGCAGCGCTATCCTGATACCCGCATCGATTTCTCCGGCGAGATGGACGACATCCGCGAGAGTCTCGATGCGATGAAAATCCTGTTCCTGCTCGGCATCGGTCTCATCTACCTCATCCTCGCCGCCCAGTTCCGCTCCTACTGGCAGCCGCTGCTCATTCTGGTCACCGTGCCGATGGCCTTCACCGGCGTGGTGTTCGGTCTCTTCATCACGCAGAATCCACTGTCCTTGTACACCCTGTATGGGGTCATCGCGCTCACCGGCATTGCGGTCAATTCCGCCATCGTCCTCATCGACGCCGCCAACAGCCGCCTGCGCGCCGGCATGAGCGTACTGCACGCCACGCTGTACGCGGCACGGCGCCGCGTCGTGCCCATCCTCATCACCACCACCACGACCATCGCAGGGCTGTTCTCCCTCGCCATCGGCCTGGGCGGCAAATCGCTGGTGTGGGGGCCGATGGCCGCGAGCCTGGTGTGGGGGCTCATGGTCGCCACGGCACTCACGCTGTTCACCATGCCGGCGCTCTACCGTCTCGCGATGCAGGGCCACCGGCGGCGCCGTTTTGCGCGTGCATGAACCCGCGTCAACTTCTCCTCGGTGCGTTTGACGCGGCCGTCGCAGCGGCGGATCCGATGCGCGTCGTCCCACCGCATCTCCCCGCACCACCGCGAGGCCGCACGCTGGTGCTGGGCGGCGGCAAGGCGGCCGCGCGCATGGCCGCCGCGGTCGAGGCGCACTGGCCGCAGCATGCCCCACTGTCGGGCCTTGTCGTCACGCGCCACGGCCACGCCGAGCCGACCCGCCACATCGAGGTGGTCGAAGCGAGCCACCCCCTTCCCGACGGCCGCGGCGAAGCCGCTGCCCTGCGCATGCTCACCCTCGCCGGACAACTCGGGCCGGACGATCTGCTGCTGGCGCTGATTTCGGGCGGCGGCTCCAGCCTGCTCGCCGCACCGGTCGGGGGCGTCACCCTGAAGGATCTGCGCCGGGTGACCAAGGCGCTGCTCGGCGCAGGCGCGACCATCCACGACATCAACACCGTACGCAAGCACCTCACCCGCGTCTCGGGCGGGCAGCTCGCGCGCGCGGCAAATGGTGCACGCGTGCTCGCACTGATCATCTCGGACGTCGTCGGCGACGATCCGGCGCACATCGCTTCCGGCCCCTGCGCACCCGACCCCGGTAGCTGCGCGGACGCGCTGGCGTGTCTGCAGCGGTTCCACATCGACGCGCCGGTCGCGGTAGTCGATCATCTTCACGCGTGCGACGCGGGCACTGCGGCGGATACGCCCAAGCCGGGCGATTCCATCTTCACCCACGTCGACAACCGCGTCATCGCGCGCGCCCAGGACAGCCTCGCGGCAGCGGTTGCGTACTTCGAAGCCCACGGCGTCCCCGCCGTGCTGATCTCCGATTGCGTGAGCGGCGACGCGCAGGCTGTCGCGCGCCAGCATGCCGCGCTGGCCCGTGCCCGATCCGGCGATGGTTCGCTCGCGCTCGTATCCGGTGGCGAAACCACCGTCACCTTGCGTCCCGCACACGGCCGCGGCGGGCGCAACGCGGAATTCCTCCTCGCGCTGGCCCTGGCACTGGGCGATACACCGGCCTGGGCGCTGGCCTGCGACACCGACGGCATCGACGGTAGCGAGGACAATGCCGGGGCTTTCGTCACCCCGGACACGCTGGCGCGCGCCCGCGCGCTGGGCATCGACGCTGCGACCCATCTCGCCGCCCACGACAGCCACGGATTTTTCGCGGCGCTCGGTGACCTGGTCGTCACCGGCCCCACCCGCACCAACGTCAACGATTTCCGCGCGCTGCTCCTTGGCGTGGGCTGACGCTCAGCTCGCGCGCTCGACCTCCACGCGGTCGCCGAGCTTGAGCCCATAGGTGGCCGCGGCGCTGCCCCGGTTGACCGCGAGTTCGACGAGGCCTGCGCTGTTCACGAACCAGAAGCCCTCACCCTTACCCACGGCGCCGAAGCAGTCGGCGTGGACAAAGCCGGTTCCGGCCGCGCGCACGGCACCGATGGGCGGATTGCCGCGCACACCCGTCCATGCATTGCCATAGTGATCGACGTAGATCACGCGCGACAGATCGCCCGCATCGAATTCGACACCGAGCGCGTCCACGGGATCGAGTCGGTCCCCGGGGAATTCGCCGCGCCCCAGCGCCGCGGCGAGGGGGGCGAAGAGATCGCGCCCATGAAACGTCGCAGAAAGGGTGTCCGGCCGCCAGACGATGCGCCAGAGGCTCGTCTCGGCCGCGCGCGCCGCCACGACCGAAAGCAGCCCGTTGTCGGGACCGACGAACCAGTGCCCGTCCGCCTGCATCAGCACCGTGCCGCGGGGCGTGCCAACGCCGGGGTCGACCACCGCGAGAAACACGCTATCGCGCGGGAAGCCGGGCGCCAGCGCCGCCAGCAGATGGGCACCCGCGTGCGCATTGAAATCCGGCACCTCGTGCAGCAGATCGATCACCGGCACGCCGGGCGCGAGCATCGCCAGGCGCGCCTTCACCTGCCCCACGTAGGGGTCGCGCAATCCAAAATCAGTAAAGAGGGCGATCATCATTCCGGCAACCGCAGCGGGACGCGCCCGAGGGGGGCGCCACATGGCGTACACAGATTCGCGTGACTATGCCGCACCGGGCCCGCGGCGACAAGGCCATCAGGCGTGCCAGGGGCGCAAAAAAGCCGGGCGAACCCGGCTTTTTTCACGAAGCTGCCTTCGGTCTTATTCGGCTTCAACCGCCTCGGCTCCTTCCGGACGATCAACCAGTTCGACCAGCGCCATCGGGGCGTTGTCGCCGACGCGGAAGCCGTACTTGAGGATGCGCAGATAACCGCCCGGGCGCGTCTTGTAACGCGGGCCGAGTTCGCCGAACAGCTTGACGACCATCTCGCGATCGCGCAGGCGGTCGAAGGCCAGGCGATGGTTGGACAGCGTCGGTTCCTTGCCGAGGGTAATCAGCGGCTCGACGAAGCGGCGCAGTTCCTTGGCCTTGGGCAGGGTGGTCTTGATCACTTCGTGACGCAGCAGCGAGTTGGTCATGTTGCGGAACATGGCCAGACGATGGCTGGTCGTGCGGTTCAATTTGCGGTTCGATTGGCGATGACGCATGGCAGTTTCCTTTCAGTGTGTATTCTTGGGCCAGGTCGCCAGCCACGGCGACCCGCACTTTATTGTCAGGGCTTGAATTGAATCAGGGGCGTTCGAGGCCGGCGGGCGGCCAGTTTTCCAGCTTCATGCCGAGGGACAGCCCCTTGGAAGCGAGCACGTCCTTGATCTCGTTGAGCGACTTGCGGCCCAGGTTGGGGGTGCGCAGCAGTTCGGTTTCGGAGCGCTGGATCAGGTCGCCGATGAAGTAGATATTCTCCGCTTTCAGGCAGTTCGCGGAACGCACCGTCAACTCCAGATCGTCCACCGGGCGCAGCAGCATCGGATCGACCTGCGGCGAGCGCGGCGATTCGGATTCGACCGGGGTACCTTCCAGATCGGCGAACACCGACAGCTGGTTGACCAGAATGCGGGCAGCGGTACGCACCGCTTCCTCGGGTTCGACCACACCATTCGTCTCGATGTCGATGACCAAACGGTCGAGGTCGGTACGCTGCTCGACACGGGCGCTTTCGACCGAGTAGGCCACGCGCCGAACCGGACTGAACGAGGCGTCGACGAGGATGGAGCCCACGGCACGTGTCTCTTCCGGAACCTTGCGCGCGGTCGCCGGCTGGTAGCCACGTCCAGCTTCGATCTTGATTTCCATGTCGAGTTTGCCACCCTTGGTCAGGTGCGCGATCACGTGATCAGGATTGAGCACTTCGATATCGTGGCCGACCTCGATATCACCCGCGGTCACCACACCCTCGCCAGACTTGGCCACACGCAGGATGGCGGCGGCCTTGCCGTGCATCTTGAAGGCAATCCCCTTGAGGTTCAGCAGAATATCGACCACGTCTTCCTGCACGCCCTCAATCGTGGAGTATTCGTGAACGACCCCGCTGATGGTCACCTCGGTCGGCGCATAGCCCACCATGGACGACAGCAGGACACGACGCAGCGCATTGCCGAGCGTGTGGCCATAGCCACGCTCGAAGGGTTCCATGATGACCTTGGCGTGCAGCGGGGAGGCCCGGTCCACCTCGACAATCCGCGGCTTGAGAAAATCCGTTGCGCTTTGCATGGGTTGCGTTTCCTTACGTCTGGCTCAGGGCTTACTTGGAGTAAAGTTCGATGACCAGCGATTCGTTGATAGTCGACGGCAGTTCGGAACGCTGCGGGGCGGCCTTGTAAGTCCCCTTGAGGGCCTTCGCGTCAACCTCGACCCATTCGGGGTAGCCACGCGCAGCCGTGGCTTCGGCCGCAGCCTTAACCCGCAGATGCGCCTTCGCCTTCTCGGTGACCTCTACCACGTCTCCCGCACGAACCTGATACGACGGGATGTTCACGCGGCGACCATTGACCAGAATGCCGTTGTGGCGAACCACCTGACGTGCCTCGGTGCGCGACGCGCCAAAGCCCATGCGATAACAGACCGAATCCAGACGCGATTCCAGCAGCGCCAGGAGGTTTTCGCCGGTCACACCCTTGCGACGGTCCGCTTCCTTGTAAACGAGACGGAACTGTCCTTCCAGCACGCCATAGATACGGCGGATCTTCTGCTTCTCACGCAGTTGCACGCCGTAACCGGACAAGCGTGCACCGCTCTTCTGGCCGTGCTGGCCAGGCGCGTACGCGCGGCGTTCGATCGCGCATTTGTCGGTGAAGCACTTTTCGCCCTTGAGGAACAGCTTCTCGCCTTCGCGGCGGCACTGACGGCACTTGGGATCAAGATTACGAGCCATGGTATTCCCTGATGTTAGATGCGACGCTTTTTCGACGGGCGGCAGCCGTTGTGCGGAATCGGCGTGACGTCCGAAATCGCGGTGATCTTGAAGCCGAGCGCGTTGAGCGCACGCACCGTCGATTCACGGCCGGGGCCGGGACCCTTGATCCGGACTTCCAGATTCTTGACGCCATATTCCTGCGCCATCTTGCCGGCATTTTCCGCGGCCACCTGCGCCGCAAATGGCGTCGACTTGCGCGAACCCTTGAAGCCGGCACCACCCGCGGTCGCCCACGACAGCGCATTGCCCTGACGGTCAGTGATGGTCACGATGGTGTTGTTGAAGGAAGCGTGAATGTGCGCAATGCCTTCGGCAACATTCTTCTTGACCTTTTTGCGCACGCGCGCGGCAGTTTTTGTAGCCATGACCTAGTCCTTACTTTTTGATGGCCTTGCGCGGACCCTTTCGGGTACGTGCGTTGGTACGGGTACGCTGGCCGCGCACCGGCAGCCCCTTGCGATGTCGGAACCCACGGTAGCAACCAAGGTCCATCAAGCGCTTGATGTTCATGGTAACTTCGCGGCGGAGGTCGCCCTCAACCGTGAAACGCGAGACACCCTCGCGCAGGCGCTCCATCTCGGCCTCGGTCAGGTCCTTGATCTTGGCAGTGTGTGCAACGCCGGCAGCGTCGCAGATCTTGCCGGACGTGGTGCGACCAATGCCATAGATTGCGGTCAACGCAATAACAGCGTGCTGATGATTCGGGATATTAACCCCTGCTATACGGGCCATTCGCAAAGCTCCGAACGGAAAACAAAAAATTATAACACAACAACCCGGTTCCGGGTCACACGTTCAACCGATCGCGACATCAACCCTGCCGCTGCTTGTGGCGCGGATCGTCGCAAATCACGCGCACCACACCCTTGCGGCGAACGATCTTGCACTTGCGGCAAATTTTCTTGACAGACGCCTGCACTCTCATGATTCATCTCCATTTCACGCCGGCGGTAGGCCGTCGGCTAAACAATCACTTCGCCCGGAACACGATTCGACCCTTGGTCAGATCGTAAGGGGTCAACTCCACGGTCACCTTGTCTCCCGGGAGGATACGGATGTAATGCATCCGCATCTTCCCGGAAATGTGGCCCAGAAGAATGTGTCCGTTTTCCAGCTTGACCCTGAATGTGGCGTTGGGGAGATTCTCCAGTACCTCGCCCTGCATCTGGATCACATCTTCCTTCGACATCAGCGCCCCACCAGACCATTCCTGAAATTGGCCTTCTTCAGCAAGCCTTCGTACTGGTGCGACATCACATATGCCTGCACCTGGGCCATGAAATCCATGGTCACCACCACGATGATCAACAGCGAGGTGCCACCGAAGTAGAACGGCACGTTCCACTTGAGGATCAGGAACTCCGGCAGCAGACACACCAGCGTGATGTAGATCGCACCGACCAGCGTCAACCGTGTCAGGATTTTGTCGATGTAGCGCGCGGTCTGGTCACCAGGCCGGATGCCGGGCACGAATGCCCCGCTCTTCTTCAGGTTGTCCGCGGTTTCCTTCGGGTCGAACACCAGCGCCGTATAAAAGAAACAGAAGAAGATGATCGCGAGTGCATACATCAACACATAGACCGGCTGGCCGGGTGACAGCGTGGCCGCAATGTCCCGCAGCCAACCCATCTGCTCGCCACTGCCGAACCAACCGGCAAGCGTCGCCGGGAACAGAATGATGCTCGACGCGAAGATCGGCGGAATCACCCCAGCCATGTTGAGCTTGAGCGGCAGGTGCGAACTCTGCCCACCGACCACCATCTTGCCCACTTGGCGCTTGGCGTAATTGACCAGGATCTTGCGCTGCCCCCGCTCGACGAACACCACCAGCGCGGTCACCAAAAGCACCCCGATAAACAGCATCAGTACGAGAGGAATGGAAAACGCCCCGGTGCGCGTCAGTTCCAGTGTGCCCCCAATGGCAGCAGGCAGGCCCGCGACGATGCCAGCGAAAATGATGATCGAAATCCCGTTGCCCAGCCCGCGCTCGGTAATCTGCTCGCCCAGCCACATGAGGAACATGGTGCCTGCAGTCAGGGTCACCACGGTCACCAGCCGAAAGCCCAGGCCAGGATCGAGCACCAGCCCAGCCTGCGACTCCAGTGCGATGGCGATGCCCAGCGACTGGAATACCGCCAGGAACAGCGTCCCGTATCGGGTGTACTGCGTGATCTTTCGACGACCGGCCTCGCCCTCCTTCTTCAGCTCCTTGAGCTGCGGCGAGACCGTGCTCATCAACTGCACGATGATCGAGGCCGAAATGTAGGGCATGATACCGAGCGCAAATACGCTGAAGCGCGACAGCGCACCGCCCGAGAACATGTTGAACATGCCCAGGATGCCGCCCTGCTGGGACTTGAACAACTGGTCAAGCACGAGCGGATCGATCCCCGGCACCGGGATGAAGGTGCCGATGCGATACACGATGAGCGCGCCCAGCAGGAACAGGAGCCGGCGCTTGAGGTCGCCGAACTTGTTCAAGCCGGTTTTTGGCATGGCCACGACGCGTTCCTCGCTGGCGATTATTCGGTGACGCTGCCGCCGGCGGCTTCAATGGCCGCCCGTGCGCCCTTGGTCACCGCAATGCCGCGCAGTTTCACCGGCCGCGAGACCTCGCCCGCCAGATAGATACGGGCCGCCTTCGCGTCGGCTCCAATGACGCCGGCCTGCTTCAGTACCAGCAGATCGATTTCGTCGACGCCCACGGTTGCCAATTCGTAAAGGCGAACACGGGCCGTGTCGGCCTTCGTCAGCGACACGAAGCCGCGCTTCGGCAAACGGCGATGCATCGGCATCTGACCGCCCTCAAAGCCGACCTTGTGGAAACCGCCTGCGCGAGACTTCTGGCCCTTGTGGCCGCGTCCAGCCGTCTTGCCCAGGCCCGAGCCGATGCCGCGACCGACACGGCGCTTGTCCTTCTTGGCGCCGTCAGCCGGCTTGATATTGTTCAGTTCCATTTAAGCCTCGCACTTCAGGAGATAGGCGACACGGGTGATCATGCCGCGGTTCTCGGGCGTATCCACCACTTCGACCGTGTGATTGAGACGGCGCAGACCCAGCCCGCGCACGCAGGCACGGTGAGGCGCTTTGGTGCCGATGAGACTCTTCACCAGCGTGACTCTGATTTTCTTCTGCTCGCTCATGACTGCTTACCCCGCGATCTCTTCGACGGACTTGCCACGCTTGGCCGCGATCTCGGACGGCGTCGACAGCTTCATCAGGCCGTCGAGGGTGGCACGCACGACGTTATAGGGATTGGTGGAACCCAGACACTTTGCCAGCACGTTTTGCACGCCCATCACCTCGAACACGGCGCGCATGGCGCCGCCGGCAATGATGCCCGTGCCTTCGGATGCCGGCTGGATCAGCACGCGCGAAGCGCCGTGCTGCCCGACAACGGTGTGGTGGAAGGTGCCGTTCTTCAGGCTGACCTTGACCATCTTGCGCCGTGCCTCTTCCATCGCCTTCTGGACGGCGACCGGGACTTCGCGGGACTTGCCCTTACCCATGCCGATACCGCCGTCGCCATCGCCCACCACGGTGAGCGCGGCAAAACCCATGATCCGGCCGCCCTTCACCACCTTGGTGACGCGGTTGACCGAGATCATCTTTTCGCGCAGGCCGTCGCCGCGCTCTTCGTTGCTGCCAGGTGCTGTACGGGCCATCTTGATTCTGCCTCGTTAAAAAACCAAACCGCCTTCGCGGGCCGCTTCGGCCAGGGCTTTCACACGCCCATGGAACTTGAAGCCGGAACGATCGAAGGCCACTTTTTCGATGCCAAGGCCCTTGGCCTTTTCGGCCAGGCGCTTGCCGACCGCGGCGGCGGCGGCGGCGTTGCCGCCATTACCGATTGCCGCGCGCAGGTCCTTGTCGTTGGACGAGGCACTGGTCATCACCGTGCCACCATCCGCGGAAATAATCTGCGCGTAGATGTGGCTGTTAGTGCGGTGAATGGCCAGTCGAATCGCCTTGACGGCCGCGATCTTGGCGCGGGTTTTGCGCGCCCTGCGAATCCGTGATTGCTTGGTGTTCATGGTTTGTCCTTAAGCCTTACTTCTTCTTGGTCTCTTTCTTGACGACCACTTCGTCGCTATAACGAACGCCCTTGCCCTTGTAAGGCTCCGGCGGACGGTAGGCGCGCACATCCGCGGCCACCTGCCCAACCGCCTGACGATCAACGCCCTTGATGACGATCTCCGTCTGCGACGGGGTCTCGACCTTAATGCCAGCCGGCATCTTGTGCACCACCGGATGCGAGAAGCCGAGCGTCAGGTTGAGCGCATCGCCCTGGGCCTGAGCACGGTAACCCACACCAACGAGCGTCAGACGCTTCTCAAAGCCTTGGGTGACGCCGCGCACCATGTTGTTGACCAGTGCACGCATCGTCCCGGCCATCGCGTTGGCCTGGATGCTGTCACGGGTCGGCGCGAATTTCAGCGAACCGTCTTCGAGCGTGACAACCACGTCACCTGACGTCGCCTGCTGCAAGGTACCCAGCGGCCCCTTGACGGAGATGGTACGGCCAAGATTGACTTCGACGCCTTTGGGCAGCGCGATCGGATTTTTTGCTACGCGTGACATTTTGTTCCTCCCTGGCTTAGGCGACCACGCACAGGATTTCGCCGCCCACACCCTTCGCACGCGCATGGCGGTCCGCCATCACGCCGCGCGAGGTGGAAACGATCGCGACACCCAGGCCATTCATCACACGGGGTAGTTCCTCAGCACCCTTGTAGATGCGGAGGCCGGGCTTGCTCACCCGCTCGATCCGTTCGATCACCGGTCGCCCGGCGTAATACTTGAGCTGCAGTTCGAGCTCAGGCTTGCCAGCCTCGCCCCGTACCGCGAAATCGTCGATGTACCCTTCGTCCTTCAGGACCTGGGCGATAGCCACCTTCACTTTCGAGGAAGGCATCGTTACGGTCGCCTTTTCGACGGATTGTGCATTGCGGATACGCGTCAGCATGTCCGCGATGGGATCACTCATACTCATAATGTTCGCCTCTCACCAGCTTGCCTTGACAATGCCCGGAATCTCGCCGCGCATCGCATACTCGCGCAGCTTGCCGCGCGCCAAGCCGAACTTCGCGAAGACGCCACGCGGCCGCCCGGTCAACTGGCAACGATTGCGTTGGCGTACAGGGCTCGCATTGCGCGGCAGGGCCTGCAGGGCCTGCAGGGCAGCCATGCGCTCGTCGTCGCTGCTGCGCGGGTTCGCGATCGCAGCCTTGAGCTCGGCACGCTTGGCGGCATACTTCTTAACCATGCGCGCGCGCTTTTCTTCACGGTTGATCAAGGATACTTTGGCCATGCCTACCTCAATTCTTGAACGGGAAACTGAAGGCGGCCAGCAGCGCGCGGGCCTCTTCGTCGGTCTTGGCGGTGGTGGTGATCGTGATGTTCATGCCACGCAGCGCATCGATCTTGTCGTACTCGATCTCAGGGAAAATGATCTGTTCCTTGACACCCATGTTGTAGTTGCCACGACCATCGAAGGACTTGCCCGACACACCACGGAAGTCGCGGATGCGCGGCATCGCAACCGTCACCAGGCGATCGAGAAACTCATACATTTGCCCGCGCCGCAGCGTCACCATGCAACCGACCGGATAGTTTTCGCGAATCTTGAAGCCGGCGATCGATTTTTTTGACTTGGTCACGACCGGTTTCTGGCCGGCGATTTTCTGCATGTCGCCAACGGCGTGCTCCATCACCTTCTTGTCGGCAACCGCCTCACCCACCCCCATATTGAGGGTGATTTTCTGGATGCGCGGGACCTCCATGACCGACTTGTAACCAAACTGCTCGACCAGCTTGGGAACGACGGTTTCACGATAAAATTCTTGCAAGCGCGCCATGATTACCCCTGAGCGTCAACCATTTCGCCATTGGATTTATAGATCCGCACCTTGCGGCCATCCTCCAGCGTCTTGAAACCGACCCGGTCCGCCTTCTGCGTGGCGACATTGAAGAGCGCCACGTTCGATGCGTCGATCGGCATTTCCTTTTCGACAATGCCACCCTGTTGATTGCGCATGGGGTTGGGCTTCTGGTGCTTTTTCACCCGATTCACCCCTTCGACCAGCACGGCACCATCATCCAGCACGCGCAGCACCGTGCCACGCTTGCCCTTGTCTTTGCCCGCCAGGATCACGACCTGATCGTTCTTGCGAATTTTTGCCATGATTCCCCCTTACAGCACTTCCGGCGCCAGCGAGACGATCTTCATGAACTTCTCGGTACGCAACTCGCGGGTCACCGGGCCAAAGATACGCGTGCCGATCGGCTCCAGTTTGTTGTTGAGCAGCACAGCAGCGTTACCATCGAAACGCACCAGCGAGCCATCAGGCCGACGAACGCCCTTCGCGGTACGAACGACCACAGCGTTGTAGACATCACCCTTCTTCACGCGACCGCGCGGCGCGGCATCCTTGATGCTGACCTTGATGATGTCGCCCACGCTGGCGTAACGGCGGTGACTGCCGCCCAAAACCTTGATGCACATCACCGAGCGCGCGCCCGTGTTGTCTGCAACGTCCAGTACGGACTGCATCTGAATCATTTAAATTGCCTCCAACTTAATCCACCACGCCTTGAAATCAGAACAGCGGCGGCCAGTTTTGGAACCCGTTCGGGAGAATCGCCACATGTTGCGTGGCGGTGCTGAGTCAGCGAACCGGCATCCAGCCAGACCACCAACCGGAAAACCCAGCACTATACCGGGCTTTTACATCCAGCGCAAGCGTCAGACGCGAGCGCGCTCAACCAGCTTGCTGACGGTCCAGGCCTTGGTACGCGACAGCTTGCGCGATTCCACGATCTGCACCATGTCACCCTCGTGAAACTCATTGTTCTCATCGTGGGCGTGATATTTCTTGGACAGCCGGATCACCTTGCCGATAACCGGGTGCTTCACCCGACGCTCGACCAGCACAGTCACGGTCTTGTCCATCTTGTCGCTCACCACACGTCCGGTGAGCGTGCGCACCATCTTCTTTGTTTCACTCATGCTTGACCCGCCTTCTCGCGCATAATGGTCTTGACCCGGGCGATGTCACGGCGCAGCTTGCCAAGGTCGGCAGTCTTGTTGGACTGCTGGGTGGCCACCTGCATACGCAGCGAAAAGTGCGCGCGCAGCAGCGACTCGAGTTCCTGTTTCAGTTCGGCGGCGTTCTTGCCGCGCATCTCTTTTGCATTCATCGTTCAGCTCCCGATCATGCGGGTAACGAAAGTGGTGGCGATCGGCAGCTTGGCGGCGGCCAGGCGGAATGCCTCACGCGCCAGCTCTTCGTTGACGCCGTCCATTTCATAGAGAACCTTGCCGGGTTGAATCTCGGCCACATAGTATTCCGGGGCGCCCTTGCCGTTACCCATGCGGACTTCGGCCGGCTTCTTGGAAATCGGCTTGTCCGGGAAGATGCGGATCCAAATACGGCCACCCCGCTTGATATGACGAGTCATCGCGCGACGGGCCGCTTCGATTTGCCGTGCCGTCAGGCGACCGCGGCCAATGGCCTTGAGACCAAAGTCGCCGAAGCTGACGTGGGCGCCACGCGTCGCCAGGCCGGTATTTCGGCCCTTCTGTTCCTTGCGGTATTTTCTTCTAGCTGGCTGCAGCATGTTTCACTCCTGGTTTCTTTCCCCGGCGCTCCGGCTCAGCGGCCACCGGTTGCTCCCCGCGGTTCAGCGAGTCGCCCTTGTAGACCCACACCTTGATGCCGATGATGCCGTAGGTGGTCTTCGCTTCGGCAAAACCGTAGTCAATCTCGGCGCGCAGGGTATGCAGGGGCACGCGGCCTTCACGGTACCATTCGGTGCGCGCGATCTCCGCGCCGTTCAGACGGCCCGAACTCATGATCTTGATACCCTGCGCGCCCAGGCGCATCGCGTTCTGCATCGCGCGTTTCATGGCGCGGCGGAACATCACACGTTTCTCGAGCTGTTGCGCGATGCCATCGGCAATGATCTGCGCATCCGTCTCGGGCTTGCGCACTTCCTCGATGTTCACGTGCACCGGCACGGTCATCATGCCAGCCAGCTCCCGGCGCAGCACTTCGATGTCTTCACCCTTCTTGCCGATCACGACGCCAGGACGTCCACTGTAGATCGTGATGCGCGCGTTCTTCGCCGGGCGCTCGATCATGACCTTGGACACCGAGGCGTGAGCGAGCTTCTTCTTCAGGTAGTCACGCACCTTGATGTCCTCCAGCAGGGTGCTGGAGAAATTGCGGTTCGAGCCATACCACTTCGCGGTCCAGATACGCTGGACGCCCAGGCGAAAACCGATCGGATGTACTTTCTGTCCCATGGCGCTTCCTCAATCGCCAACCGTCACGGTGATGTGACAGGTCGGTTTGCTAATACGGTTGCCGCGGCCCTTGGCGCGGGCGGTAAAGCGCTTCAGTACGGCGCCCTGGTCAACGTAGATGGTCTTGACCTTGAGGGCGTCAATGTCGGCGCCCTCGTTGTGCTCGGCGTTGGCGATCGCGGACTCAAGTACCTTCTTGATGATGCCGGCGCCTTTCTTCGGGCTGAACGCCAGGATGTCGAGCGCCTTCTCCACGCGCAGACCACGAATCTGGTCGGCGACCAAGCGGCCTTTCTGGGCAGACAGGCGGGTACCACGCAACACTGCAGAAACTTCCATCATGCGCTCCTTATTTCTTCGCCTTCTTGTCCGCAACGTGCCCCTTGAAGGTGCGCGTCAGCGAGAACTCGCCCAGCTTGTGGCCCACCATGTTCTCGGTGACGAATACCGGAACGTGCTGCCGGCCATTGTGCACGGCGATGGTGAGACCGATGAAGTCCGGAAGCACGGTTGACCGACGCGACCAGGTCTTGATCGGCCGCTTGTCGTTCGAATTCCGAGCAGTCTCGATCTTCTTCAGCAGATGCCCGTCAACGAAGGGCCCTTTTTTGATTGAACGTGCCATATCTATCTACCTTACTCAGCGCGCGTGACGGCGGCGCACGATCATGTTGGAGGTGCGCTTGTTGCTGCGGGTGCGGTAACCCTTCGTCGGTGTACCCCACGGGCTGACCGGATGACGGCCCGCCGCGGTGCGTCCTTCACCACCACCATGCGGGTGATCGACCGGGTTCATCACGACGCCGCGCACCGTCGGACGGATGCCGCGCCAGCGGGTTGCACCCGCCTTGCCAAGGGAACGCAGGCTGTGCTCTTCGTTGCCGCACTCACCCAGGGTCGCGCGACAATCGACGTGCACCTTGCGAATCTCGCCGGAACGCAGGCGAAGCTGAGCGTAGCTCCCCTCGCGCGCCAGAAGCTGGGCCGAGGTGCCGGCGGAGCGCGCAATCTGCGCACCCTTGCCGGGCATCATCTCGACGCAGTGCACCGTGCTACCCACGGGAATGCTGCGCAGCGGCAGACAATTGCCCGGCTTGATCGGCGCTTCGGCGCCGTTCACCAATTGGGCGCCCACCTGCACACCACGCGGCGCGATGATGTAGCAGCGTTCGCCGTCCGCGTAGCACAGCAAGGCCAGGTGCGCGGAGCGGTTGGGATCGTATTCCAGCCGCTCGACCTTCGCGGGAATACCGTCCTTGTTACGACGGAAATCCACCACGCGGTAGTGCTGCTTGTGTCCACCGCCTTTATGGCGCACCGTGACGTGGCCGTTGTTGTTGCGTCCGGAACCGCGCTTTTTTGGTTCGACAAGGGCAGCGACAGGCTTGCCCTTGTGCAGGCCGGGCGTCACGACCTTGACGACTGCACGGCGTCCGGCCGATGTGGGTTTGACTTTGATCAATGCCATGATGGTTTCCTTACTGACCGGACGTGAAGTCGATGTCCTGGCCCGGCTTGAGGGTGACGTAAGCCTTCTTCCAGTTGTCGCGACGTCCCATGACGCGGCCCGAGCGCTTGATCTTGCCCTTGACGTTCAGGACCTGCACGCCTTCGACCTCGACCTTGAACAGGCTTGCAACGGCGGCGCCGATCTCCTGCTTTGTTGCATCGGGCAGCACGCGGAAAACCACCTGGTTGAGCTTGTCCGCGACGCGGGTACTCTTTTCGGAGATCACGGGCGCGAGAATGACCTTGAGCAGACGTTCCTGACTGATCGCATTCATCACACCATCTCCTCGAACTGCTTGACCGCCGCCTTGGTGATCAGCACATTGCCAAATTTGATCAGGCTCCAGGGATCCGCCTGATGCGGCTCGACCACATACACATCACGCAGGTTGCGCGAGGACAACCACAGGTTGTCGTCTACGCTGTCAGCAATGATCATGACCTTGCCGTAGCCCATGGATTTCAGCTTGCCCGCGAGCACCTTCGTCTTGGGCGAGTCGACGCCAAGACTCTCGACCACCTTGAGCTTGCCATCACGCGCCAACTGGGACAGGATCGTCGCCAAGCCGGCACGGTACATCTTGCGGTTCACCTTGTGGGTGAAATTCTCGTTCGGCTTGTTCGGGAAGGTGACGCCACCACCGCGCCAGATCGGGCTGGAGGTGCGACCAGAACGCGCGCGACCCGTACCCTTTTGACGCCACGGTTTGTGTGTCGACGCGGTCACTTCGGCACGTGTCTTCTGCGCACGATCGGCGCTGCGCGCGTTCGCCTGGAACGCCGTGACGACCTGATGCACCAGCGCTTCATTGTAGTCACGACCAAACGTCTCGTCGGACGCGGCGACACTGGTCACCTGCTGGCCCTGATCGTTGATCACTGCGAGTTCCATCAGGCACCCCCTTTCACGGCCGGACAGACCACGACATGTCCACCCTTGGCACCCGGCACGGCACCCTTCACCAGCACAAGGCCGCGTTCGGCGTCAATGCGAACCACTTCCAGATTCTGCTTCGTACAGGCGACAGCACCCATGTGGCCGGACATCCGTTTGCCCGGGAACACGCGACCGGGATCCTGCGCCATGCCGATGGAGCCCGGCACGTTATGCGAACGGGAGTTGCCGTGCGAGGCGCGCTGCGAACTGAAGTTGTGACGCTTGATGGTGCCGGCGAATCCTTTGCCCTGGGTGACGCCCGAGACGTCGACCTTCTGCCCGGCTTGAAAGACCTCGACCGAGACCGTCGCGCCCGGCTGATACTGCGCCGCAACTTCCGGCGTGACGCGGAATTCGCGCAGCACCGACGCGGCCTCGACGCCAGCCTTGACGAAATGGCCAGCCTCGGCCTTGTTGACGCGACTGTTCCGACGGCTGCCGTAAGCGACCTGAACGGCGGAATAGCCGTCATTGTCTGGGGTGCGCACTTGCGTGACGCGGTTGTTGGACATTTCCAGCACAGTCACCGGAACGGATACGCCGTTGTCGGTGAAAATGCGGGTCATGCCGACCTTGCGGCCAACGAGCCCGATACTCATGTTCGTATTTCCTATCTCTGGCCCGTGCAAAGCGCCCGGGCTAGGGTTGTAGGTGCCGATTACTATTGACCGGCGACTTGGTGAAGCAGAAGGGGCGGCATTATACCCATGCCGCCCACTTTTTACAACTTGATTTCGACGTCCACGCCCGCCGGGAGGTCCAGCTTCATCAGCGCATCCACCGTCTTGTCGGTAGGATCCATGATGTCCATCAGGCGACGATGCGTACGAATTTCAAACTGGTCGCGGCTGGTCTTGTTGACGTGCGGCGAACGCAGGATGTCAAAACGCTCGATCGACGTCGGCAGGGGCACGGGGCCCTTGACCACAGCGCCGGTGCGCTTGGCCGTCTCGACGATCTCGAGCGCCGATTGGTCGATCAGTTTGTAGTCAAACGCCTTCAGGCGAATGCGGATTTTCTGGTTTTGCATGAGTTGAACCTTACTCTTCGATCTTGGCCACGACGCCGGCGCCAACGGTACGGCCGCCTTCGCGGATGGCGAAACGCAGACCTTCGTCCATGGCGATCGGGGCAATCAAGGAAACCTTGATGCTGACGTTGTCGCCAGGCATCACCATC